>JAESUT010000050.1 GCA_016762995.1 Gammaproteobacteria bacterium | reverse complement strand
CGCGAATCGTTAATATGCCGTCAGCTTCAAATGAAGTCACACCAGTTAAACGACACTTCTCAGCCTTAAAAGTTGCTGTCGGCCAAGAATCCACATCAAACAATTCATAGTCGAGCAGGTAGTCCAGAACTTCCGGCGAATCGACATCAATATCAGCGATATTAATAGTTACGTTGAATTCGCAGTTTGTAGGGTTCATCGGGTCAATATCGAAAGTCGCCTGTACATTTGTAAACCGACCCTCGTAAGGATCCGTACCGTAGGCATACTTAAAAGTTACCAGTGAATTACCTGGATCAATTACCCAATTGGCTGCCTGAACGGGCAGACCTATCAATAGCAATGGTAGCGCAAGTATTGTTCGATTTAAAAAAGCTCGCATAGTCATAGTTACTCCTAGTTTAAAAATTACGGTAGGGCTAAGGCCACTAACTGAGTAGCGCCAGCGTTACCGCTAACGAACATGGCAATGTACTGCTTGCCATCAACTTCATAAGTCATGGGTTGCCCGGATTGCATGTTGGGCAGGTCTATTTCAGCGATAATTTCGCCGGTTTGCTTGTCGTATGCCCGGAATATGGGGCTAGCACCAGGGCCACCACCGCCTTCACCTGCAAACAACAATGTTTTAGTCAGAACCAATCCCGCTCTTGTTGGCACTCCAGTACGTGGAATATCCACGCCCTGCAATGCAGGGTGATTCTTGATTCGATCCGGAGTGTCGGCATTCGCTACCTGAAATACATGGTCACCAGTATTCATGTCGATGGCAGTAATGCGGCCATAGGGAGGCTTAATAACATCCAAACCCTGCACTCTCGGAACACGTACGCCGAAGGCCATACTGTAGGCGAGATCCGAATCCGGATCGTTGCCTACGGATAAGAGCGCCAGAGCCGTTCTTGAAGGTATATAGATAATGCCCGTCTCAGGATCCATTGCCGAACCTTCCCAGTTAGCACCACCGGTAGATGAAGGCAAACTCAGGACGCCGCGCGTGCCGTCCGCTGCGTCAACGAGAGACGGCGGCGTGTAAAGATTGGGGCCAAAACGAAAATCTGAAACCGCCTCCATTGCCGCAGCTCGAAGCTCCGGTGTGAAATCGATTATGTCGTCTTCCGAAACTCCCTGACGATCAAATGGTGCTGGCTTTGTTGGAAATGGCTGTGTCGCTGCATACCATTCACCGGGCACATCGCCAGCCGGGACTGGTAGTTCCTCGATTGGCCATACTGGCTCACCTGTGAGGCGATCGAATGTGTAAACCCAGTTTTGCTTAGTGACTTGCATAACGATCTTACGACCATTTGGCAAATCCGCGACTACCGGCGCAGAGGGATTGTCCCAGTCCCAGATATCATGGTGAATTAACTGGAAATGCCACTGCCGCTCTCCGGTTTTAATATCCACGGCTACTAGTGCGTTAGCGAATAGATTGTCTCCTGGACGATCTCCACCGTAGCGGTCACCTGTTGCAGATTCTACTGGAAGATAAAGGTGGCCCATCTCTGGATCACCCGACATGGTCGCCCAAACACCCGCATTACCGGTGAATTCAACGCCTCCATCTAGCCACGTTTCAAAACCTACTTCACCGCGCTCTGGGATAGTGTGGAAGGTCCACATGAGTTCGCCAGTACGTGCATCGTACGCACGCACGTCACCTTTAACATTCGATTTGGAGCGCGGGCGCATTCCTACGCGGTGCGCTGGGCCTACTACGATCACATCATTCATTACGAACGGAGGCATGGATGAACCAATGTCGATGTCGTCAAATCTGTCGTCTTCGGCGTTTCTGAGCCCCATGAATAGGTCAACGCTGCCATTCTCACCAAAGCTCGGATCAGGAAGGCCTGTCTTCGCATCTAGTGAAACCAACTGAAAGCCTGGAGTAATGCTTAGGATGCGGTCTTCACCGTTGGATCGATAATGTGCCAAACCACGGCCAGCACCTTTACGTGGCGCGTGATCAAATCTCTCGCCTTCTTGTGGCCGCCAGAGCCACAATAGCTGCCCGGTAGCAGCATCAATGGCCCCAACATTCCGCGTATTGCCCATGGTGACATAGAGAACACCATCAATCGCAATGGGTGTAGACGGGTTATTGAATTCGGCTGAAGGGCCTATCGATCCAGTGTCGAAGCTCCATGCAACTGCAAGCTCGCCAACATTTTCTGCATTAATCTGGTCGAGAGGAGAATAGCGTTGAGCAAATTTACCACCGTGATGGTCCGGCCAGTTGCCGTCGTTGACAGTGGTGCCGGACTGGCTCCAAGCAAATGAGGTGCAGGCTATAGCGCCGACACTCAGGATGAATGATGAAATCAGTCGTTTTGTTGCGAACATCTCAGACTCTCCAGATAGTAATTCTTTAATTCCAGCGTACCCATTAAACGAGCCGACGGCGTAGTTAATCCGCTTAAACCACATCAAATGAAAACTAAAACTAGGGGCATCAATTGCCTGTTATAAGCGGGAGGAGAAGGATAAGCAATCTCTCTCCTACAAGCAAGTACACTACTACACCGTGATTCCAAAACCATGATAGATATCAAAAGCTTAACCAAATATGAATAAGCGGATTTGTAATTCTTTGTAACGGATAAAGCTGCACGCCTACCTGCCCGTAAAAAACCGCTCTATACCAAGCGTTTGGCGCCCAAAACGTCTATTTATTCCTAGATTACTGCGCTAGACTCGACAAACTAAATTGCTCGGATTCCCGAGCTGAGGAGATCACCATGAAGAATACAATCTTACAAAGATTCCTATTGATTGCCGTTATCGGACTATTTTCGCAGTTTTCCGCGGCCCAAGACAACAGCGCCAATGCCGCTGCTGCTAAGCAGATTGCTGACATCGTTGTCAGTCTTAACCATTTCCCTTCGGATGCAGATAAAGCTGCACTGAGTGCAATCATCGGTGATTCCTCATTGGCCGAGGGTATCCACGCAATGGCTAGCGCCGTAACCAATATCCAGCACGCTGCGAATGCCGAAGGCAAAAGTGCAATGGCAGAAATTCAGGCATCCGCAGACGCACCAGATCGTGGAAAAGCATTGGCCGGTATCATCGCGAGCCTTAATCACACCGCCAGCGCTGATGCGAAGGCTGAATTGGCACTGCTATTTCCATAGAGAATTAGAGTCAAGATTTACCCGTTTAACAGGCTCGCCTAGTTTGACTAGGTGAGCCTGCATTGATTAGAACTAAAGAGGAATACCTTATGTTTCGCAATTTGTTAAAACTTGCTGGTACCGCCCTACTAGCAACCGCTGCGGCTGGCGTTAGCGCGCAGTCGGACGTTTACCATGCAGCCAACCATGACTACACAGTCGTAACGGTAGCCGAGGATCTTGTACAACCCTGGTCCATGGCCTGGCTACCCGGCGGCGATATGCTCATTACAGAAAAGCCTGGCCGCTTGAGGGTCGTTCGCGACGGCAAGCTTCTGCCCGAAGCAGTTCCCGGAGTCCCCGACGTATTTTATGAAGGCCAAGGTGGTTTGTTCGACGTCTTGCCGCATCCCAATTTCAGCGAGAACCGCTGGGTCTATCTAACCTATTCCAAGAAAACTGAAGGCAGCTCTGCAACAGCGATAGCGCGCGGCCGTTTCGAGAATGACCGACTGACCAATGTTGTAGAAATCTTCGAAGCACAAGCAGTTGGCTTTGGACACTATGGCGGCAAGATCGTTTTCGATAACGATGGCTATATGTTCCTAACGCTAGGCGATCGTATGGCTCCTCCGGTTGGAGATGAAGCCGCTCTGCGAGCTCACCCTGCACAGGATCGCAGCAATCACCAAGGCGTTATTGTGCGTCTGAATGACGATGGCACTGTACCGAATGACAATCCATTTGTCGGACAATCAGACATGCTTCCTGAAATCTGGAGCTACGGTCATCGCAGCCCTCAAGGTCTAGCGGTTCACCCGGAGACTGGTGATCTTTGGGAGTCTGAGCATGGACCGCAAGGCGGCGATGAGATTAATCGCATTGAGCCTGGCAACAACTACGGTTGGCCTGTAGTCGGTCGTGGCGCGAACTATGGCGCATTCGGCAGACCTATCCATATCGGTATCAGTGAAGAAGGCATGGTACAACCGGAGCAATTCTGGGTCCCGTCAATCGCTACATCGGGCCTAATGATCTACACCGGCGATAAGTTCCCGCTGTGGTATGGCAACATCTTCTCTGGCTCTTTAGCTGGCGAGCAGCTTGCTCGATTGCAACTGTCTGACGACTACAGCAGCGTAGTTGTAGAAGAAACGCTTGTGTATGACATCGGGCGAATCCGCGACGTACGCCAGGGGCAAGATGGTTATATCTACTTAGCCATTTCCGACCGCAATGGCGAGCCATCTTCGGTTGTTCGCTTAGAGCCGGCTGACTAAGCCCTTCGCTCAATGTTTGAAAAAGGAGGCTATCACTAGCCTCCTTTTTTTTGCTCAAAATTCAGTTTCTGCTTTGCCACAAAACTGGCGAAATTCATCAATCAGTAGTCTTTTCACGCACCGCATCCACAGCTTGACCGCCTGACGCATTCTGGAAACCTCCGCCGAATAGGCCGAGAAGCTCAATACTTAAGGACTCCTTGGCAGTAACCCTTACTGCAAGCTGCGCTGGCGCGATTGTTGCTTTAATTAATAGCTAAACATTAGATACTAGCTAACAACAGTAGCTGACACGCGAGCACAATCTTGATTCAATCAGGGCAAGCTCTGTATGAAGCTCTAAGGAGACAGTTCATGGCCGACATGCTGCAATTCGAATCGACAGACGAAAACCGACAGCAACAAAATGCTGATCAGACCGAAAAACAACCTCAGAGCGCTGCGGCCCGGCGTTACAGCAGCGACGAAGTCGCAGACATTATTCGCTTCAGCCTATTAGATGAATCTAGCAGGCCAGAAGAGGCTGTCGATCATGACGAGCTTCTATCCATAGGCAAAGAATTCGGCGTCGATGATGCGCAGATCGATCGTGCGATTCGTTCGCTCGAGGAAGAACGTCGTACTAAAGATAAGGAACAGCATCTCTGGCAAAAATTCAAAGCCCACTGTATGACTTCCGTCGCCGTCATGGTCCTGTGTGTGTTCATTAATATTTTTACGGGTATGGCAGTCTTCTGGGCAGGCTATGTCGTGCTCGGTATGGGCTTGTTTCTATTAGGACACTATGCTGGCATTCGCTACGCGCCGGAGTTTGTCGAGATGGCTTACGAGCGAAGCCGTGGTCTCGCACGAAACTATTACGAAGATCAGTATGTGGACGACGTGAATGTGGCGTTCAATGTCTGTGATAGTTCGGGGCTGTTAGAATCGGATGGCTTGATATCCTTCGCAGACGACACCCTAAAGATTGAGTATCAGACAAGCGATTCCGTACTCGGCGTATTCAAGACATCGGTGAAAGAAATAGAAATTGCACTAGGAGATATTCGACAGGCAAGAATGGAACGTAAGATGTTCGGCTCGGAACTTGTCTTACAGGGAAGTAGTCTTCGCATTTTTAGAAACTTGCCTGGTAGCAAGGGCGGAAATCTTCGAATCAAGATTAGTCGCCAGTCACAGCTAGCTGCACAAAATCTTGTCGATGCGATTACAGTAGCGAAGGCTTAGCTCAGAATTTTTAGTATACAGCCTCGGAATTTTACACGGCCCTCCCTAAACTGGATTCGTCAGGCCACTGTAAATTGTCCCATCATGCCGTTGTCTTCATGCTCCAAGATATGACAGTGATACATATAGGCAGTGTCCGGATCGCTGAAATTTTCGAAGCGCATGATAAAGCGAACGGTTTGCCCGGGGCCAACTTTTACGGTGTCTTTAAAACCCATTTCATCGGGGCTTGGCGGCACACCATCTCGATCTAAAATCTGAAACTGGCCATGATGGATGTGGAAGGGATGCATCATCATCGAATCGTTGTAAATCTCCCAAATTTCTGTGGTGCCAACTGGCACCACTTCATTAATTGTATCCATCGCCATGGGGTTGCCATTGATTAAGAATTCTCCACCCCTTCCTCTGCCGCGCCGCATCATTCCCATCGGCATAGAGAGTACAAACCGGCGAGTACGCGCGGCCTCGCCCTCCTGCATTCGGCTTATAGATGTCAATTTCTCTGGAAGCGCAGTTGAGCGCTGCAAGTTTGACTGCGGCTGAATATTCAAGATAGTGAATGACTCTGTATTCACAGAAAGCATATTTCTCATCATGCCAATAGTTGAGTACGGCGAAGATGCCTCTAATGGGAGCGAGAGAAGATCGACTGGACCGCCGTCACTAAAATCCACCACGATCTCGACACGTTCGGCAGGGGCAAGGACAATATTCCTCAGTGCAACTGGCTTCTCCAAGAAGCCGCCATCGGAGGCGATTAGTGAAAACTCACGTCCATCAGCTAGGGCGAAATTGAACGTTCTCGCATTGGCTGCATTGAGAATTCTAAACCTCACCTTATTTGTAGTGGGTGTAAATACTGCTGAAGTCGTACCATTTACTAGAATGCGATCGCCGAACACTCCCGTCATAACGTCGCGATGCATTCCAACGTAACGAAATGAACCGTCTTCATTAAAGCGTCGGTCTTGCACGATCAAGGGGATATCGTCGACGCCGTAGGTGGAAGGTAATTCTAAGCTTTCACTTTCCTCGTCATCGATGATGATCATTCCGGCGAGGCCTTTATATACCTGTTCACCGGTCTTGTTTAGCAGATGCGAGTGATACCAGAAAGTACCGGCCTTCTGCCTTACCGTAAACGAAGGCCGCCAAGTTTCATCCGGCGCGATGACCTGTGAAGGACCGCCATCTGCTTTAGCCGGTACATGTAGGCCGTGCCAATGCAGCGTGCTAGGTTCATCGAGTTGATTTAAAACCGATATCGCTACATCGCTACCATTCTTGAGCCGCAGTGTCGGGCCAAGGAAGCTTCCGTTTATACCTAAAGTTGGCGTTGGTAAACCACTTAGAAATTGGCTAGTGCCAGACTGCAGTTGCAACTCATAGCTTTGCCTGCCGGCTTGCATCTCGCCGGCATTAAGCGCTGGAATCTGCAACTCGTTCTGCGCCTGATTCTGCGCAAATAATGAAAGGGGCAGCAGTGTGCTGCTCGCTGTAACTCCCATTCCCCGAACGAAACGCCTGCGGGATAATTTCATAGCTTTCCTCACTGCCTGCAATCTACTTCAAATTGTGTAAGTTTTATTCTAGCACCTCAGCTTATTCTAGTAGGTAGGTGTTACAGCGGCACTGATTTGTGTCAATTATAATAGGCTGAACGACACAATGAAGCAGGGCTAGGACTAGAGAGACTGTTAGCCCATCTTGATCTAGCCTATTCGCAACTTAAGCCTCATACTCAATAGCACTCATGCCATGTACAAACTGGCGAATATGAACTAGCAGTAGCACAGCTAAGGTCTTTCAAATGATGGAATTGCAAATAGTAAAGAGCGACATAACTCAAAGCCGAGTTGTTGAATCGGAACTGGATATTGACACTCCTCTCGCGGCCGGCGAAATTTTATTAAAGGTGGACAAATTTGGCTTTAGTGCGAATAACGTTACCTATGCCGCTGCCGGCGATCAATTAGGTTACTGGCAGTTCTTCCCGGCATCAAGCAATGAGACCGATAACTGGGGCATCATTCCCGTATGGGGATTTGCCGATGTGGTGGCTAGTAGCGCGGCAGGCGTCGACGTGGGAGAAAGAGTATTTGGTTACTACCCTACCAATAGCTACCTCAAGATGCAGAACGTCAAAGTGTTAGAAAACCGACTGATCGATGGTGCTGAACACCGCTCCAAATTACCGCCGGGTTACAACACTTACCGACGAGTCGCTACTGAGCCTGACTATGACAGGGGCATGGATGACATGCGCATGCTCTTATGGCCTTTATATATTACGTCATTCTGCTTGTGGGACAGCTTGCAACACAATGACTGGTATGGCGCAAAGCAAGTTATCGTGATTAGCGCCTCAAGCAAGACCAGCATCGGTCTAGCCTATGCCCTAGCAGCAGACACAGATTCCCCTACCTCGATTGGGCTAACCTCTAGCGGCAATCAAAAATGGGTTGCTAGTCTTGAGCTTTATGACAAGACAATGAACTACGATGCGCTTGAAGAAATTGACGCCACGGTACCTACGGTGATTGTGGATATGTCCGGTAACTCGCAATTACTATCGGACATACATGCACATCTAGGCGATCGTTTAGTGCATTGCCTAAATGTAGGGCTAACACATTGGAGCGAAGGTGGAAAAGACACAGGTATCCCAGCGGATAAGAGAGAGTTCTTCTTCGCGCCCAGCCATATTCAAATGCGCATAAAAGAATGGGGGATTGAGGAATTCGACTCGAAGTCATCACAGTTTATCGCTGACTCATCTAAACGCAGTGCAGACTGGATGAAGATTGTGAGGCTGATTGGCGTTGAGAAACTCGCCGACATCTATGCAGATGTCTGTGCAGGAAAATTGCCGCCTGAGAAAGCCTTAGTGATAGAACTATAGACTGAGAAAATTAACCTATGTCTATTCATAAGACTTTCCCCAATTACCAATTGAAGAGCGGTTGGAACGCGCTACTGCCCGCGCGTGAAGCAAGCCCTGCCCTGGAAAAAGAACTCATCGTCGATGTGCTGATCATTGGCGCAGGATGGACTGGAATATCCGCCGCCAGACGCTGGCATAGTCTGTCTCCAGAGGCTGGCATTGCCTTGATAGATGCCAGCGAGATCGGTGAAGGCAACCCCGGCCGCAATTCCGGATTTTTATTGGAGATAGCACTTGCCGAGGACGCCAATCCAAATCAAGTGGAGAAGATGAATCTCTGCAACCGTCTTACAACCAGTACCATGGCAGGAATTCTCGCCGATATTGAAGACTCTGGTCACGCGGTAGACATAACCAAGGCTGGAACCTACCGCGCAGCTGCTAGCGAAGCGGGGCTGAAATCGCTACAAAACTATCGCGCCTTCCTCGAAGCCGCTGACCTGGAGTATGAAAGCCTCGATGCATCTGCACTTAAATCAAGAATAGGCTCGGGCTTCTATCAGGAGGGACTCTATTCTCCCAACTGCTATCTCGCACAACCCGCGGCTGCGATCCGCGCTCTCGCGTCACTTCTGCCGGAGTCTGTACAACTGTTTGAGAACACTCCCGCATTGAAACTAGTGCAGCAAGCTGGCGGATGGAAGGTGCAGACGCCGAACGCTGTTATCAATGCCCGTAAACTAGTACTGGCTAACAATGCCTTCAGCAAAGAGCTTGGTATCGGCCGCTCTCGTCTGGTAGCAGTGCACACCTACGCGGGTCTAACGCCAGTGTTAGAGAAGTCTGTATTGGATGATCTAGGTAGCGATGAGAACTGGGGCCTACTGCCCACCCATCGACTCGGCAGCACCCTACGTCGAACCCGCGATGGAAGGCTGATGGTGCGCGCCATGCATAGCTACGAGAAGGAGACGCCAAAAGAAAAGGTCATCGACGAACTCCAGCGCCGTCTTGAGAAACGCTTTCCACAATTGCCGAATTTTAACTTCGAACACTGCTGGGGCGGCGCCGTCGGCTTTACTTTCAATGGAGGAGCGGTGTGGGGCGAATTCAAGCCGGGGCTCTATGTATCAGCAGGCTGTAACGGTGGCGGCACGGTCAAGGGGACTCTGCTAGGGAAATTGCTCGCAGAAACGGCTCATGGCCTCGAGGTGCCAGACGTCCCAAGATTATTCGGCCAAGCTAGCTG
>JAESUT010000176.1 GCA_016762995.1 Gammaproteobacteria bacterium | reverse complement strand
TAGACAGATAGCCGTCAAGTCCATGACACCGAGTTTCTTCTCGATTATTTCATCGTAGCTAAGTTTGTCGTACTTAACCGCACTCGAATCTAACTCAGGATCGGAAGAATAAACACCGTCCACCTTTGTGGCTTTCAGTATTAGGTCCGCATCAATCTCTATTCCACGTAGGCAAGCGGCAGTATCCGTAGTGAACAATGGATTTCCGGTTCCTGCGGAGAATATAACGACATCGCCCGCATCTAGATGTCGAATAGCCGTACGCCGGTCATAGTGTTCGACGACACCACTCATGGGAATGGCCGACATGACACGCGTGGGAATGCTCGCCCGCTCAAGTGCGTCACGCATCGCCAGCGCATTCATCACCGTAGCTAACATACCCATGTGATCGCCAGTTACACGCTCCATGCCCGAGGCGTGCAGTGCCGCGCCGCGGAATAGATTGCCTCCACCAATGACCAGACCTATCTCTACTCCCAAACCCACCAGCTGGCCAATTTCTACAGCCATTCGGTCGAGTACTTTAGGGTCTATGCCAAAATCGCCATCACCGGTGAGTGCCTCACCGCTTAGCTTTAACAAAATACGATTGTACTTGCGTTCCTTATTTGGCATTTTTCAGTGCTGTCCCTGTAATTACGCTCCTAAGAGCCTTTAACTTGAGCCGCAACTTCATCGGCGAAGTCGATTTCTTCTTTCTCGATTCCCTCGCCCACTTCGAAACGAGTGAACTGAACTACGCTGGCATCGGCATTCTTAAGTAATTGGCCAACAGTAACATCTGGATCTTTAACAAAAGGCTGTTCCAACAAGCTTATTTCAGCGACGAATTTTCGCAATCTACCACTGATCATTTTCTCAATGATTTCTTCCGGCTTGCCGCTTTCGCGCGCCTGCGCAGAATAGATCTCTGTCTCTTTCGCTATTTCATCCGCTGGCACATCTTCTGCTTTGAGAACTAATGGGTTTACAGCAGCTATATGCATGGCCACATCGCGAGCAAGTGCTTCATCACCACCGATAACCGAGATTAGAACTGCGATTCTATTATTGCTGTGCACGTAACTCTCAACAATACCCGCATTCTCATCTGTGAATTGCAAACGCTCCACACGACGCAAATTACAATTTTCACCTATTTTTTGTACCAAGGCAGAGCGCGTATCTTCCAAACCCGCGTCAAGCAGACTAGCAACATCGGCTTCGCTGTTTGAGTAGGCAAGTTCCAGCGCCTGCTGCGCAAAACCAAGAAAATTATCGTCTCTAGCCGCGAAATCAGTTTCTGAGTTGACCTCAATTAGGACACCGTAGTTACCATCCTCAGCAATTTTAGTCAGCACGACTCCCTCGGCAGCAATACGGCTCGCCTTCTTGGCAGCCTTCATACCACTCGCCTTTCGCAAGTCATCGATGGCCTTGTCTATATCGCCATCGGCTTCTGTCAACGCTCTCTTGCAATCCATCATGCCCAAGCCGGTTCTTTCACGTAGCTCTTTAACCATGCCCGCAGTAATTTTTCCCATCTCTTAATGCCTCTTTCTAATCATCTCGAAGAGCGCGCTCTTCTATTAAATCACCTGTAAAAAGGGGGCTATCCGCCCCCTTTATTCAACTCTTATCACTCTACTGTTACGCAGGGGGTTCTACTAAGAGTCTTCCTTTGCAGCCTTTTCTTTGGCTGGAGCTTTCTTCTTAACAGCGGCCTTCTTCTTAGCTGGGGCCTTCTTCGCCGCAGGCTTCTCTTCAGCAGCAGGCGCAGCTTCAGCTACTACTTCTGCCGGCGCCTCCTCTTTGGCTTGCTCGGGCTCCGCAGCAGGCGTAGCTACAACTGGCTGCTCTTCAACCTCGGCCACAGCCTCCGGTGCTGGCGCTGCTTCCGCAGTTTCTGCAGCTGCTTCAACAACGGCATCATCTTCTATCTCGATAAATTCGCTAGTGCTGCTCGCAGGATTATTTTTCTCACGTCCTTCAACACAAGCATCGGCGATCGCTTCTACATACAACTGAATTGCACGTATCGCATCATCGTTACCTGGGATTACAGTGGTAACGCCGTCGGGGTTGCTATTAGTGTCCACGATTCCGATCACAGGAATTTTCAGATTGTTTGCTTCAGTAACAGCAATACGCTCATGATCTACATCAACCACGAATATCGCGTCAGGTAGGCCGCCCATATCCTTAATACCACCGATACTCCGCTCAAGCTTTTCCTTGGCGCGAGTTCGCATAAGGGCTTCTTTCTTGCTTAGACGGCTCAATGTGCCATCTACTTCTTGCTGCTCAAGATCTTTAAGGCGCTTGATAGAGCCGCGAATAGTCTTGTAGTTAGTCAACATACCACCTAGCCAGCGGTGATTTACATACGGCATTCCTGCGCGCTCTGCTTCCTGCTTAATGATCTTCCCAGCCGCTCGCTTTGTGCCAACGAAAAGGATTTTCCTTTTCTTTTCAGCAAGATAGCTAACTTCTTCGAGTGCGGAATTAAGCGCAGGTACAGTGTGCTCAAGATTGATGATGTGAATTTTGTTTCTGGAACCAAATATATATTGGTCCATTTTTGGGTTCCAATAGCGACACTGGTGCCCGAAATGTACTCCTGCACGGAGCATATCTTTCATACTTACAGTCATGTTATTTCCTTCGATTTGGGTTAGGCCTCCATACACCCCATGGCTCAACCAATCTGAAATACAGCTACAGAGAGGCACCCAGAACTCATGTGACGGTGTATGTGCGACGTTAGTTAATGTTAATTTCAGCTTCCGAGACCAGCAACCCCCCTAAACTCCTAGGAGAAGTAGAGACAGCAACCACGAAAACGCGCCGCTTTATACCACAATAGCGCCACTACTGAAAGAAAATATCGCATTCAGGCCAATGAAGAAATGCTCTCTATCGCCCATTCCAAGCCGCTTTCATCCTCACTTGAAAGCTGGAATCCCCTGTTACAAAGGAGGCTCCTGCATTACAATAGCCAGCTTTACTGCCAGCAATATTGCCGGCAACAATTCCGGCAACAATTAGGAAAACAACGGGCACTTCGATGACGATTCATATTAAAACAGCCGACGACATTGTTAAAATGCGGATAGCCGGCAAACTGGCCTCTGAGGTCTTGGATATGATTGGCCCACACGTCCAACCTGGGGTTAGCACTGGCGAGCTCGATAAAATCTGCCACAACTACATTGTCGATGTGCAGAAAGCCATTCCTGCCCCACTGAATTACAACGGCTTTCCAAAGTCCATCTGCACCTCGGTAAACCACGTTATCTGTCACGGCATTCCCAGCGACGGCAAGACCCTCAAGTCGGGCGACATCATTAATATCGATGTCACTGTAATAAAAAACGGTTTTCATGGTGACACCAGCAAAATGTTCTGCGTCGGCGACGTACCCGATCATGCGAAGCGCCTAATCAAAGTCACGCAGGAATGCCTGTACAAAGCTATCGACATCGTGAAGCCTGGCGTTACGCTGGGCGATATCGGACATATCATTCAGCAACATGGCGAGGCCCATAATTACTCTATCGTGAGAGAGTATTGCGGGCATGGCATCGGCCGCATTTTTCATGAAGAGCCCCAGGTACTTCATTTCGGCCAACCTAACAGCGGAACGATTCTCACAGAAGGCATGACATTTACCATCGAGCCTATGCTGAATGCAGGGACTCGCTTCACCAAACTATCCAAGAAAGACGGCTGGACGGTAACCACGAAAGATCGCAGACTCTCGGCGCAGTGGGAGCACACTATGGCTGTAAACAGTGATGGCTGCGAGGTCTTTACTCGACGCTCCAGCGAATCGTTTTGAATCCAGATACCTTAGCAATTGATGAAAAATACAGCGACGATGGTCTTGAGCTAGGCACTAAGCTGCTCGACATCATAGCGCTGCAGGCAGAATTCAAAAGCTCCAGCAATCAGGTTAAACCTCTTAAGCAGGCCCTAGCAGCCGCTAGCAATATCCTAGATGAACGTTACAAAGCGAATCTCAATATCACCGAGATAGTATTCGGTCGCGCCTGGGTTGTAGATCAGATATTAAAAATCGCTTGGCAGGCTCAACCATGGCCGATTGATAAAGACATCTCACTCGTCGCAGTTGGTGGCTATGGCCGTGGCGAATTACTCCCCCATTCCGACATCGATTTGCTCATTCTTACACGTAAGGATAATGCCAGCCGTTATAAGAATTGCATTAGCTCCTTCTGCACCCTGCTCTGGGATATCGGCCTCGAAATTGGCCAAAGCGTACGCTCCATCAAGCAATGCAAGAGCGAAGCTGTCAAAGACATAACAGTGGCCACAGCGCTGATGGAATCGCGCACAATCACTGGCCCAACAGAGTTGCAGAGCGAGATGTACGCCCTGACTACCGGAAAACGTGTCTGGCCGATTAAACAATTCCTGCGGGCAAAGTGGGACGAGCAGAACGCACGACATGAGAAGTACCATGATGTCGACTATGCGCTCGAGCCTAATGTAAAGACGTCACCCGGTGGCCTTCGAGACATACAGACTATCGCATGGGTAGCGAAGCGGCATTTCGGTGCCGGTACGTTTCAGGATCTAGTCAAGGCTGGTTTCCTGAAAGAATCCGAGATGACGATGCTCAACAAGGGGCAGCAATTTCTTTGGAAGCTTCGCTACGGCCTGCACTTTCTTGAAGGCCGGCGCGAGGACCGCTTGTTGTTCGATAAGCAGAGAGAACTCGCGAAACTTTTCGGCTACAAGGATGATGATAAGAGCCTCGGTGTCGAAAAGCTGATGAAGCAATATTACCGCGCGGTGGCGAATATGCGAGCGCTAAACGATGTGCTCTTACAACACTTCGATGAAGCCATACTTCGCGAGGGTGAGCGGGTAAAGATTAAGAAGATAAACGATCGCTTTCAGATTCGGAATGACTACATAGAGGTGATCAGCCCGGATGTCTTCAAGCGCCATCCATCGGCGCTATTAGAAGTCTTCGTCCTGATGGCGCAGAACCCAAAAATCCAAGCGATTCGCGCGTCGACAGTTCGCCTACTGCGCGACAATAGACGCCTCATCGACGAGGATTATAGAAACGATATTCGAAATGTCACCCTGTTCATGGAACTCTTGCGGTCGCCGCACAAGATGACGCTGCAGATTCGCAGAATGGCTCGCTATGGCATTCTAGGTAGATACCTGCCTGAATTTGAGCAGATAACGGGACAGATGCAGCACGACCTTTTCCACATTTACACTGTCGATGCTCACACACTGCAAGTAGTCGAGAACATGCGTCGCTTCCGGCTACCCGACGCCGCTGAGAATTTCCCGGTGGCAGCACATATCCACAAGAATCTACCAAAAGTGGAATTGCTCTACATCGCAGGCCTCTATCATGACATCGCTAAGGGCCGCGGCGGTGATCACTCGGCCTTAGGCATGATCGATGCCGAAGATTTCTGCGCCCGCCATAGGCTCAGCAGTTGGGACACCAAGCTTGTCGTCTGGCTGGTCAGCAAACACTTGTTTATGTCCATGACAGCTCAGCGCAGAGACATCAACGATCCTGAGGTGATCCATGAGTTCGCTACATTAATGGGCGACAAGTTACATCTCGACTACCTCTATGCGATGACTGTGGCTGACATTCGCGCGACCAACCCGGAATTATGGAATAGCTGGCGCGCCAGCTTGATGAAGCAACTGTATTTTAATACTAAGCGCGCGTTGCGACTCGGACTTGAGAACCCCCGCAATAGAGAAGATCGCATTAGTGACAAGAAGGAAACGGCCCTCAACAAACTGGCTGAGCATGGCATCGATGAAGAGCGCATCCAGAAAGTTTGGGCGAACTCCAATGACGAATATTTTTTACGTGAGTCTGCTGCAAATATTGTTTGGCATACGGAAGCCATCGCATCATTTCCCGGCTCAGGCCCTCTAGTATCGACTGACTGCGTAATTCAGAATGCGCTCGAAGGCGCCACGCAGATATTCATCTACACCAAGAATAGCAACTACCTCTTTGCTAGGATTGCTGCTGCTTTTGAGAAACTAAACCTGAATATTCAAGGCGCGCGAATTTTTACGTCGGACAACGACTACTGCATAAACACCTATACAGTGCTCGAATCATCGGGCAAGCCAGTAGGCAACAATCCGACGCGTCTCGCCGAATTAGAAAAAGTGGTGACTGAATATCTAAACTCAGATATGTCTGCAATTGCCCCTTCTCGTATCCGTCGCAGCCGAAAGGACAAATATTTCAGCCACACAATCGATATAAATTGGCTCAATTCTCCTGGCAAGAATTATTCGACCGTCGAGATTAACTGCCCAGATCAATCTGGCATTCTCGCCACTATTGGAAAAGTGTTTGCGGAACATCAAATAAACCTTCTGGATGCACGCATCACCACTCTTGGCGAACGCGTAGAGGATTTGTTTTTCGTAACCGACCAGTCCAATAAGCCTATCGAAGATCAAGACCTAATAGATAAAATAAGCTCAGAACTAAAAATCGACCTCGAACAACGACTCGAGACCTAAGCGACTTTACAAGCCTATTAAAAGCCCTATTAACGACCCTATTAACAATCCTATTAACTACCATAATCTAGAAAATCAACCATGACCACGCTCTACGGAATAAACAACTGCGACACCATCAAGAAAACACGCTCTCTGCTCGCCGAATTGGGAGTCGACTATGACTTTCATGACTACAAGAAGCTTGGCTGTGACGAGGCACTGATTAAGAAGTTCCTTAAGCACTTCGATTTCAAGTTGCTCGTCAATACACGGGGAAGTACATGGCGCAAATTACCCGATGCTGCTAAACAAGACCTAAGCGAGGTATCTGCCATCAAGATCATGAGCGAGAACAATTCGATCATTAAGCGACCCATTATCGAGAGCCAAGGCAAGTGGCTGCTCGGATTCGACAAGGACCAAATTCAAGCGCTGACACAAACTTAAAACCTCTAATTCATTCTGTGACACCCAAAGGATCATCACACCATGATTGATACAACAATACATAGCCTAGGCCTAGGTCTAGCAACTCGCAATGCGAAAAACGAGATCATCGAAGTCTACTATCCACGGCCATTGCTGAGCCCTGACACAGTACTGAGCAGCTTGCTGCTGGCTAGCGGCTCAATTCAATCCGGCGAGAATGCAGTTGTTCAGATCGATGCGAGTTCGGCGACAGCACTTACCTCTGCACTGCTCGAAGCTAATTTTGCTGAACACGCCCAGCAAGTGAAACAAATGAATGAGGGCCAAGGCCAGCTCATTCTCTGCGTGTTGTTCAAGGACAGTGCTCCATTGAGCGTTGCAGAAGCTTACCTCAAGCTTCACCTGCTCTCGCACCGTCTCGCCAAACCGCATTCGCTCAACCTTGATGGCCTATTTGCGGTATTGCATAATCTAGCCTGGACTAACGAAGGCGCAATTGACTTAGAAGAACTAGCAGAGCGCCAACTAGCAGCCAGACTTGCGGGTACAACCCTTGAAGTTGCCTCTGTAGACAAGTTTCCCAAGATGACTAGTTATGTCGTTCCAACGGGTGTCCGTATCGCCCATAGCGCCCGAGTTCGTCTCGGGGCCTATCTCGGGGCCGGCACGACGGTCATGCACGAAGGCTTCGTGAATTTTAATGCAGGCACCGAAGGGCCAGCGATGGTGGAAGGCCGTATCTCTGCGGGAGTGATGGTCGGCGCAAACAGCGACCTTGGTGGAGGCTGTAGCACCATGGGCACTCTTTCCGGTGGCGGCACGGAAGTCATTTCTGTCGGAGAGAACTGCCTAATTGGCGCCAATGCAGGACTAGGCATCCCTCTCGCGAATGGCTGCACAGTCGAGGCTGGCTTATACCTTACCGCCGGTACGAAATTAAACGTGCTCGGGGCCGATGGCGCATTATTAAAAACAGTGAAGGCAAAAGAATTGGTTGGCGTCGAAAATTTACTTTTTAGGCGTAACTCACTTTCCGGTGGCGTTGAATGCCTCCCGCTAAAGTCCTCTATCAGCCTTAACGATGATCTACACAGTCATAACTAACTCGTGCAGGTCAGTTAGATAAATAGCAACTCCCAACAGATAAAGAAAAACCCATGAGTGCATCTCTCGAACTTGCAAGGCAACTAATGCAACGCCCCTCGGTAACACCCTCTGACGAAGGTTGTCAGGAGCTGATCGCACAGCGACTAAGTGCGGCCGGGTTTAGTGTTGAAACACTTCAATTTGAGGACGTGACGAATCTGTGGGCCACTCTAGGCAGCAGCGGCCCTCTGTTCGTTTTCGCGGGCCACACTGATGTTGTGCCAACCGGTCCAGAGGACAAGTGGCAATACCCCCCCTTTAGCGCCACAGTTGCTGATGGCTTCCTGCACGGTAGAGGTGCCGCCGATATGAAAGGCAGTATCGCTGCCATGATTACAGCGACCGAACGCTTTCTCGCAGAATCTAAGGTCAAAGCCCGTATTGGTTTCCTCATCACCAGCGATGAGGAAGGCATTGCCATCAATGGCACACAAAGAGTCATGAAAGAACTCGATAGCCGAGGTATCACCATCGATTATTGCTTGGTGGGAGAACCTAGTAGCAGCGAACGGCTGGGCGATACTATAAAGATCGGGCGACGCGGCTCATTGGGCGCGAAACTCCTCATCAAAGGTATTCAGGGTCACGTGGCCTATCCACAGCTTGCGATCAACCCAATACATAAGGCCTTGCCAGTACTCGCACACCTAACTAACATCACCTGGGATGAAGGCAATGCTTCGTTTCCAGCAACCAGCTTTCAAATTTCAAATTTCAATGGAGGCACTGGTGCCACCAATGTAATTCCAGGACAGGTAGAAGTCGATTTCAACTTTCGCTTCTCCACTGAACTGGATGCAGCGGCTATTCGGTCGCGCGTTACTGCGCTACTTGACGAGGCCGACCTCAATTACCAGATCGATTGGAACCTTTCCGGAGAACCATTTTTGACAGAGTCCGGAAGGCTCGTCGAGGCAGTTGCTGAAAGCATTCATCAACACTGTGGACTAGTAACCGAGCGCTCAACCGCTGGCGGCACTTCCGATGGTCGTTTTATTGCACCCACTGGCACTGAGGTTGTTGAACTCGGCCCCTGCAATGCAACGATCCATCAGATTAATGAAAAAATAACCGTCGCTGAGTTAGACAAGCTATCAGACGTCTATCAGAGCGTGCTACAGGCACTTGTTGGCTAGAAGTCTCAGCTTAGCCCGAAGCGATAAGATAGACGTCGTAGCGGCTGCTGCTGCCTTTAAATTCGATGTCTGGCCTGCCCGACCCTAAATGTGGTGAGAGCTTTGCCCGCTTAACCACTACCCGCTTCTTCGCTAGACGCTTCGCGCAATCAAGCAACTGTGCACCATCAGTCTGATGACCAAGTAGTTGTTGCAAAAGGGCCATATCTTTCTTTACCTTCGCGCTCTTGCGCCGCGGCGGGAACATAGGATCGAGGTATACAACATCGAACTGTTTCGAGTCCGCTTTGAATTCCAACAAATCTCCAAAACGAAGATCCATCCTCATTAGGATAGTGGCAATTCCTTTCTCGTAGTATTCAAGCCGATTAAGGCCATCAGCCAAGAGTGCGTGAACCACCTTCGAGCGCTCCAACAGAGAGACTTCGCACCCCAGACTTGCCATGAGAAATGCGTCCTTGCCCAAACCCGCAGTCGCATCGAGCACCACAGGTCTCGAGCCACCCTTTAGCCCCAGCGCTTTGGCGATGTTTTGATTCCTAATTGAGCTGTTCGCACGAAAATTTAGTTTAGCATCGGAAAAATCAATACACAGCTCGCCCGCTTGGGTGTCTCCGGCACTCTGTAGTAATAACCTTGAGTCACGGTAGGTTAGGAGGTAGTCGAAATCTCTGACTTCTCTAGGCAAGTAGGCGTATGGCAATTCTATCGTAGGCAGGTCGAGGTCAGTAGACAGCTTGATTTCCCGCTCTGTCGGATCGGGGCCTGTTCTAGCGACTGCTATTTTCACAAGGACAAGAGTATCAATGCAGTACCGAGCAATACTCGGTATACGACAAAAGGCAAAAAACCAAATCTCTCGATCAATTGCAGAAAGTAGTGAATGCAAAAATACGCGACAAAGGCCGAGATAAAGATCGCATACAGCAAGACAAGCCATTCAACTGACTCTGTGCCTGCGGCAAGCAAGTCGATGCCT
>JAESUT010000175.1 GCA_016762995.1 Gammaproteobacteria bacterium | reverse complement strand
CAGCACCTACACAAAATTAGCCGACAATGCATCAAAGGATGTCGCGGGAGGGGATGGTTATGCCTAAGCGACTAGCAAAGACGGATGTTGTGATCGTGGGCATGGGAGCTGCCGGCGGCGTTGCCGCTCTACCCCTGACCAATGCTGGACTGAAGGTTATCGGCCTCGAGGCGGGAGGCTGGTTAAGCCCGCGCGACTTCGCGCCAGATGAACTGCGCAATGGCTCGCGCAATTGGCCGCAGTCAGTGCAGAAGGCGGCGAGCGAGGCTCCGACGGTTCGTGCGACATCAAGTGATACTGCCATTCAAGGCGGACACCCGATGATGAATGCAGTAGGTGGTACGACTATGCACTACTGGGCGCAAAGTTGGCGCTTGAATCCTTGGGACTTCAAGGTAGTCAGTGAGACGAAGAAACGTTATGGGGAGAATCGCATTCCTGAAGACTCTACCGTCGAAGACTGGCCGTTCAGTTATGAGGAGCTAGAGCCTTACTACGACAAGATCGAATATACAGTCGGCATTTCTGGTCAGGCTGGTAATGTGCAGGGCAAGAAGAACACCGCGGGAAATATATTCGAAGGGGAACGAAAGCGCGAGTATCCAATGAAACCACTGCGTAGCTCACCTTTTACAGATCTAATGGGTAACGCGGCAGAAAGCTTGGGCTGGAATCCGTTTCAGGGGCCGGCAGCTATCACCACAGAGCTCTTCGACGGTCGGCCACCTTGCCAATATCATGGCTTCTGTAATAAGGGCGGCTGCCATGTAAAGGCCAAGAGCTCCACCGCATTCAACGTAATTCCCAAAGCTGTAGACACGGGTAATCTCGAAGTTGTGACCTTTGCCCGCGTTACGCAGATAGTTGTCGACGACAACGGCAAAGTAACAGGCGTCGACTATATCAAAGGTAATGAGACATTCTTTCAGCCAGCAGATGTTGTGCTGCTCGCCAGTTATGCTTACGAGAATGTGCGGCTGTTGCAGCTTTCCAAGTCTAGAGCTTTCCCGAATGGCCTTGCTAACAATGCAGGGCAAGTGGGGAAACACTATATGACCCATCATCAGGGAGCACCTGTTGCTGCGCTCTTCGATAGAGACTTGCACAATTGGTACGGTCTTCCAGCGCAGGGTGTCGCTATCGATGAGTGGGCGGATGACAACTTTGACCACGGTGACTTGGACTTTATCGGTGGCGCAAATCTCTGGGTGCACACCGATAGGAAACCAATGAGCGCGGCGAAGATGCCTACCTTCGGCGAGACAAGGAATTGGGGCTCAGACTGGAAGGCATTTATCATGAAGAATGCCGACAGAACGAATACCTCTTATATACAAAAAACGACACTTCCCTACGAGGGCAATTATTTGGACCTCGACCCGGTTGTAAAGGACCCTCTGGGCTTCCCCGTAACTCGCATCACGGCTCGCTATCGCGATAACGAAAAGCGCATTGCCGCTTTCTCCCAAGAAAAAATGGAGCAGTGGTATCTGGAGGCTGGAGCCATCAAAATTGTGAAGTACGGGTTGGGGAATACAATGGGTGCGACCACGCACGCTTACGGTGGAACACGGATGGGGTTGAACAGTGCTTCCAATGTGGTGGACGAGTGGGGCTTCTCACATGAGGTGCCGAACCTTGGTATCCTAGGCGCATCGGTAATGGGTAGTAGTGGGTCGCGTAATCCGACTCTTACGGTGCAGGCGCTTTCTTGGCGCACCGCAGAACATCTAGCGAGTAACTGGCGTTCGATAGTTGGATGACCATCGGATTGATACAACAGCAGCAAACTCTGAGCGCTATCAAAGTAGGAACGTTTGATGAGTGCTAGCCAAGAAAAAATACCCATTCTCGATGCGATGCGATTTGTCGCCGCGCTGACTGTAATGCTGGTCCACTACGAACTTATCATGGGGCATTTTGTTCTCTATGGCACAGCGTCGACCAGCGCGTTGTCTTGGTTCTTCGTGCTGAGTGGCTTTATTCTCTCCTACACCTATCCCACCGTGCAGGGTTCGGCACTCTATAAGCGCTATTACTTGCACAGGGTAATACGAATATTCCCAGTCTACGTGCTTGCGGTTCTTGTTTCTTCACTGTTCGTGTCCACGGCCTATCTAAACTTTGGTGAGGCTTTCTTTACAGAAGTAAACCGGCCGTTTGTGCTGAGATATGATCTGCCAGAACCCTTGGACGTTTCCTTCTGGACGATGGCCACCTTACGCCATCTCACGTTTACTCAATCCTTGGGTAGTATTGAGACGTTAAATCTGGTGTTCAACGGTCCTCTGTGGTCACTTGTGTTGGAAGTGTATTTCTATCTCTGTTTTCCTCTATTGCTAATCCTACTCCGAAAAATCGACACTAAGGTGCGAGTTGCATTTGCATTTGCTGGCTTCTATCTGCTGCAGTTTCTATTGATTCAAATAAATCTGCCGGATGCACAGCAGTACAGCTTGTTGAATTTAAATATACCTGTTTACACGAATCCGCTCATTCGAGGCATCGAATTTATTCTCGGTATGCTGGTGTACAAGGCATTTGTTCTCTATCCGCATAGAACCAATATTGAGGACAAACAGACCAAGTGGGTTGCAGTTTCCGCTGCTGTAGTTGGCTACGTTGCATCTGTCTACCTGGCACATAACTATGTGCCGTATCAGTACAGTATGTATTTTGCGACAGTGCCGTCGGTTTGTTTTTTGGTCTTCGCGCTAAGTAGAATGAACTGGCATGCAAATGCTAGTGCTACCCGCCTATGTGTATTGTTAGGTGGTCTTAGTTATATACTTTATTGTTTTCACTGGCCCTTGATGGAAATGTTGCAGTTCTTCAATGTTCTGCCCGATTCATTGCCATTTCCATTTAACCTAGCGCTGGTTGTGGCCATTGTCGTGGCTGTGTCCTACCTCATCTATCGATTTATTGAGACACCTATTCGCAAGGCTTTGACTCATCACTTCGAGATTCCGAAATAAAAAAAACAGTGACTCAAGGTATGATGCATCGGCAATGAGTTCGATGCAGAAGATCGCCGATACGGTTAAGCTAAGTGATTGTGCCGCATGTACTAGTGATTACCGCTTTCGTCGTGCTTCTTGACTCTATTTGCTTCGATATCGTGTTGTCGCTGGGCTTTGCTGGTGTATTCATGAATGTCGTGCAAGCAGGCCTCTTTCGTTGAGTAATACTTAAAATGGGAGTTTATCGCCGGTGTATTCTTGGCAGGATAGCGATAGTTTTCGGTTTCTGTGGATAGCTGTTCTGTGCACAGGGTGGACAAATGACTCCCTTGGCTGGGCTTTTCATGCTCTCGCTGATGAGCTCTAGTCGCGCAAAATAAATCACGCTTTGCTGGCCTAACCACTGATGAGAAAATTCGCTTTTAGCTGCAATTTTCTTATACCTGAGTGTACGCGAGAGGTGCTTTTTCTGCCGCTGAATCCGCCGCCTCTTTATGGCCCCAGCCTAGACGATTCGGCGTGTTTGGCTTGACAGACCCCAACCCAAGTGGTTATATCGTGGCTCCTTGGGGAGAGAATTTCCAATAAAACAAAAAGGTAGAATTATGAAGATTCAATGGCTGCTTCTAGCGACCGCAGTGCTCCTAGCAGGTTGCTCACCTGCTGACACAAGCAATCCACAAACTGCTGACGTCGCTCAGGCTGCTGAAGCTTCGATGAGCGATATTCCTCGTACTCCAAACGGAAAGCCTGATTTCAATGGAATCTGGCAGGTACTAATGAATGCCAACGACAATCTTGAGCCAGCCGCACCTAGAGCAGCTTATCAGCTTGTTCCAGGTGATTTCGTGCCGGTGCCCGCTCCCAGCATTGTTGCGATGGGTGCAATTGGCGCGGTTCCAGCTAGTTTTGGTGTAGTTGAGGGTGGCACAATCCCCTATAAGCCTGAAGCATTAGCAAAGCGCGACGAGAATGCAGCAAACTGGCAGTCAATGGACCCTGAGGTTAAGTGCTATATGCCGGGCGTGCCGAGAGCCACTTATTTGCCTCATCCATTCCAGATATTCCAGAGCGAGAGCGCTTTCTTCATAGCCTATTCATTTGCTGGAGCGGTACGTAACGTATTCCTTGAAGACCCAGGTCCTGCACCATTGGATTCTTGGATGGGTCAGTCTTATGGATATTGGGATGGCGATACTTGGGTAGTCGAAGTAATTGGTCAAGATGACCGCACATGGTTCGACAGAGCAGGTAATTACCATACTTATCAGCTAAAGGTTACCGAGCGCTACACGTTGGTCAGCGAAAACGTTATCGAGTACACGGCTACTATGGAAGACCCTGATATCTTCGAAGAGGCTTGGACTATCAAGATGCCTATCTACCGTCGCCTAGAAGAAGGCTACGAGCTACCACAATTTAAGTGTGTAGAATTTGTAGAAGAGATGATGTACGGCCGATACCGTAAGGGTAGAGAGTCTGAATTAGGCTTCTAGTATCGATTTTGAATTAAAAAGGGCTCGTTTTGACGTATTCCGCTTGGAAATACCCAGAGCCCTTGGTTAGAATGTGGTCGTAGACCGCTTAATTGAAATTTTGATGGTTTGAGTGCGGAATGAGCCAGTTTCACTGGGTTTCAGTCCAATAAGCTCAGGCATTTCAAGTTATAAATGGGGTAAATTGTATGAAAATTAAACTACTAGCATTAGCAGCTGTTACTGCGATCGGTGTTGTTGCAATCAATCAGCCTGCAGCGATTGCTCACCATGCATTCTCTGCTGAATTTGATGCGAACCTTCCAGTTCGTCTTGGCGGTCCAATTACTCGTGTAGAGTGGATTAACCCTCACACTTGGATTCACATCGAAAATAACGATCCTGAAGCAACTCGCGATCCGGGCCCTTGGATGGTTGAGGGCGGTACGCCAAATACGCTGCTGCGTCGTGGTATTAACCGTAACTCACTAACGCTAGGTGAAGATATTGTTGTTACTGGTTACCAGTCTAAAGATAGGCTGTGTGAACCAACTTGCCGTGCGAACGGCCGTGACATCACTTTCCCTGATGGCCGTAAATTGTTCATGGGTTCATCCGGTACCGGTGCGCCACGTGATGGCACTGATGCTGCAGAGCCAGGTCAATAGTTAGCGAGAGTTAACAAAAAGAATAAAAAAGCCCGCTGTTAGCGGGCTTTTTTTTGCCTAAATTCCTAGCTGCAAATTCTTCGTTCTAGCTCTAAGCGATAGCTTTAAACCCTATCTTTAAACTTTGTCTTTAATCCTAGTCAGTTACAGCCTGCAGTTCTTGTTCTAGATTCTAATTCAGCGACTTCATACAGTCTCATTTGAATCGCCTTAGGGCTAGTCAATTACCGTCTTTAATTCTCGTTCGTAGCTGCCGCCATCACGAAACACAGTGGAGTTCACATAAAAGCCAGCCGAGTTTAATTGTAACGTGATGGTGCTTAAGCCGCGGTTTTCCCAGAACCATCCATGGATGCCTGTGAAGGGAGCATGAAAAGAACCCATGCGGCTGTCGCTATTGCCTTGTTCGAAACTTTCGGCATATTCCTCACCCAAGCCTGCGGGCTCTGCGTGCATGTCGTAGTACAGTTCGCCATCGGCTACCCAGCTGAACAGCATCGATGCGTCCTTATCCAGTAAATACTTATACTCAACTGACTCGAAAGGGCCGAGGATAAATTCCACGGAGTCAGTCTTATGCGCTTCGAGCTGTTCCTCGAATGGATTCTCTTCGAGGCCCAGTACGTTCAAGCCAAATAGCTCGCCTGTGCCGAGTGGGTCAGAACCAAACTCGGCTGGCAGGATGAAGCTAAATAACACTAGCAGCGCAACTACAAAAGATAGGGCGGATGCGATAAGAATGTTCTTCGAAGAAGGCGGCGAGTTGCTATCTATATCGGCCACAATGAGTCTCCACTATTTTTGGAATGATTGAGTAAGTCATGAATCTAAAATGCGGGCTGGAACAGATACGCGGAGAATTGAAAACCTGCGAGTAAGAAGCCGCCGGTCATCAGCGCCGTATTTGTAACAAATGAATGTCGCAGAAAGCTGGAGCTTGTCCTCCAAACGCTGAGAATTAGGAACACTGCCGACAGGGCCAAGATCTGTCCGATCTCAACGCCAATGTTAAAACTTATTATATTGGTAACTAGGCCATTCTCGGAAAGGCTGAATTCCTGCAACTTGGTGGCAAGTCCTAGGCCATGAAATAGACCAAATACAAATACTGCCACTTTGGTATTTGGCTCAAAACCGAAGACGCGCTTGAATCCGTCGATATTCTCGAAGGCCTTGTACACGATCGAGAGTCCAATAATTGCGTCGATGAAATAGGCATTCACCTGTAGATTGGCCAGAACGCCCAGTAGCAATGTAATGCTGTGGCCGATGGCGAATAGGGTGACATATTGCACAACATGCTTGGGGCGATACAGGAAGAAGATAACACCCAGCAGAAATAGCAGATGATCATAGCCGGTGACCATGTGCTTGGCGCCTAGATAAATGAAGGGACCAATAGCAGGGCCATCAATAGCTTCGACAAAACTAGCGTCGCCGCCCTCGATGGTGTGACCGAAAGCATTCATTGAGAAAACAGACGCGGCGAGAAAGAGAAGCTTTGTGCCTATTGCTAATACTCTTTGTGGCGTTAAAAAATTCATTGAGCTCTAGTCTTCGTCGTCGAAGCGATTGAGGATATCGGGGTTATAGGCTTGATGGCAGGCAGTGCAAACGCTGTACAACTGAGCGCCGGCCTGAAAGAAGTCTTCTTCATTCTGGGCAGCTGCAGCATCCATCGCGAGGATGCCAGCCTCACTTAGTCCGTCGGCATA
Organism: Gammaproteobacteria bacterium; assembly: GCA_016762995.1. Taxonomy (GTDB): domain Bacteria; phylum Pseudomonadota; class Gammaproteobacteria; order Pseudomonadales; family Pseudohongiellaceae; genus UBA9145. The sequence goes on along the minus strand of JAESUT010000175.1, from coordinate 3,511 downwards.
GATCATCCAGGCATCGTTATCTTCTGCTCTACCTGGAAGCGCGAGCATATTGCCAGATTCCACTATCACCGCGGCTTGTGCGCGCACGTAGGCCCAGCCTTCATCCGTTGTGGGGTAAAGCTCTTCATAGCCGGACGCATCGAGAATCCAGCCGCCCGAATCCCAGAGGATATCCGAGGCGGGCTCCAAGACTAGATTCATAATGTCCGTTACGTTCAAGCTAGTGTTGTAGGCAGGTTCGTCAGTTGTAGTGCTTGTCTGTGTTTCTTCAGGTGCAGAGCAGGCAACTAGAAAGCCGCCTACTAGTAGAATTAGTGTGGTTTTACGCAATGTGCTCGCCAAAATATGCATGTCTTAATCCTGCGCCGAGGCGCCTTAGTTTGCGGCTGTCCCGATTAGCATAACCTAGTCGTTTAGGAAGTATCGGGATTTAATATCGCCAGAATTAGCTGTTATGATACTCACTGATACAGCAGCAGTTGACCGGAAGCAAAGTCTGCACTAATTTGGGTTTTTATTCTACTTCGAGCGAGATGAAATTGACGCCTAACACCTTGGATTGCCGAACTATGAACAGGTTTTCTAGAGCATTTAACATCAGATCGTCTGCGATGCCGCAGCTGCTCTGTCTTCTATTCGCGATGCTTCTCGGTAGTGCAGTTGTAGCGGAGATTCATATCCAGAAAACACCCGATGGCGGTGTGCAACCGCGTTTATCTGTCGATGAGAGCGGCAATATCCATCTACTCTACTTTAAGAAGCGCCTTTCTGCCCCGAGTGCGCGGGAGGGGAATCTCTACTACCGTCAGTATCTACCGGAGCAGAATCGCTTCGGTCTGCCCGTTAAAGTATCCAGCAAGGCTTATGATATTCGCACCTTTTCTATAGCGAGAGCCTCCATGGCAGTCGGGGGTGATGGTCGAGTTCATGTGGTGTGGTATCTGCCTGGCGATAATCAATACTACTATTCCCGCTCGAATGCCGAGCGATCGCAGTTCGAGGCGCGTAAGCCTGTCGTCAACGAATTTGGTGAGGGCCTCGATGCTGGCGCCGATATTGCGGCGTTAGGATCACAAGTTGCAATCGTTTGGGGCGCGGGCGCTCTGAGCCGTGAACACGAGCGGACCGTGTATGGACGGCTCTCTACTGATTCTGGCGCGACCTTTAGTGATGAGTTGCAGATGGGTAATAAGGAGCTCGGTGCCTGCGCCTGTTGTTCCCTAGCTACAAATTTTGGTGCTGAGAATGAGCTTGCCATCGCCTACCGTTCTGCTATCGACGGCGTGGGTCGGCACATGCAGGCGCTGACCGTGCAGTTTGCAGGAAAGGCTATTCAAGAAAGTGACTACGCTGAGTTATCTCCATTGCAGGAATGGGAGCTCTCTGCTTGTCCACTCAGTACCAATGACATCACTGTCGATACCGAGGACAATCAATGGCTAGTCTTCGAGACAGAAGGTCGCATCAATCAATTGCAGCTGGGCACGGGTATTGATGCGATGCCTGTGGCTGATCCCTTCATCAAAACCCGTCAGAAGAATCCAGCGGTGGCCATCAATTCAGAGGGTGATCGCTTGATTGTCTGGGGCGAGGCAATTAGTCACACACGAGGTGGTAGGCTTAATATGCACTTGTTCGCTGATGACGGATCAGACAAGGGTGCGGAGTTTGTAGAAGAGATTTCCATCCCTAAGTTTAGCTTTCCGGCCACGGTAGTTTTGCCTAGTGGAGACTTTCTCGTTCTTTATTGAGATGGTTTTGACTAACGTTATTTGAATGTCTAGTTTGGCGCGTTCGAATTTCGAATCTGTTGGCGGATCAGTTCATTTTCTAAATCGTTAAATTGCCGCTCGCTCTCCTTTAGGCTTCTTATCTGTTGATTCTGTAGCGCGTTCTGTAGGCGCTGCCGTTCACCATTTTCAAGTGCGTTGAATCGGCTATTCGATATCTGGCGATTTATTGCAGCCGTGCTCGCTCCACTAGCGGCGCGTCCGCCTTGTAGCCGATTGAATGCACTAAGTACAAATTGGGTTCTGCTGCGCAAGGTGTTCTCGCCGCAGGTGAATTCGATAGAGACTAATCGTTTTAACATCTCTTCATTATGCTCGGTGGTGGAATTCGAGCTAGATGCCATGCTCTGATCGACGTACTCATCTCTCCAATTCTTTAGTGTGCGGCACTGTTGAAGATAGTTCGTCATCAACTTGCCATCTATGGCTTTGAGGAAATCATCGCAGGCTGCCGCAGAATCCTCGTCGGAATCCAAGGTGGCGAGACAGTCTCTCGCCTTCATGTCCAGGTTGATCAGGGCCTCGCTGCTGGAGTCGATACTTTTCTGGAAGTCATTCTCTTGTGCGGAGGATAACGAGAAGAGCGATGCATAAAACAATGCTAACGCGAGCAAAGGTGTTCGCGTTAGCAACAAACTCCTTGTCAGCTTAGCTCTCATAGATTTTGAAGCGTTTATCCCATTTCTTAAAGCGTTTGCGACAGTATTTTTCTAGCTTCTTGTGTGTGGAGAAGAAAAATTCGCTGGCTTCCTTGATGGACTCGTCGAGCTCACAGAAATCGTTGTCATATTCGCGACACACCCAGGGGCGCGTTTCGTAGATGCCACAAACACCATGTGGCAGTAGGTGGCTACAGTTTGTCTCTATATGTAGAAACCAACCATCGGCATCTTTGAAGATATTGATACCTTCGTGGGATATCTGCCAGAGCAGGTGGTCAAAATCTTCCTTGGTTTTCGGAGTAGGGATTTTTTGATTAATCGAGTTACAACAAATAGATTTAGTACACTTTGAGCATTTTTTATCGAGGGCTACTTCAGTTAGTTTGCCGTCTATTTCTACTTCAACCACTTTTATCGAATTCTTAGCGTCCATATTCCAACCCTGTAAAATTCCCGTACTTACTCGACTGATGTCTCAGTTCGTCGAGAGTCAATTCTAACACTGCTTTTGGTTGAATTAGTACGCTTCATTGCGAGGCTCGCATTGCTTTACATTGGCCTCAATGCTCGCCAGAATAACGCCTCACTTTAGAGGAATGTGCTCATGTCTCTCTCTACATTTTTGGCTAAATTACTTGCCAGTCTTTCATCTCAGTCAGTTCGTCAATCGTGCTCAATCACTGCGCGCTTTAGAACGCTGTTGTGTTTGAGTCTGGCGGGCGTATTGCTGTCTTGTTCGAGTGAAGAACCTATCGCAACCTCAGCAAGCGGCAATGCAATAGGCAGCGAGCCGGGTAGCATCGAGTCAAGCAGTGGCATGGGAATTCAGCTACGAGCAGTGTCAACTCAGCCCTGGTTGGTAACCGGAGGCGATGTGTTGGTGGAGGTCACGATTGGTGCATCCGTCAATTCTGCACAGCTTTTGATGAGCCTTAATGGTAGCAATATTAGCGACCGCTTCAGAGAGACTAAAGCCTCGACCCTGCAAGCATTGCTGACTGACTTGCCGGAAGGAGACAGTACTTTATTGATAGAGCTTAGTGGCTCGCAGTTTAGCAA
>JAESUT010000223.1 GCA_016762995.1 Gammaproteobacteria bacterium | reverse complement strand
CGACGCTTGGCAATCGATCTGGGATATCAATGTTATGTCCCATGTGTTTGCGGCTAGGGCAGTTCTCCCTGGGATGCTTGAACGTGGCGAAGGTTATTTCTTGAACACTTCCTCCGCTGCAGGACTATTGAGTCAGGTTGGCTCGGCTCCCTATTCTGTCACCAAGCATGCTGCGATTGGTTTTGCAGAATGGCTCTCGATCACTTATGGCAAGCGTGGAATCAAAGTGTCGGTGCTTTGCCCTCAGGCTGTACGCACCGCTATGACAGCAGGCGGCGACGGCGGAGTTGCAGGCCTCGATGGCATGTTGGAGCCCGACAAGTTAGCGGATACAGTAATGGAAACTTTAGAGAGCGAGCGCTTCCTTTGTCTGCCGCATCCCGAAGTGTTGACCTATATGCGCAGGAAGACAGACGACTACGACCGCTGGCTAGGTGGCATGCGCCGTCTGCAGGGTCAATTCGAGGAAGTCTATAAGAAGAGGGAAGATTCTCAGGACGATTAGTCTAGAAATCAGGAGGCTGATGATGAAAAAATTGAGAAGACTGAGAAAACTGAGAAAGTTAACAACGTTATTTATTTTCTGTTGCAGCTTGCTCCCCATGACAATGCAAGCTCAAGAACGCATAACATTGCAAGACGGCACAGTGTTGAATGTCTTTATAGTTGCTGCAGAAAACGCAGGCATTCAACAACGGCCCTTAGTCATTATTATGGGTGGCGGGCCAGGGAACGCATCGATATCACAAGATACCTCGCGTTGGCTGGGCAGCGGGTTTGCACAGAGAGGGTGGATGGTTGCGGTACCTATTTCGCCAAACAATCGTTCCTTTCGAGGCAGGGCGAACAATGCACTCATTGTAGAGTTGATAAATGAGCTGCAGAAGCGAGACGATGTTGCTACAGGCAAGGTGTTATTGGCGGGCGTGTCCAACGGTGGCATGTCGGCATTGGAAATTGCGCGCCGTAACCCGCAAAACTATCTCGGAGTGGCGGCGGTCCCGGCAATATCCAGCGCGGACACAGATAATGAAGCCCTAGATGGTTTTCCTGTTTATCTGCGCATCGGCGGCAGCGATCAGTTAGATTGGGCAGATCGCTTCGACGAGACAGTCGCTAGCTTAACGGACGCGGGTGTTGTCCTGAATGCGGAGGTGCTTAGCGGCGCACCGCATATGTTTAGAATGGAATGGGACTCGCTGGGAGGTTGGTTAGAAGAAATACAACGTAATCCATTCATTAACGTGAAATATTAGTCAAAGAGAAGTTAGAGCTATTCAGATATAACCTACAAATTAATTCATGGAGAATAATATGAACATTAGAAAACTGACCACGTCACTCACTCTGCTTGGCCTCGCCGTATTTTCTGGTTCTAGCTTTGCGGGCCCGCCAGCTACAGTGGCAGACATAGCATGGATGACTGGCAATTGGGCCGGTAACCTAGGTCCTAATCAGCTGGAAGAGAATTGGATCATGGGGGAGGCGGGTTCAATTGCCGCCATGGTAAGAATGACCGGCGACGATGCAACCAGCATGTTTGAGATGATTACAATTGAAGAAGTAGACGGCTCTTTGATTCTGCACATTCAGCAGTGGGATCCGGGCATGGTTGCACGCACCGATGGCCCGCAGGAAATGGAATTGGTTGAGATCACGGAAAACAGTGTGAAGTTTAAGGCGACATCAACCGGCGGCATGGCAGGCCTAGGCTATAGTCATCCCGACGCTGATACTTTTATCATTCATGTCGAGAATCCCGATAGTCCGGTGTTCAATATTACCTTGAAGTCTCGCAGTATCTGGAAGTAGGTCGACAGTAGTAATTCTAGACGAGAGCGCATTGATTCGTTTTCGAAGAAGGAGGCTCTAGAGCCTCCTTTCTTATGCGCGACTTTTAAGCCCGCAGGTGACTAGACGACTAAACCACGTCGATCTAAACCTTCTGCGATAGCCTGCATTATGTCCCGATCGCGACTCGCATCGAATTCAGGCGCATTGTCCCAATCGTAGGACCAGACCGGCTTCAGCTTAAGCTCAATAGGTTCATTTTCGAATCGCGGGAAGATATGCGCGTGTAGCGCGGGTTCTACGTTGCCGAGCATTTCGTAGTTGATCCGAACGGCCCCGGTGATCTCCAAGATGACATCACCAACCACTGACATCTCGTATAGAAAACGCTTTCTTGCTTCAGCATCCATCGCATTGAGGTGAGGTACTACCGGGTCGGGTAGCAGCAGGCTATAGCCACGCAGGAATTGCACATCTCCCAGAACTACCCAGCCAGAACTTAATCGGCAGATTGCCTTAGGATACTCGCCAACTTGGCACTGTCTTACGCGCTCGTGAATTAGTGTGGGCATCTTAACCTCGCCGACTAAGACAGTTCTAGCAGCTCTACCCAGTTGCCATCGGGATCAGCAATAATGGCTATAGTGGTGCCCTCGCGTACGACCTTGGCGGGGACCACTATCTTCGCTCCAGCCGCACTCGCTTTATCAACGCTCGCTGCTAAGTTGCCGACAGTAATGGTCCAGTAGCGATAGCCAGCTGCTCCACGAATTCCGCCTGGGGCTGCGTCAGCCGGCGCGGCGGGATCAAGTTCGATGACTTTGATCACGCTGTCGCCAACTTTGAAGCGATTCATGGTGCCGCCACCTGGCATTGGAATAGAGCCTTCAAGCTCCAGCCCTAGCGTCTCGCCATAGAACGTCATCATCGCATCGATATCTTTTGCGACGATGCCTATATCGATAGCTGCTTTTTTTATATCAACGGACATAGAACTACCCCTTAGGCTGCGCCGAGCATGGCTTTGGTTTCTAAAAATTCTTCGAAGCCTTCCACGCCCCACTCGCGTCCGTTGCCAGATTTCTTATAGCCTCCGAAAGGAGAAGAAAAATCCGGGCCAGCACCGTTTATGTGAACCATGCCGGTTCTAATCTGTCTCGCTATTTTTTCTGCGTGGGCAGGCTCTCCCGATACATATCCAGAGAGGCCGTACTCTGTATCGTTTGCTATGCGGACAGCATCTTCGTCATCTTCATAGCCAAGGATGGTCAATACCGGTCCAAAGATTTCTTCTCTGGCGATCGTCATATCATTCGTGACATTGGCAAACACGGTGGGCTGAATGAAATAGCCCTTGTCGATGCCTTCGGGACGACCTGGGCCACCGACGATTAATTCGGCTCCCTCCGCGATACCTTTCTCTATCAAGGCGGTGATCTTATTGAATTGCAGCTCACTCACAACGGGGCCAAGCCTTGTCTTCTCGTCGGATGGATCGCCAACACTTGCTTTTGCCGCCGCTGCCTTGGCAATCTCAATAGCTTCAGCCATTTTAGCCTTAGGCACTAACATGCGAGTCGGTGCATTGCAGGACTGGCCGCTGTTACCGAAACAGCCAATTACACCGCCGGCTACAGCTTTCGTCAGATCGGCATCGTCAAGAATGATATTCGCAGACTTGCCGCCGAGTTCCTGCATCACGCGTTTGATGCCATCAGCCGCCGCTTTGGCAACCTCTTGACCGGCGCGGGTGGAGCCTGTGAAGGAGACAACATCGATCTCGGGGTGGGAAGAGATTGCTGCGCCTACAGTCGGGCCGTCGCCGTTTACCAGATTGAATGCGCCAGCGGGCAAGCCGGATTCCGCAATAATTTCCGCCAAGATATAGGCACTCAGAGGTGCTATCTCGCTGGGCTTCAATACAATCGTGCAACCCGCTGCAATCGCCGGAGCAACCTTGCAGGCGATCTGGTTCAGTGGCCAATTCCACGGGGTTATAAATCCGCAGACGCCTGCTGCTTCTTTTACGATTTTTGTGCTGCCGCGTACTTCTTCGAATTCGTAACTGTCTAGGATGCCTAAAACATTCGCAAAGTGTCCCATGCCGCTGCCTAGTTGGGCAGTCTTAGCAAGGCCCATTGGTGCGCCCATTTCATTCGAAATAGCGGTGGCAATCTCGTCGCCTCGTGCTTTCATGCCTGCGATGATATTGCCAATAACAGCTTTGCGTTCTTCGATGGTAGATTGTGACCAGGCGGGGAAGGCGGCTCTCGCAGCCTTTGCTGCGGCATCAACGTCATCTGCAGTACCCAATTTGATGGTTGCAAATGCTTCTTCTGTCGCCGGATTGATTACGTCAAGAGTTGAGCGGCCTGAAGGCTCCACCCATTCGCCGTTAATGAAGAATTTGTTATATGCCTTGGTCATTTTCTTACTCCTGTCGATTCGATTACACTAACGTTTATTCAGTTGTTCTATTCGGTCCTAGTATCAACCGTGGTATTTGACGTGGTGCCGATACGGGCTGAGCTAGTATACCTGATTTTCTGGGCTCCAAAAGAGCCAATCGAGCGACAATACTGTGTATAAAAGGCCTACATGCTTAACTCTCTAAAGCGCGCTATCGGTGAGCGTCTCGCGGCGTTTCTCAGTAAAGATCTGCCGGGTTACCAGAGGCTGGATACGCTCGCGATAGCTGATGTTGCGATGACTCTAGAGAAAGGTGACATCGTCTTGGTGGATGGGAATACCCGTATCAGCACGGCAATCAAATACCTCACGCAATCCACTTGGTCTCACGCCTGCCTCTATGTGGGCGAGAAAGGGGCGGATAGTTCCCAGCTTAATCTCTTAGAAGCTGATCTCAAAAATGGTGTGCATTTAACTAACTTGAATCACTACGCGAGTTTTAATCTACGAATATGTAGGCCGGTTAACTTGAGCGATGAAGAGGCTGGCGAACTGGTGGACTTTGCTCAGCAGCGAATTGGTCATCAGTATGATCTAAAGAATGTGGTTGACTTGATTCGCTACGTTATTCAGAAACCAGCGGTTCCCAATCGTTATCGCCGTTCCTTGCTAAGTCTAGGCAGCGGTGAACCGACTAAGGCGATATGTTCGACATTGATTGCGGAGTCTTTTCAATCGATAAACTATCCGATTCTTCCGCGGCGCAATTCAGAGGGTGGGCAGAGTGGCGAGGTGGAAGAGGTACGGCTCCTGTACAAGCGGCATTTTACGCATTTTACACCCAGGGATTTTGATCTTTCTCCTTACTTCCGAATCGTCAAGCCTACGATTGAAAGCGGCTTCGATCACCACAGCTTGGCTTGGGAAGCTAGTGACGTTGAAGCAGAGCTGAATAATTTGGATGAATAATTTTAGATTCTTCCCAACAGAATATCTACGGTAGTTTCAAATTGCGGGTCACTACGGCGACTTTGAGCGAAAGGAAAGGAGATGGGGTCGTCAGGCACGACCCCCACTGATTCGAAGCGTTGGCCATCAATTAAAGTTTGATCTGCAGGTGCATACCGAACAGTATTTTCGCTGAGTGTGTAGCTTCCAATTTTTCCTGCGGTTCTCTCGCCAAGTGTTGTTATCCTGCCCGGCTTTGCCAGTCCATGTGCAAACAATTCTGTCCCGCCGCGAGTCTCTGAATTTATCAAAACGACGATTGGCCGCGTAAATGTCCGCGCTGCATTGGCGGAGAAATCCTGTGCAATTGCCGCGTGCTGATTCGCGGTATCGGACACCTCAAAACTTCCCCGTCCATTTCGAACGAACAGCTCCAAGTGCCTAGAGCTTAGGAAGCCATAAGAATTTCGTAGGTCGATTATCAGGCCATCACTGTCTCTGAATTTCCGCATTGTACGTTCTAGTGTGAACAGGTCCGATGTGCTGCGCGAAAGCCCCCAGAACCGTATATAGCCGATTGTCTTGTTTCCCACGGAAAATTCCTGAACACTGTTCAGCGTGGCAGTGCGATAACTGTCGTAAAGATTTTCAAAAACGGGATTGATCTCGATTGATGTAACTTCACCTCGTCTTTCGAATTCCAGTAGGAACACGGCAGTGGCGGGAACGAACTCGCTGGGCTCGCTATCTTTGGCATTAAAGGAAAAGACTGGATGAAAGGGCTTTTCATCGACTTGTAGAATTTTGTCTCCGCGCTCTATGCCAGCTTGATGCGCTGGGTAGCCCTCCAGTGACGCGGTTACCAAGAAACCATCATCCGCAGCTTGAACCTCAATGCCGATGTGATTTAACGCAATGCGGTCATTAGCTGTCCGCGCGTGAAACGCCTGTACTAAGTAGTACTCAAGTGCATCGGTAGTGATGCTAGTAGTCTCGCTATCCTGCGCTGCAGTGAGCTGCGTCAGCAACGCTGTTGTAGCGTACAAAATCACACGACAGGTTCTAGCTAGGTTCGAGAGTGGAGTTGGCAGCATCATTTATTCGACGACTGCCATAGCTCGCTGGGCAGCCGGCCTTTGATAATGTCGATCGCGCAGTTGTACATATTTGTTAGGCACGTCAAATTCGAAGCGAATCGCCCAATTAAACGTATGTGCGAGCAGAAGGTCTGCAATGCAAAAGCTATCACCAATTGCATAGTCGCTGTCTGTCTCACCTAACAAGTGATCCAGTGCTTTTAGCGCCTTGTCGAATTCGAATCTGGCAGTATCGAACATGGCTGGAATTCTAACTTTCTCCGGCAGAGCAAACATGTGCTTACCCTTGGACCAGAGCGGCTGCTCCAGTTCAGCCAGGATAAAATAAGACAGCTCATCGAGCTTTGCATAGGTAGGAGTGCTGACCTTGGGCAGCAAACCAGAATTAGGTGCATTTCGTGCGATATAGTTCACGATAGCGAAGCTTTCGGTCAAGATGAGATCGCCGTCTACGAGAGTGGGCACTTTCCCTTGCACGTTCAGTTCTAGATAGCTGGGGTGCTTCGCACTGTCATTCTCGCTGCTATCAGTGCGTAGCGTGGTGTTTATATATTCGTAATCAAGCCCACTTTCTTCCAGTGCCCAAAGAGCGCGAAAAGACCGTGATTGGCCCATGCCATAAAGTTTCATTAAGTATTCTTCCTGTCTCCAAAAAAATGGTGTTGTCTTTGACGACAACACCATTTGATTACTAAATCACTAAAGACTAATCGTTAGCAAAGCAGTAGAAGTAGCCAGCGCCGCCAGTTGCGACTAGATCGGCTTGGCCACAACCTCTAGAGCCGTGTGCGTTATTCCAAGAAGTTGGGTTCGCTCCGCCACCGGTTCTGTCGAAGTGACCAACCTGTGCCGATCCTTCATCGTTGCTCGTCCAGTTGTTGCAGGTGTGATTTGAGCCATCGTCTATTAGACGACCACTCAGCGATGAGCCGGTAAGGATGTCATGCTGATTGGGGGTATCGCCGCGACCATTTACAGTGTCGCCATTTTCAGTAAGGGAGTTCGCCTTGCCGAGCTGCATGTAATCGCTGTGTAAGTTATTCAGAGTGCTAGCCACTTCAACGCCCTCGGCGTTGTACCAAGGGCCAAAGCCAATTCGCTCCCGGGCATTCACGCGCGGAGAGTTCGCCGTTTCATGAGCGCTCAAATAGGCGCGCCATGTCTTGCCACGTGACCCAGCTGCTGAGGCGAGAGTTGCACAATGCGCATCTGCTCCAGCTAGACCGCCTAGGTTTGCGCCATCGCCAGATCCTTCACTGGTAATGAAGAAGCTCATTTCGTTCTCTTGTGAGTTGATTGTGCTAAACGTGGCAGCTGTCGAAATTGCAATAACGGAAGCTAATAGTAGTTTCTTGTTCATGGTTCTACTCCTTGATTGTAAATTTTCTTATTCAATTGATTTAACTAATTAGTGTGCGCTAGAGCTGCCTAGCGCTGCGCCGGGCATGGCCATGGCGGTTAGCGTGCTGCCAGTCTGTAAGATCACGTATTGATGGCCATCGTGTGTCCATGAGCTCATGCCGTAACGGCTCGCCGCGGGCACCTCTACTCGGCCTATCTCTTCACCTGTAGACTTGTCGATAGCAAACAGCTGAGGCGTTCCGCTACCGTCCACATCGGAGTACAGCAACAGATTGGCAGTGGCTACCATGGGTACGGCATTTCCCGTTCCGGTATTGCCAAGATCGATACCTTGTAGCTCTGGTAAATTGGCGATACGTGCTGGCGTCTCACCCGTTGGAATCATCCATAGGTGCTCTCCGGTGTTCATATCTATCGCGGTAATGCGGCTGTAGGGGGGCTTCCAAAGTGGAATTCCTAACGGATGTCTCGGGGTTGCTCCGCCGCGACCCGCCGCATATTGCGACAGCGTCGTACCAGTTGGGGCATCGTAGTAAGTGTCAGCTTCTTCGCCAGTCACCAGTGGACGAGCAGAACAACTCGAACGTGATGTCACATACAATATGCCTGTAGTTGGATCGGCCACAGAGGGGTGCGTAATATTTACCGCGCCTGAAGGGCAGATCATCGAAGAGATCTTGCCCAGTGGATTGCCTCTATGCAGAGGTGGGTTAAACAACGGCCCTAACTGGTAGTCTGCCACCGCCGCTACAGCCTGGGCGTAAATTTCTGGAGTAAAGTCCACCAGCGTGTCGAGGCTAAGCCCCTGCATATCGAATGGTGCAGGCTTCGTTGGAATGGGCTGTGTCGTAGCGAGTTGTTCTCCCGGCACGATAGAGGCAGGGAATGGCACCTCTTCAATAGGCCAGATCGGTTCGCCAGTTTCTCTGTTGAAGGTGTACACCAAACCTTGTTTCGTAGGTTGCACTACGATTTTGGTAGGCCCCTGTTCGGTGTTCACGTCTAGCAGTATAGGCGCGGTTGGCAGATCGAAATTCCAGATATCGTGATGAACAATTTGGTAGTGCCATGCTCGCTCGCCGGTCTTTACATCCAATGCGATCAAGCTCGTTCCGTAGAGATTGTCCCCAGGATGGTGCCCGCCGTAGTAGTCGATGGTCACGCCATTTGTTGGGATATAGACCATACCCAATTCAGGGTCTGCAGAAATCGGTGCCCACGATGAGATGTCCCCGGTGTATTGCCAGGCATCGTTCTCCCAGGTTTCGTGTCCATATTCACCAGGTTGAGGAACCACATTGAACTTCCAAAGGAACTCGCCGGTAGCCGCATCGTAGCCAAGCATATCGCCTGGCACATTCTCTATTCTGGATTGGTTGTATCCCTGTTCGGCTGAATTCCCTACGATAACAACGCCATTCACAACCAGAGGCGGCGAAGAGGAGGTGATGTAGCCTCGCTCTAAAGGAATGCCCTTATAGGGGTCGTAGGGATGGCCTAGATCTGCAAGCAGGTCGACGACACCCGTGTCAGGGAATCCATCTATAGGCACAGGGCTGCCGAAGCCTTCAAGTGGAGCGCCTGTTTCAGCATCGAGTGCCGTGAGGAAGAATCCTGGAGAGATGATGTAGATGATGTCCTTGCCATCGACTTGGCCGAAGCCGACTCCCTTGCCGTAGTCGGCACGCATCGAATATTGATAGCGCTCGGTATCTGGTTCTCTGTAGGACCAGATTGTTTCGCCAGTCTTAGGGTCGATAGCAATGACGTGGCGGCGCGCGCCTGCGACCGTGTACAGACGACCGTTAATATAACTGGGTGTGGAGCGACCGCTTTGAGCTTGGAAGCTGGAGCCGTCCCATTGCCATACCACCTCTAATTCATTGAAATTCTCAGCGGTGATTTCTAGCGATGGAGAAAACCGCGTATGAGCGAAGTCATTGCCGAGGGTAGTCCATTCAACGGTATCTTGTTGGGCAGTGGCCCCTGTCGCTAGAGATACCAACAGTAAGCTCGCTGCGCTGTTCAATAACTGCCGCATTTTTATCATTATTAGATCCTTATACTAGGGAAGCGGTGCCTGACAATTTTTCTTGCTAAGTCGTTTCAATAGGGCGGTTTGTTCGACAAAAGGCCAGCAAATACTGCTCCGGAGAGTAACGCAGCTTCTGCATTTTGTCATGTAACATTGCCGTGTTGGTGGGCACTGTAGAAGATCTCTCGCCGGCTGGGGTGAAAGCGCGGGAATGTGCCGAGCAAGGGTTGATCTGTGACGCTGCAACTGCACCGCTATGTTTCAATGAGCGCGATTTTTACTAAGAGTAATTCACTTCGCTGGCAGACACATACACGGTGGACTGACTAATCGCCTTCTCTCGAAGAGAGGCTAACGCGTGCAGCTTTTCGTCGCCTGCGTATCGATTGAAAGCCTCCAGGTTCGGAAACTTCAAGACATGAATTTCATCGACATGCTGTGCCGCTACAGAAGCCGTTACAGCGGGGCGAAAGGCCGAGTCTATTCGGCCGCCATAGGCCTTCATGATCACGGCTGCCTGCCGTTCGAACTGATCAAACGCATCGGCATCGCGGATTGTGAGTAGGGCTAAGACAGTGATCATGAAAATGCTATCCGAAGAAATGATTGGGGCTGAGACTCTCTTGGAATTGTTCGGTACTCTTTTTAAATACCAGATTTTTTTAATACCAAATTTTTTACATACTAAAGAGTTATAGACGAAGCTTACCACTGGACCTGTA
>JAESUT010000222.1 GCA_016762995.1 Gammaproteobacteria bacterium | reverse complement strand
TCGTAGTAACGCGTGCCTCTATGCCCTTTCTTGGCAACGGGAACGGCAATCTTTTCGCCGGGGCAGTTCACGATGATTAGCGTCCTTGGCCTGCCTGACTTTGGGTTCACTGCGCCGCTAATTAGCTCGCGAATAAGCAGCCTGCCTCTGAGTTGATCGTTGAAGATAGTATATACAAAATCGCCCGCCTTTAACTTGGACGGCGTGCCGGCCATGTGAAATTCAAATTCTGTGCGGGATTCATCGAAGAGTGAATCGATTCCTTCGTTGCCCCTTGAGGCGGGAATAGTCTTGGTAATACCAAAATTCATATCAGTAGTTACTAACCCTTAGTTAATAGTTTTTAACTGAACAAATCGAATGTGCCAAAGTCTCCACCTAATAAATTTTCCGATTCATTGTGTCCTAGCCAACCCTGAGTCATTGTTTGATAGACCTTTCTAAAATCGGTGGTGTAAGCCAGGTTGTCGCCTGTCGCAAGCTTGGTAAGGCTGGGCAGTTTCCCGTACTGGCCTCCTTTAACTTGGTTGCCGACAACGAACATGGCATTGGCTGCACCGTGGTCGGTGCCGAGACTTACGTTCTCGGGGACACGCCGGCCGAATTCCGAGAAGATCATCAGCGCCACATCATCGGCACGACCGATGCGTTCCAAGTCTCTTATGAATCCAGCTACGGCATCGGAGGTGTAAGTTAACAGTCTGCGGTGTAGGTTGTTCTGAAACACGTGCGTGTCAAAGGAGTTGTTTCTATAGGACACATAGTAAAGGCTCGTTGGCATGCCGGCATCGAGTAGTGCAACAACCTTTTGCAGGTCTAAGTCGTTCACGCCGTAATCTATAGATGAATCGTATTTCGACCAAGCATCACGTACCAATGCGGAGGCATCGTTGGCGCTGCGGGCGATGTCTAACAGGAAGCGGCGCGAAGGATTCTCCAGCTCGCCAATATCGGGCACTAGTTCTAGAGCGTCTTTTTCTGCCGCGAAGGCTTCGCGCATGAATCGGTCTGGGTCGTCGAACACTACCGGTACATGTTTCTTGCTCTTTACCGCCAATGATTGCGTAGAGCCAATGTTCACTAGGTAGTTTGATGGCGCTGATGGTGCTATCGCGTCGGCGAGCTTGCCAACCCAGCCATATTCGTCGCCACTGTTAGGCGCAGCCGTATGCCAGTAAGCCATGGAGGTGAAGTGTGAATAGGAGGGGTTCTCATAACCGCAGCCATGGACGATGGCCATCTTGCCGTCTTTGTAGAGGCGCTCGAATCCAGTCATGCCAGGATTGAATCCAAAGTGGTCGTCGATGAGTAGTAATTCGCTCTTGGGAATGCCTATATTTGGTCGCTGTCGATAGTAGGCGTCGTCGCCGTAGGGCACGACGGTATTCAAGCCATCGTTGCCGCCGGAGAGCTCGAGTATGACGAGCACCTTGCCGCTGGCTGTAGCTTGAGTGGCAGCAGCCCTTGCTGCCTGAGCGAAGGCGGGTGGCACCATGCTCAACGCGCTGAGGCTGGCCATGCTGGTTAATAGTTCGCGGCGACCTAGTGTTTTGTCTTTACCATTTTTTTTCATTGGCTGGCCTCATTAACTTTTCATGAGCTAACTATTTATAGAATTAGCCTAATTGATACTCGGGTTGACTCATTATTAAGTGCAGCACTAAGCGCAGAGAATCTTCCATGTAAGATTGTGCTTCGGTAATACTCGACGTGCCCAGATCCTTGTCGAGAAAATTAATTAGCATGCTTCGAGTGCTACTACTTGGTTGCACGGTCATGAATCTGGCCAGCAGATAGTCTATCGCCTCGCTGGTACTCTCTACACCGCGCTCGTTAAGCATTTTGCTGAGATCTAACCGAGCAGTATGGCGAGGTATAGGTATTACTTTTTCGATCGCCATCTGCCAACCGCGAAAACTACCGTATCGCGTATTAAATTCTTCGTCGCGGTCGGCCAACCTATTGGACTCTGCCATGATGCCGCCTTCGACGAGTGAGGATGGTTGGGTTGCAGAGGTGATATCTAAGCCTTGTCGAATTCGATCGGCAACGCTGCGAATTTCTGCGCTACCATTGACTCTGTCTGGCGGTACAAAATTAATATCGGGAAACAATACGTCGCGAGCAAAATTACCGCGCTCTAGTAAAAGCCCAGGAGTCATCCAGCTGCGTCCGCCGGCCCAACCAGCTACAGTCGGAGGCCGAAACAATGACTGGCTGAGCGCGCCGGTTGCTTGGTTAAAGTCAGGCACGCCAGGCACGCTTTCTAATCCGAGTTTTCGATAGGTGGAGATGGCTAAATGCACCGGACTTTTTATCTGGCTACCGACTGAAGGCGTGCTGTAAAAATCTTTGGAGAGGAAAATAGTTTCCAAGAGAGTTGCCACATCGTAGTCAGCGTCTCTAAACGTGTCGCCTAACTCCTTGGCGAGGGCTGGGCTCAATTCTTCCCTCACAAAGAAACGATAAATTTTCCCGGCGATGTATTCAGCTGTAACCGGTTGTTCCATAATGAGATCAATAATCTCTACGCCATCGAAGTTATCGCTGTGGCCTAGAAAGTTCTTCACGCCGTCATCGTGTTGCTCTTCGTTAATAACGAATTCGAGGTCGACATAATTCCAGCCGGTAAAAGCTCTTGCGGCCTCACGAATATCGGTTTCTGAATAATTGCCCACGCCCATGGTGAACAGTTCCATGATCTCGCGGGCGAAATTTTCATTCGCAGCGCCCTTAACATTCACGCCGGCATCGAGAAAAGACAGCATGGCGGGATCTTGCGCTACCGCTACCATTAAATCGCGAAAACTGCCTGTGCCCATTTCATGGAACAATTCCAATTCGCCTAGGAGTTTGCGGTAGTCCCGCACCTTGCTCTCATTGATGGCGTAGTGTCCGTGCCAGAAAAGTGCCATTTTTTCCTGTAGAGGATTATTCGAAGCGACCATGCGGTTGGCCCACCAATAGTTAACACGATTGGTTTCTAGTCTGCTGGCTCTTAGCCAGTAGAAGAACTTGTTCACCACCGGTTGCAAGCGCCTGTTTCCTGCGGGCTTTACTTTAACCCCCAGTGCTTCGCCTGTTTCTTTTGCCAGCTCTGTAGTTGCTGGGCGGCTGGGAGGGAAGGGCTCCAGCCCTGCATCATGAATGCCGGAATGTTCGAATGGGGGAAGATGGTCGTTATTTGCAGACTCAAAATGTACCAGGCCCTTCACAGCTGCGGTGAGTGGCATGGCTGCAAGCGCCTGTATCTGATTGGGAGTGCCACCGAAGCCGGCTCGTTCTAGCAAATGGGCGGCGGCAGCGTAATCCCAGTCAGTGGCCGAGATGGAGGACAGGTCGCCCTGCCAGCGGTCAATACCACCGGTTTGTGCCAGTGCTGGCAATGCGAATACGGCGCTGATAAGTGCCGTAAGTGCAATGCTACTGAGAGCTACAGTCTTATAGGGTCCTCGAAGCATGAGGGCTTTCTCCAAAGTCTCGGTGAGGGCTTACTTTATTCTATTTTCGATGGTTTGCGGAAGTCATTTGTTAGTGGTTGATGCCCGTGATGTGGCTGAGGGTTGGCTAGCCGATGTGGAATGCTTGATCCCGTAGGCTTTCTCGCAGTTTTAAGTTCGAGGCCCTGTGCAATACCGCTTGCAAAGAATCAATTTGCGCCTTTATTCAAGCTATTTAAATTTGCATTGCATGGTGTATGCTCAATTAGCAGTCAAGATACCTGTCCATCAGACCCAGAGGCTCACTCATGCGCTCAATTTCGTATTTGCCAATGCTGTCGAAGAACACATTCAATGCCGCGTTTATTCCTTTTTCTCTCGCGGTACTGATTTCCGCTTGCACGCCAGAATCTTCAGACTCGGCTGCGGTTGAGGTGGATTCAATATCCGCGGGAATCGAAAATTTGAGCGCTCCCAATGAAGTTCAGATTCGGTGGACTACTCACGGCATTCCGCATATTAAGGCGGATAATTGGGAAGGTCTGGGATACGGTTTTGCTCACGCCATTGCAACGAACACTATCTGTGTTCTGGCTCGCGAGTTTATTACCGTTCGTGGCGAGCAGGCGAAGTATTTCGGTGCAACCGAAAGTCATGTCAATGCAGATGCATTTCACCGCGCGCTGTTGCATCAAAATAAAATAGACGAATATCTGGCTTACGGCTTCAGCGAAAGTCACGAAATGGATGCCGGTTACGTTGCCGGCTATAACAACTTTATTGAAACTCAGGCGGGTAATATGCCTGCTTCTTGTAACAACGCGCCATGGATTACCCCTATTACTGAAAGAGACATAGCGAGAATAGCGATAGGAGTGGGTATTCGCTACGGCCTAGGTCGTGTTACCAATGAGATAGCGACCGCGCAGCATGGTCTCGAATTAGCGCAGCTGAATGCGCTTGATCTCTTCGTTGATCCCGAAATGATCGGCAGCAACGCACTGGGCTTTGGTAGTGCATTGACCGAGAGTGGTCGCGGCATTCTTCTAGGCAATCCTCACTACCCTTGGCATGGTCCTTCGAGATTTCACATTGCTCACCTTACCCTTCCCGGTGAAGTTGATGTTATGGGCGCTAGTTTGGTGACTACTTCTCGGATCGCGATCGGTTTTACTAAGGATGTGGCTTGGTCGCATACAGTGTCTACTGCGCTGCGTTTTACTATGTTCCGGCTCGATCTAGTTGAAGGTAACCCCATGGCTTATCGGCTTGGGGATGAAGTGCACAATATCGAAGCCTTGCAGGTTGACGTTGAAACGGATGCAGAGCCGATTAGCCGCACCATACACATGACACACCTTGGCCCGGTTGTTGTTGGAGAGACTACACCGTGGAACGATCAGCACGTTTATGTGATGCGCGATGTGAATTACGAGAACTATCGCTCAGCTGATCAGTACAAGGATATAAACAGCGCGCGTAACGTTGAGGAGCTACGTGACGCGCTGGCCACCCATCAGGGAGCGGCATTTGTAAATACGATTGCCGCGGATGTAAATGGAGGCGCTCTCTATGCCGACATGTCGGCTATACCCAATGTGTCAGCGGAATTAATAGAGCGCTGTGCAGTGGATACAGAAAGTACGTCGCGAGTAATCACGCTCAATGGTTCAGACCCTACTTGTGATTGGCAAGTCGATTCACGAGCGGCCTATCCCGGTTTGATGCCGCCTACAGATCAGCCGAGTCTGATTACTGACACCTATGTGAGTAACAGCAACGATTCATACTGGTTGTCTAATCCAGACAATAGGCTTGAGGGCTTTTCCCCTATTATTGGTAACGAACAACAGACTCGCTCGCTGCGAACACGTGCAGGTTTAAAGTTTGTTGAAGAGGTACTAAACGGGAAAGGCAAATTCAATCAGGCTACAGTTCAGAATTTGCTCTTTAATCATCGCCACTACGGCGCCGAAGTTTTTTTGGATGACATTCTCACTGTCTGTGTAGAGAATGATGACCTGCAGGAAGCTTGTGATATTTTAGCGCGATGGGATAGACGACAAGATCTGGATAGTGTTGGTGCGGCGATCTTCAATCGGTTTTGGTCCGCAGCCGCAACATTGAGTGATCACTACTTGACTCCTTTCGATGTGAATAATCCTGTTCACACGCCCAGCGGTTTGAAAATAGAAGAGCCAGCCACGCAGGACTTCATTGCAAAATCTTTGCGCGAGGCAGTTGCTTCATTGAACGAAGCAGGCATACCGCTGAATGCAAAATGGGGAGATGTGCAGTTTGTTCTACGCAACGACGAAAAGATCGGTATACCAGGAGGTGCAGGTGGGCAGGGTATGTTCAGTGTAATCACGTCTCGCTTTGATGCAGATAAGGGTGGCTACAATCCTATCCGTCATGGCAACAGCTATATTCAAGCAGTGACTTGGAATGCTGATGGCACACCCAATGCTAAGGCCATTCTTACGTATTCACAATCTCCAGAAGCGGATTCGGCATTCTTCTCTGATATGACAAAATTGTATTCGCAGAGCCAGTGGGTTGATCTGCCCTTCACTGATGAACAGATTGCAGCTCAGCAAATCAGGGAAGAAATTTTACGTTACTAGTGAGTGATGGATAGGAGGGGCAGGTTCGTGTGCTGATTAGTTGCCTCTCTCTCTCTCAATTCTCGCGCACCTGATCGCTTTTTTTCGGGCGCGCCAAATTTTGACGTCGCGCGGTCATATCCGTCATCGGCAAGGTGCGAGCGCTAGACAATTGCTGAATGAACGCATGTTTGTTCTTTCTCGTGCCCACACTCAGCAACGATTCTAATAGTTCTTGTTTGCTCATTCTGATCCCTGGCTTTCCTTGCTGTAGTGGCGCATCACAGGTGGAGCGCTGAAATAGGGTTCTAACAGTTCAAAATTGCCTCGTTCGAATCGCCATTGAAAATAACTTTGGAAATGCTCTATGGATTCCGATTGTTCAACGAAGAATGCTTTAGCGGGATTCCCTTTCTCTACATAAATATCGAAACCTCTATTTCCAGGAAAATCTCGGCTGACTTCAAGTCCATCATGGACAATAGCCAAAAATTCTTCGACCTTGTTTTCTTGAATGGATAGCTCCCAGGTGACAAGTAGAGAAAAAAGGATTAGTAAGGTCATGGCTGATTTCCTTTGGTATGCATGTGGTTGTTGAGCCTCATTATCCACGCGCTCATGCCAAAACCTGTCAGGAGTCTAGCGCCGTGTTAGAGGCAGATTTTAGGCGGGGATACCGTGTATTTCAGGGCCAGAATGACTTTACACGGCCCCTAGTTGCTATATGCTGTAAAAAAGGTCTAATAATAATTAGGGGATAAGAATGACCAAATCCGCAGGCATCAATAGAAGAACATTCATCAAGAACGCCAGCCTTACAGCCTTTGCTGGGGCGACCGGCGGTATAGCAACGGGCTCTACTGTAGCTTCTGCGGCCAGTAACTCGAAAATGGCTAACGGTAAATACGATTTCGACACAGTCTACGACCGAGTTAATCACAACACATCACGCTGGGATTCCCCGCCCAAGCGCTATCCTGAAGGGGTTTTCAAATACGGTATGGGCGTTGCGTCCATGGACTTCGAGTGCGCGCCCTGTATTACCGAGGCGATAGCCGAGCGTAATGAGCATCACAGCTGGGGCTATATGAGTAGCACTGAATCTCTGCGCGACCAAATTGTGAAGTGGAATGGGGAGCGTCATGGTATTGATCTTCCCAATGAGGCGATTACTATTTCCGATGGTGTGTATGCCGGCATGATAGCTGCTATGCGTTCACTGGTCGGCTCCGGCGGTAAGGTATTAATTAACACGCCGGCTTACTCCGGTTTTTACACCATGAATCGCAATTCGCGTACGGTAACGGTTGATAGCCCATTGGTTAAGGTCAACGGTCGCTATGAGATCGATTGGGATGATCTTCAGGCAAAAATGACGCCAGATGTTCGCGCGATGATCGTTTGTAATCCGCAGAATCCTACAGGCAATGTCTGGAAAGAAGACGAGCTTTTGCGAATCGGTCGTCTCTGCCTAGAACACAATATTGTAGTTCTGTCTGACGAGATCCATTCAGACTTTGTAAGGCCTGGTCACAAGTACACGCCATTCGCCAGTCTTCCGGATCAGGCAGTTGTGAATAACAGCCTTACCTTCAACGCTGTCAGTAAGACGTTTAACCTCGCCGGTATGAAGAATGCCTACTTCTATTCCAAGAATTCTCGCTTGAAGGCTAGAGTGGATGAATATCACTTTGCCGAGTTGAGCACGTTGGGGGTGGTAGCAAATGAGGCTGCTTACAAAGATGGAGCTGACTGGTTTGCGCAAGCGCTGGCTTATATCGATGGTAATCACGACATGCTAGAGAGCTACATAAAGCAGCACATGCCCACAGTGGGGTATACGCGCAACGAAGGAACTTTCATGACCTTTCTGGATTTCAGTAAGACGATGGAGGCGATTGGTGCTAAGGAGCAGTACAAATCACATGGCAAAGATTCGCCTGAGCACTATTTGCGAGATTGGCTGGTGCACAATTCCGGCGTGTATCTGAATCCCGGGTCTGTGTACGGAGCCGGTGGAGCAGGTCACATGCGTATGAACATAGCCTCGTCGCGAGTCGTACTGAAGGATGTATTCGATGCAATAGCGTCTGCTGTTAACAAAGTTTAAAGGCAGTACAAAAAAAGGGGTTGGAGTATTTTCCAACTCCTTTTTTTTAGCTCTAGTTTTAGTTTCAAGGATAGTCGTAAAGAGTAAACATTCCGCACTACATAATTAGATTAAGCACCGCATTCCCAAGAAGAGGAGTTTCGATCATGAAAATGACACGTCGCGGTTTCGTAGGAACCGTTGGTCTGGGCAGTGTAGCAGGACTTCTTTCCAGTACAGGATTAACCAGTAAAAACGCCAACGCGGCTTCGAATTATGAAGCTGAAGCTGTCTATGATGGCGGCATCATGCAGCTCAATCAGAACGAGAGTGCGCGGGGGCCTGGTCCAAAGACCCTAGAAGCGATTCGCTCCCACGTCACCAAGCGGCTCGGTCGCGGCTATGCGCCTGATCATGTAAATGAATTACGAGAAACGTTGGCAGATTATTACGGAGTTACTACCGACAACGTAATTCTGGCGACAGGTTCTGGGCCTTTGCTAGTAGGCGCGGCGCGCGCATTCTGCTCTGAGAGCAAGCCGTTGGTTACAACCGGCCCTACTTATACAACAGCTGAGCAAACTGCTCGTCGGATAGCTGCGCCGATAAGAAGCATTCCTGTAAATAGCTCGACTATGGGCATCGATCTGGATGACATGGCCGAGGCGGCAGTTGGCGCAGGCATGGTCTATTTCTGCAATCCAAATAACCCAACGGGCACAGTGCATTCACCCGAGGCGGTCGAATCGTTTATCCGTCGCGTACAGCGTGAGTCACCTAACACCAAGATGCTCATCGATGAGGCTTATATTAACTATGTCTTTGATGAAGCGATGCAGACAGCGTTGCCTCTGGCAATGGAGTTTGAGAACGTTTTCATTACGCGTTCTTTCTCCAAGGCGCATGGCATGGCTGGCTTGCGTGTTGGTTATGCGCTGGGTCAACAGCAGACGCTAGCTGCAGTCAGTGGGGCCTGGGGAATGGGCGATGTGAATATGCTGAGTGCAATTGCTGCGATTACTGCATTCAATGACAAGGAGCACATCGATTGGGAGCGCCAGGAGAATGCAGAGATTCGCGCCATCGTAGTGGCTGCATTTAACGCAATGGGCTTCGAGGTGGCAGACTCACATACAAACCATATCTTCGTCAATCTTGGGCGCCCCGCTAAAGAGTTTCGCGATGCCTGCTTGGAGCACAAGATTCTAGTAGGCCGTGATTTTCCGCCATTCGAAAACACACATTGTCGCATCTCCATGGGCAGTAGAGAGGAGATGCAGAAAGCGGTGGAAGTATTCCGAAAAGTTCTCGCCTAGCAGATTTACAAGCAGCGGCGGTACATGGCGAGCAATCTTTCCCAGTGTCGTTCCGCGGATTCTTTGTGGTATTTCTTGCCCCGGTCGGGGAAAACGAAGCCGTGTTCAGTTCCTGGGTACCATTCGATGCGCGAGTTGATGCGCGTACCCGCTAAATAGTTCTCTAGATTATCCACCATCTCCTTCGGTGCATATTCGTCAGTCTCGGCGCAGCCGAAGTACATCTCTCCAACTATTTTTTCTGCATCAAGGTGTGGAGAGTCTTTCTTGTCAGAGAAGAGGTAGACACCATGAAAGGAAGCGCTAGCCGCTATACGGTCGGAAAATTTAGCGGCGGCAGCGAACGCAAAAGGGCCGCTCATACAATAGCCGACGCAGCCCATTCTACCGTTTCTCGCCGGGTCGTCTTGATCTGCAAAATCGATCAGTGACTGCACGTCTTCGCAGACCATAGCATTGCTTAGTGAGGCCATGTGCTCGTGCATCACTTCGCGACTAGACTCTAGGATATTGAATTCTCGAACTCGACGGTAGTAGAGGTTCGGTAACATGACGTAGTAGCCGGCCGTACCTAACCGCCGCGCCATGTCGTGTAATTCTTCTCGTTTACCCGGCGCATCCATGAGTAACAGAACAACCGGATGTGGTCCTTCTTCTTCTGGGTGCGTGATAAAGGTGTTCATAACACCGTCATTCGTTCGTAGGTCTAATTCTCGATCAATCATGGTAGTCGGTCTTCTTGTTTGCTGTCGATACATAAAGATAACAGAATAGATGTGTTTGGAAATAGTAGTTAGTCGCAGAGACTGGTGTATATTTGTACTAATTGTTTTTGAAAATAACTAGGAAGTAAAAAATGTCAGAGTACAAACCGCCGAAGGTGTGGACATGGGATACCGAGAGCGGTGGTCGGTTTTCAGCTATCAATAGGCCGACCTCGGGGTCTCAAGAGCAGCAAGAGCTGCCTGTCGGGAAACACCCCCTGCAGCTCTACTCGTTAGCGACCCCCAACGGCGTGAAGGTGACTATCCTGCTGGAGGAACTGCTGGCATTAGGCCATGAGGGTGCAGAATATGATGCGCATCTAATTGAGATAGGTAAAGGCGA
>JAESUT010000127.1 GCA_016762995.1 Gammaproteobacteria bacterium | reverse complement strand
CCCTTCTGATCGAGCAACCAAGCCGCTGGCACCTTCACTAATTCAGTATCTTCGGTATCCCAAGCCGGTAGCTCCGGGTAGGATTCACGCAGGCTCGCCAGCTTGGCCCTGGAAATAATCGGATTCTTAAAGAAGCTCCCCGCATTGCCAATCTGCTTGGGGTCGGGCAGCTTGCTGCTGCGGATAGCGCAGACAGCATCGAAGATACTCTGTGAGGTCACTTCCCGCCCTGCAAGCGCAGCCGCAAGCCCGGCGTAGCCCAGATCCGGCGCGAACTCTAAGGCCAGCTGCAGCGTCACTGAGAGAACCACCAGCTTCTGAGCCGGGTCTTGCTTAAAGACACTGTCGCGGTAGGCAAACTGACAATCCGCCTTGCTCATGTGCCGAATCTCGCCGGTCTTTAAGTCGAAGGCCTCTAATTCCACGAAGAACTGCTCCAGCTCTACACCGTAGGCACCGATGTTTTGAATTGGCGCGGCACCGACAGTACCGGGAATAAGTGCTAAATTTTCAATACCATACAGAGAATTCTCCAAGCAAAACTTAACAAGATCGTGCCAGCTCTCTCCAGCAGCGACGCGCAACAACCCTGCGCCCGGCAGCCTCCCTGTGCCCCTATTGTTCATGTACAGAACCAAGCCCGGATAGTCCTTTATGAAGAGCGTATTACTGCCCTGACCCAGCACCATCACCGACAGGCGCTTGGACCCCGCAAATTCACGCGCCTGCCGCAGGTCGGCGGGACCTTGTATATCCGCGAAGTACGCCGCCGTCTGACTTATGCCAAAACTGTTGTAGGGTGTTAAGTCGACCTGTTCCTGAATCTCAAGCGTCACAGCTATTGCTCCGTCTCGGCGTTGGGCAGCTCACGTTCTAGCTGTTCTAGCAGACGCCGACACGCGTCCTCGACTAGGTCTAACACTCTCTCGAAGCCCTGCCCGTCACTGCCGAAATAAGGATCAGGCACCGATTCTGTCGCATCAGGGGAGTAGTCGAGCAACAATTGAACCTTGGCCTTGCAGCCACTAGGCGCAACATCCTCTAGCTGATGCAGATTGTCTGCGTCCATGGCCAGCACGTAATCGAAGTCGCTAAAGTCATTCGTGCTCACCTGCCTAGCAGTCTGTTCTTGCAGGCTATAGCCACGGCGCTGCGCGGCTGCAATTGATCTTGGGTCTGGATGGTCACCGAGGTGGTAGCGGCTGGTTCCAGCAGAGTCCACTTCAATCGATTCGCTTAAGCCTTTATTTTGTATTAGTTTTTCTAACACGCCATGGGCTGTAGGTGAGCGGCATATATTGCCGAGACAGACCATCAAGACTCTAATCTTGCGATCAACGCCGGTTACGTCATTGGCATTAGGGAGCATAGACAAGTTGGCTAGCCCCTAAGTCTTGCCGGCACTGATATGTGCACGTACAAGCTCTAGGTCTCTCTCGGTATCAACACCAGGAGGGATGCTCTCGCTAGACACGGCCACATGAATACCTATGCCGTTGTACAACGCCCGTAGTTGCTCTAGCTTTTCGGTCACCTCTAATTCACACACAGGCCATTGGACGAACTGATTGAGCACGGCGACTCGGTAGGCGTAGATACCAATGTGGCGGTAGCAGTTTTTCGCCGAAGCGCTGCCCTGCCAAGGGATAGTGGCACGGCTGAAATACAGCGCATGCCCGCGAGAATCGATCACCACCTTCACGCTGTTCGAATCAATGATCTCTTCCTTATTAGCAATCGACTCACAAAGCGTGGCGATTCCAACTTCAGAATCTTGTTGAAGATTTTCCGCTACCTGGTTGATTACGCTAGGAGGAATCAGCGGCTCGTCCGCCTGCACGTTAACCACTAAGTCAGATTCAGCCATCTGCAACTGGACGCTGACTTCTTGAATTCTATCGGTGCCGGATACATGGGACCTCGATGTCATACACACTAGTGCACCAAACCGCTGCGCTGCCTCTTGGATGCGCACATCGTCGGTAGCGATTATGACCCTATCTGCCTTACTTTCTAACGCGCGCTCGTAGGTGTGCTGTAGCATCGGCTTACCACAAATATCCAGAAGCGGTTTTCCAGGCAGGCGCGTCGCCGCATAACGCGCTGGAATAACGACGCTAAAACTCATCGATACTTCTCGCATTCTTCTAGAGATAACTCCCTAGCTTCATTGCTGAGCATCACCGGCACATCGTCTCGAACCGGATAGGCCAGGGCATCAGGCAGGCAGATCAATTCCTTCCCCAGCTGATCGTACTGCAATTCACCCTTGCACAAGGGACAGGCAAGAATGGTTAAAAGTTTTTGGTCAAGCATAAAAAGACTCCTAATTCTTCGCCTAGGCGAAGGTAACAAGCCAGTTGCAGTTTTTAGTCTAAGGGATTGTTTCTAAAGAGTGGAAACTTGCCGGATGTCGTCGATCAGACGCTCAACAAATTGACTCTCAAGATTCACTTCTACCGATAGATACCAAAAATTGTTTTTGGCGAACTGCCGACATTTTACCGCATCCTTCTCTGTCATTACGACAGGTTGATGCACATCAATGCCCTGCTGCTCGAAATCGGCGGCGGTGAAGCGGTGGTGATCGGGGAAACTGAAGGTCTCTACTTGATACGGCAAGCGCCCCAACAACGTGTAGAAGCGCTGCGGATTGCCGAGCGCGGTAACTGCCTGCAACTTGTTGCCCATATTAAATGGCGCACCAGAGAAGGGGCGTTTCTCTCCCGTGACTAGATTGACGAAGCTGCGCGGCTCCAATTGCATCGTACTCGCGCCCGCCAGTTGTGGAATTTCCCTAGCAGGCTCGCCGTTTACGACGATGTATTGAACCTCTTTCAGGCGAGCCATTGGCTCCCTCAGCGGGCCGGCAGGCATGCAGAAGCCATTGGAGAACAGCCTCTGACCGTCCACCACCACAACCTCCAGATCACGGTACAGCTTATAGTGCTGCAAGCCGTCATCGCTCAGCACCACATCCACGTCTTCATGAAGAAGCAGAGCATGCAACGCCGCATTGCGGTCTGGATCGACATAGACGGGGCAACCGGTCTTTTCCGCAATTAGAAATGCCTCGTCGCCGGATTCATGTACGTCGCTGTCGCCATTAACTGCTAACGGATAGCTAGGCGCATCTCCGCCATAACCGCGGCTGATGATGCCGGGTTTGAACCCCTGCTCCTGTAATTCTTGAGAGAGTGAGATTAGCAAGGGTGTCTTGCCGGTGCCGCCTAGTGAGATATTCCCGATAACAATGACGGGAGCGCTCAGATCTGCTGGACGTTCTTTAGATTGCTGAATGGATCGCCGGAGCTTCGCTAGCATTTGAAATAACACAGAGACTGGCCATAATAAAATCAACCACCCTGCTCTTTTGTGCCATGCCTTTTCTAGAAAGCTCATTCAGCTGTTGCCGCAGTATTCTCCGAAAACTGTTTCGCGTGAAGTTTTGCGTAATTTGCCTGCTTGGCAAGTAATTCTTCGTGAGTACCAGACTCTATAATTTTTCCCTGCTCCATGACTAATATCAAGTCCGCGTTCTCGATTGTCGACAGCCTATGAGCAATAACGAATGTAGTCCTTCCTGCGCGCAAAGTATCTAATGCTTCCTGAATGCGCATCTCCGATTCCGAATCTAGCGCCGAGGTTGCCTCGTCGAAGATCAAAATAGGCGCGTCCTTCAATAGCGCCCGAGCAATTGCAATGCGCTGACGCTGACCACCGGATAACAGCACCGCATCGTCACCAACCGGCGTGTCCATACCCTGTTCTAACTGCTCGATAAACTCCATCGCATGCGCATCGTTAGCTGCCTTAGTTGTCTTCTCATGGTCGATCGCACTCTCTCCGTAGGCGATATTCTCCTCTACCGTGCCATTGAACAGCACGACCTGCTGAGAGACTAGTGAAATATTTTCACGCAGGCTCTCCAGCTTTATGTCCTTCAAGGGCACGCCGTCTAACGTTATCTCGCCCTGCTGAAAATCATAGAATCGCGCAATGAGGCTCACCAGACTGGACTTGCCGCTACCGGACTTTCCGACCAGCGCAATCGTCTGCCCTGGCTCGGCAACGAAACTAATATCAGCAAGCGTTTGCACCCCGTCTTTATACGAGAAATTCACATTGGTGAATTCGACACGCCCCTTCGCCCTATCCAGCACCTGCGTGCCGGTATCTCTTTCCTTATCTTCATCGAGCAACTCGAAGATACTAGCCGCCGCCGAAAGCCCGCGCTGTATCACCGCGTTGATCTGCGTGAGCTGGCGGATAGGCTTGGCCAACAAGCCGGCCGCGCTTAGAAATGCCACGAAGTCGCCTGGCGTGTTAGTGGCAAAGAATTCGGGAGACATAGCAAACCAGACTAATGCGGCGATCGCTGTACTGACTATCAGCTGAATCAGTGGTGTGCTCGCGCTACGCGTGAGCACCATCTTCATATTCTGCACGCGGTTCTTCTCACTCGCCGCAAGCAGCCTATTACTCACGTAGTCTTCTGCATTGAATGCGCGAATGACGCGATAGCCCTTGATCGTCTCAGTGGTAATCTGCGTCACATCACCCATCGAATCTTGAATCTGCGTGCTATAGCGGCGGAACTTCTTCGACGCTATCGAGACGACCTTGCCAACGACCGGCGCGATGATAAGGAAGGTAAGGCTGAGCTTCCAATCCATGTACACCAAATAGGCTAGCAGCCCAACCACGGTGAAGCTTTCTCGCACGATGACGGCGACCGCATTACTGGCGGCGCCGGCAATCTGCATAACATCGTAGGTTAATTTTGAGACCAGCCGCCCCGAGGAATTCTTGTCGAAGTAACTGGCTGGCAAGCGGACTAATCGGTCGATTAGCTCGCAGCGTAATTTGTGCACGAGGTGGTTGGATATGCCTGCAAGATAGTAGCTGCCCATGAAGCCACCGAGTCCGCGCACAGCCGCCAAGCCGATAAAGGCCAACGGGCTCAATACGCGCAAAGCGGCATACTCTTCAGCGGCAATTGCATCGACGGTCCAGCCCAGCCACCAGGTGGCTGCAGGGACGGTAAGCGCAAAGATGATGTAACCGGCCATCGCCGCGACGAATAGCATTCGATGCGGAATCACATAGCTGAACAGCCGCCTGTACAGACGCCAGCTCTCTTCCTTACCTATTTTTCGATTCGGTTCGCTCATAACAAGTCAGCCGGGTTAGATTCCGGTTGTTCAATTTCTTGCGGTCGCTGCGTCGCGATGTTGAGCCGTGTAAATCCAGATTGACCAATGCCATCCATCGCCGTTACAACCGATTGATGAGTAGCCTCGGCATCGGCTATCAGCAGGATAGGCAGACTGTAATCACCGCCCGACTCTATCTCTAAACCCTGCACCAGCGTCTCGATTCTAGAATTTATCAGCCCACGGCCATTGATCGAGATGCTGCCGTCTCTAGCGACTAGAATTTCAATCTGCCCCGGATTGCTCTCTGCGGCCGCTGCATTCGCCTGGGGCAGATTCACTAGCAGCCGTGTCTCACGGCTAAATGTCGTGGTTACCATAAAAAAGATAAGCAGGAGAAACACCACATCAATGAGCGGCGTCATATTGATGGTGAGCTCTTCGCGTATGGCTCGTTTAAATTTCAAGTGGCTGTGCTCTCTCTCGCTCGTCTCTAACTCGGCTATTTCACTTCGACTTTGCGGTCACTGTGCAGTGCATCGACTAATTTGATCGATTCCTGCTCTAGGGTTAACACCAGAGATTCAACCTTTCGCGTGAAGTGGCGGTGAGCCATATAAGTAGGTATCGCAACCGTAAGTCCGGCGGCAGTCGATATCAGCGCTTCGGAGATACCCCCTGCCAGCGCATTCGCATTGCCGGTGCCCTGCAACATGATCTCGCTGAACACACGAATCATCCCGACAACTGTGCCCAATAGGCCAAGCAGCGGCGTGATTGCAGCTATGGTACCCAAGGTATTCAGGTAGCGCTCCATATCATGAACAACCTGGGCAGCAGCCTGCTCTATATTCTCGATCATTGCCGCTCTACCGTACTTAGAGCTAAGCAGCCCCGCTGCCAAAATCTGGCCCAGTGGAGAGGACAGCCGCAATTCGCGCAGCTTACTGGAATCCAATTGATTGTTTTTTAACCAAGTCCATATCTGCGCAAGAACGTACTTAGGCGTGATGCGGGCAGCGCTCAGACTCCAGAATCGCTCAATAACGATAGCTATTGCTACGATGGAACAAAGAACAATGGGCAACATCAACCAGCCACCGGCCCGAATTATTTCTACCACGTGTTTCCTCCAAAAAATCTATTTATAACTCTACCATATCCACTAGTACGTGGCCTACGGAGTACTGCCAGAACTGAGCACTAGACTTATCGGCATCAATGGCTGGTCTGATTAATGCCAATATCGAGAATTTTGTTTCCGAAATTCGCGAGGACGGATCATTTCGTCATCCTGCGCTCCATCTGCGTCAAATTCGCCACCGAATTCGAAGCTGATCATGCCAGTCTCAGCAGTGATCAGAGCCTTAGTCTCGAACTCCCCGTAACGGGCAACCACCTTTTCATGAGGATGAGAAAAGCTATTGCGGTAACCCGCAGAAAATATTACGTAGTCAGGCTCGACTCGTTTAAGAAAGGCATAGCTCGAAGAGCTTTGGCTCCCATGATGCGGAGCAACTAACAGCTGACTCGCGAGCTCCCCGGCATAGTGTCTAGCAAGATCCGCTTCTGCCTCCCTCTCTATATCTCCTGGCAGCAAGACGCTGCCTACTTTGGAGCGAATCTGTAACACACAGGAGTTATTGTTCTCCGAGGAATAGTGACGACCGCTGTGCAGGAAGCGAAACTCGACGCCATCCCAGATCCAGGAATCAGTAGCGGCACACAGCTGAGTAGGGTGCTGTGCGCTCAAACCCTGCTGATTACTTATCAGCCTTTCTATTCTGATATTTGGTTCAATACCGCGCAGCCCTCCAGCATGGTCATTGTCACCATGACTGACTACGACGGCATCAAGCACGTGTATATCTAAGGAACGAAGTGTCGGCACAACAACCGCAGAACCAATATTGAAATCGGGGCCAAGATTCGCGCCGGTGTCATATAGAAGGGCATGCCTGCGCGTCTGAACAATAACGGCGAGTCCCTGTCCCACATCGATTACATGCACGCGCAGGATGTTTTTTTCGTCAGCCGACGACCTAAGGCGCTCAGGTATCGGCAACACGCAAAGCAGCAATGGAATTGCTAGACTTTTCCGACACACCCCCTTAGGCAGCAGCAACAACAGCACGGCAAAAAATAGAGCCAGCACAGTCCAACTACTAGGCTGCGCCACTTGCAACTGAAATGAACTAGACCCCCACTCCACTAAGAATTCCATAAACCTAACCAGCAATGAGATAGCAGCGTGAGCGACAGCAAACAACAGAATTCCAGCCGGCTCATACACAAAACCAACAATCAAAGACGCGAAACAAAGCGGAACAATGAACAGGCCGACAACCGGAATGGCGATTATATTGACCAGAGGACCCAGCAGCGAAAGTTGCTGTGTGAAAAATATTAGCGGCACCGCCAGCGCGATGAAAACAACCAGTTGCGGGCGAACAAAATATTGCGCAGCCAGTGTTAACTTCTCACCGAGTGAGACTTCTATTTGCTCGACTCTTACAGATGCCTGAGATACGCCTGCAAACGCTAGCAGCGCAGCGACCGCTATGAACGACAACCAAAACCCACTGCTGACAATAGCCAGTGGATTTACCAATAGAACAACAAACACCGCAAACAGAAGCCGAAAGGAAATTTGATAACGTGCATTCCAAAAGACACCACAGATAAGTACGGCGATCATGATAAACGCACGCTGTGTGGGCAAGCTAAAACCTGCGAGCAACGCATACAGAAAAGCCGCAACTAGCGCGAAGAAAGCAGCGAATTTTTGAGCGGGGAGCAGCCTGCCAATACCAACAAGCTTTCCGACAATCAGCGCCAACCAAAATGCGATACCGCTGATCATGCCGATATGCAGCCCCGATATGACGAACAGATGATTGCTTCCAGTCGCGGTAAAAAGCTTCCAGCTGTCCTGCGAAATGGCCGATTTGTCACCAAGCAGCAGCGCGATCAAGAGACCACCATAGCGATATCCAGCTAACATTCGCTGCAACTTTATCTTTAGAGAATAGCGCAGCGAATGCAGCCACACCAAGGGCGAGAAACCAAGCCCTCCGGGTGGAGACTCAATCTGTTCATTCGAAGCCGAATCACGCACATAGCCGCGCGCGCTAATGCCCCGCTGAAACAGCCAAGCCTCATAGTCGAAGCCACCTGGGTTGGAGAATCCGTGTGGACGGTTTAGCCGCACAGCAAAGCGCCAATATTGCCCTGGGAGCACGGTGGATCCACCGTAGTAATTAAGCATCACCTTGCGTGGAAAAAACCCTGATGGCGCACGCAGAATCTCAAATTGAAACTGCTGCGCAATCAATGATCGCTCTGGCAAGCCGATCACCACGCCCTCAACTTGAAGCGTTTCCCCTTCTAGAGATTCTGGCAGACGCTCACTCAGGCGATTATCAGCCCAATTAAGGTGCCAGCATGCTCCTAGCGAAACTAGCAGCAAGCCACAGACTACTAAGCGAATAAAACCCGTAACCCTCAGCAACTCTATTAGTAACAACGAGAACAGCAGGACGCCGACAGAAACTAGAGTGAGAGTTAGAGCAAGTGAAACATCGGCAACGAAGGTGGCGCTCGCAATGCCTGCGCACATCAACACTAAAACGCAGCGCATCCCTACTCCTACTTACCTCACCCTGTTACACCTTGCTTTACTAGTTATAGGAAGCGGTGAAAGGTAAAGCGAGGATAAGGGAAAACTATTCGTGGCGCAGCGCATCGGCCGGCTGAATGGACGCCGCCTTCATCGCCGGATAGATGGTTGCCAACATGGAAAGCACCAGCACGCCCAAGGCGACATAGGCCACATCGAGAAGGTCTAATTCAGAGGGGAGAAAATCAATGGGGTAGACCTCGGCATTCAGTATCTGAATCGAGAATGTGGTCTCTATAAATGTAGCGAACTGGCTTACATAGAGCGAGCCCAGCACACCCAGCACCACACCAATCGCAATACCGGTGAGACCAACAAAGCAGCCCTGCCACATAAATATGTGATTGATCATCTTCGGGCTTGCACCCAATGTTCTCAATATCGCGATGTCACCACGCTTGTCGCGCACGATCATGATGAGGCTAACTACCAAGTTAAACGCCGCCACACCGATTAACAGCCATAGCATAAAACTAATGATTCCTCGCGAAAACTGAATATTTTCATAGATCGCGCCCAGGGTTGCCACCCAACTCTCACTGCGTAATGCACCTGGCAGATCAGCGATGATTTCTTGGCGCACCATTTCGGCCTGCAACACATCGGCAGTCCGGATATGTACAGCATTGTAAGGGGTGCGTAGCCTGAACAGAGCACGGGCGGCGGCGAGATTGATCATCACTAGGTTGCCATCTAGCTCCTGCGCACCCACTCTGTAGACTCCCACAACATCGAAGCGCTTGAACGTTGCCAGCGGCGTGATCGGATTTATAGAGATCGACGTGGAGAACAGGTCTACTTTATCTCCTAGCCCTACCCCCAGCCTATTTGCGAGCGTCTGCCCTAGCACCACACCCCAGCGATTATCGATCAGCGCTTTCAGGTCACCCTCGCGCATGAATCGATTGATGGCTGAATACTCAGCCTCCAGCGCGGCATCGATGCCGTTTATCACCACGCCTTTGTGGCTTCCTTCTGTCGCGGCGACGCCAATGGCCTGAATTACCGGCGAGATGGAGACAATAGCTGGGTTCTGCTCAATAGTGGCGCGAATTTCCTGCCACCGTGCATCGCTAAGGTTTTCTTCTGAGGTAAGGGTAATATGCGGCACGATACCGAGCACGCTCTGCCTCATCTCCTTATCGAAGCCATTCATTACTGAGAGCACAATGATGAGGATAGCGAGGCCTAAGGCGAGGCCGAAGATAGAAATAGCTGACATGAAGGAAACAAGATGACTGCTCTTGCCAGCACTCACGTAGCGAAATGCAATGAAGCGCGACAAAGACAGCGGCTTATTGCTCATGTAATAGACCGTCGGCGAGCAGAAACTTTCGCTCCATAGAAGACGCTAGCAACTCATCGTGAGTGACGACGATGAAACTTATCTCTAGCTTTTCGTTCAAGTCGTTCATCAGCGCATGAATCTCGGCAGCAGTATTCCGGTCGAGGTTGCCGGTGGGCTCATCGAGCAAGACACAACTCGGCTCAGTCACCAAGGCGCGCGCAATCGCGACTCGCTGTCGCTCCCCACCAGAGAGCTCAGAGGGTTTGTGCTCGACTCTAGCCGCTAGCCCCACCCTTGCTAATATGACTCGAGCCCGCTCGGCCGCTTCAACCAATGGTAGCCTAGCAATTAAGAGCGGCATACACACATTCTCGAGTGCCGAAAACTCGCCGAGTAAATGGTGAAATTGATACACGAAGCCGAGGTGTTTGTTGCGTAAAAACCCGCGCTCGTCTCGTCGACCTGCGCCAAATCCCTGCCCGCTATAGTGACCTTGCCG
>JAESUT010000060.1 GCA_016762995.1 Gammaproteobacteria bacterium | reverse complement strand
GCGAATACCCTCATGCTCAAAGTCCAATTCTTGATGGATATGACCATACAGCACACATCTTACCTTTTTCGATATCTTAATGGCTTCAAAAAACATCTCACCATTCTCCAGACCGATATCTTTCATCCATGCCGAATTCCCTGGCACTGGATTGTGATGCATCGTTATAAGGCAATGTTCGATACTGTCATCTTTTTCTGCAGCGCGCAAAACGCTAGTTAAGAAATTAATTTCTGTCTTCGCAAGCTTACCGTGTACCTGACCCAAGATGCTTGTATCGAGCAAGACGATCAACCAGTTATTTAGCTGCGCGGTTTTTTCGCTGGCCCCAGTTCCCTCTGCCATTCTTCTCATGACAGTTGCGTTATCATGATTCCCGGGTATCCACCTGAAGGGCGAATTCAATGAAGCGATAATCCCTAGAAAATTTGTATAGGCCTTATCGGAAGCATCTTGAGCGATATCTCCAGTAGCTAAGATAAGATCAATCTTATCCTCACTCGCCTTTACCAATGCCATTACATGACCCAGCGTCTCAGTGGTATTCATCTTCAATAACGTGCCCGAAGACTTACCGTATAGATGAGTATCGGTGATCTGAGTAATTTGAATCGGATTCTGTGTGATCAATGCAGTCATGACAGCCATTGATAATAATTATTATTAGGTTTTAAGTAGTACTTACCAGTTCAGTGCTTCTTCCCACTTTAAGGCTGTGGGTTAGCCATTCACCAAGAAACATATTCACTTGCATCTTTTCATCAGAATGGTACATCTTCGCGTTCGGCTGCTCATACCTCGGCTGGAGATTTCTATGTCCTTGGTAGGATATAACCTCAGCAGTGCTCGCATCGTGATAGACGCGAACCAGCATAGAAGGATTTGTCATCCATTTATCGAGAACAGGCTTCTGTCGAATTTCTAAGGTTGTGGTGTACTTAAACGCCTCGACTATTTCAATCTCAACCGTGACCCTGCTACCAAAGCTCGTCTCGTCTGCAATACAGAATTCAACAAATAGGCCTTCCAATAGTTTCTCAGGCTCATCACTGTTTTTTAATTGCTCAATAATGCCTTTTTCACGGCCTGTGTTATTGAGCATCGCTACCTCCGCGAAAGACTTATCGCGATACGCTTGTAAGTGAGGTACTAGCTTAAGCAAGCGAATATAGTTAGCGTCACATTCCGCCATCTGCTTAATCAAATCTACACTGTAGCTACTTTTGGGCATGTTTTCTCAGAGCTGAGATCAGATTCACAACTAACAACTCTCGCTCTTTCTAATCAATTTAAACTATTTCGGTCAGTGGCCGTTTGACTTGACCATCTATGCAAGAATGCCCAATTGTAACGTTTTAGGACCTTATTGCGAGCCAATTGACCCCGTAAACCACTAGAAGTGATCAACATTTATCCAAATAAGAGGCGAGTGGGCGTAATATGCCGAGATTGGGGCTCTCTGGGCCTTAATTCCAACTATCAAGAAGTTCCTGTCGATGCAGCTGCAACCATTGCAAGGCAATGATAGTCATGGCGTTATTGATCTCACCCGTGTCAACAAGGCCCATAGCATCAGCATAGCTCAGCACTTGGACTTCAATGTCTTCGTGCTCCTCGATCAACCCGTACACTCCGCCTACATTTCTACTGTCAATACGTCCACAGAATAGAATGATCTTCTCGTTGCTACCACCCGGGCTGTTGTAATACTCGCAGATCTTGATTAGGTCAGTTGGCTCGCAATTCGACTCTTCTTTCGACTCCCTGAGAGCAACTTCCTCAAATTGCTCCCCGCTATCTACCATTCCTGCCACTATCTCCAATGGCCACCCCAAGGCTTCATCACCCTGCCCATCGGGGCCGTTAAGCATTCCCACTCGAAACTGGCGCACAAGTAGCAACGCGTCTTGATCTGGATCGAACAGAAGCACGCCGACAGCGGGGTCTTTTAGCAGTAACTCTCTCGTGAAGACTTCGCTCCATGCGCCTGAGAAAAGGCGATGACGAAGTTGTAGACGCTCTATTCGAAGAAAACCATCATGTTCAAGAGACCTGGAAATTATTTCCACATCCTGATCATCAAATATTTTTGAATGTTGATTTCGTTCTTGAGTCATTAGATAGGCAGCTTAGCTTTCGATTACTTAGTGAAAAACACAGTGTCGAAAACTAAGCCACTCTTTGTATCGACTCCTATCTTGGAGAATACAATAGATAGGATTTGAAAAATATTTAGTCTTCGCGGCTGGTTACTTCCAAGAGGTGATAGCCGAATTGTGTTTTCACTGGTCCCTGTAAAGAATTTATAGCGGCGCTAAACACAACTTCATCGAATTCTTTTACCATCATTCCTGGGCTAAATTGGCCGAGGTCGCCACCCTGCGCTTTTGAGGGGCAGGTAGAATGCTCTTTCGCTACATCTGCGAAATCTTCACCTGCATTTATTTTATCCTTCAATACGTTACATTCGTCTTCCGTCTGAACAAGGATGTGGCGTGCACTTGCTGTAGTCATTTTGCATCTCCTCTTATAATCTAGTCGAGCATTATGCCCCAAATGGTAGAGTGAGCACACAAAAATTCCGTCTTGCGTTATACTATCGCTTCGCAGACAGTCGGTCACAAACCACTGCAACCACCCTGAAAGCATGAACAGCGGAGCACTATTTCCGCTAGAGAATCAAGGCCCAACTATGCCATTGCCAGAACCTACCCCCCGGAAACACGTACACACCCGCGCCATCGACTACCGAGGCTACGAGCGCGAAGACGGACTATGGGACATCGAAGCACACATGACCGATAAGAAAACTTATCAGTTCAGCAATAATTGGAGGGGAGAAGTTCCCATAGGCGAGCCGTTACATGAAATGCTGCTCAGAGTAACCATAAACGACGATTTTGTTATTCAAGATGTCGTAGCGATGACTGAACACAGTCCATTCGAGATGTGTCCTAGTATTACTTCTGCCTATAAGTCCGTAATAGGCATACAGATGGGAGCGGGATGGCGCAAGGCTATACGGATGAAAGTAGGTGGAGTGCATGGTTGCACACATCTGACCGAACTGCTGTTTCCTATGGCAACAGTTGCGATGCAAACAATCTGGCCACTACTCAGGCACAGAAAGAACAAGGCCGATTCCGATGTCGGTACTAGTGACAAACGACCGGTTGTGTTGAATACCTGCCATGCCTGGTCAACAGATTCGCCCGTTGTAAAAGAGAATGCGAAAAAATACTACACTGGAGAATAGATTATCCGCCAGCAGTGACTCTTCAAAGTTACATGAGATCCATCGAACTGCTATGAGCAAGTGATAGAATAAATAGATCATCTGCCTCAGTAACTCTTCAAAGTTACAGTAGTGCAATCGAATCGCTATGAGCAAGTGATAGAATAAATAAATCATCTGCCCCCAGTAACTCTTCAAAGTTACAGCAGTGCAATCGAACAGAACAGATAACCTGCTTGCAGTGACTACTCAAAGTTACATGAGATCAATCGAGCTGCTATGAACCAGTGATAGAACAGAACAAACCACCTACTCGCACTAACTCTTCAAAGTTCCAGCAAATCAATCGAAGCTCTCTAGATCAGCGGTAGAACAGCGGAATAACAACAGTAATTACCACACCTTCCCTGTCCTGCCTGTTTTCTGCGCGAATTTGTCCGCCATGAAATTCGGTAATTAGCCTAGCAATATGCAAACCCATGCCTAGATGCGGCTGATCTTGCTTCTCTTGTGGCCGCACTGAGATCATCGATTCGAAGAGTCTGTCCTTCATTTCTTCTGGTAGATACGGCCCCGCATTAGATACCTTGATGATTGCGTGATCACGCAGTGCACCGCTGAATACTGTGATCGACTGATCTGTATAAGTAAATTCAACGGCATTTGCGATTAATTTATCTAACAACTGTGCTATGTATTCTGGCACGCCATCAATAAAAATTGGYTGCGGGCTAATATCAAGATCAAACCGAGCCTCGGGATAKGCCAGCTTGTAYCCCTCCACGCATCCCGGAAGAACCTTGCTCAGTTCAATTTTYTCCTTTTCAGATGTTTGTAGCATCTGCTCCAGCCTYGTTGCCTCGCTCATRTTAGTGAGAATTAARTTTAGRCGCTTAATGCCTTCTTCGGCGCGCTCAATATAGACTGCCGACTCCTTATCTATCGCAGTAAGACCAAGGTTCTCGAGAGAGGAGCGCACCACAGTGACTGGTGTACGTAATTCATGAGATAACCGAGAAGACATATTCTCTAGATAGTCAGTGTATTGAGTTAATCGCTCAACAATAGTGGAGAAACTACGCGACAGATCGCCGATTTCATCCGAATTTCGTGTTGCTATGATCGTGTTTTGTATTCTGCCCGTCTCCCCAATAATACCTTCAGCCTGATTTCTCAATGACCGAATGCGCGAAGAAATTCTCGAAGCGGAGAAAAATAGACCGAGTGTTACGATCAACATCACCGCGAGCATGGTATTGAACAACATTTCCATCGCTTGGTTCCGAAATGTTCGGAGTCCATTCATATTTTGGTCTACCACTACTGCACCCATGATCTCGCCGTTAGCCAATATCGGATGCGCCGCCTCTAACAGGCGCGTATCGGAATCTGCGAGTGTACGAAACTGCGTTGTGGCCTCACCGCCGAGTGCCGCATTAATATGCGCGCCCTCCCGTGTCACCTCTGAATACAAGTCATCAATAAAATTGTTGCTAGGCTTGGTCAGAAACTGATAATAGAGTGGGTTCAGAATTTTGTTCTGCATATAGAGCCAGTACTTATTGGTAGGAGCCTCATCTGTTGGTGAGGTGAGCAATAACCCAGTTGCTGACTGAATATCTCCCACCGATTGAAGTACCCTTCCATTTCTATCCACAACCTGGATACGCGAGTTATTGTGCCCCATTCCGGCCACGATCCTGTCGATCTCAGGCGTAGGTAAACGCAGAGACCCAAGCCGCTCCACATCAGCTACTCGGTAGGTTGCCACCACTTTATTCACGTACCGCTGGCTATGATCGTCTACATCGAAGATGGCGAAACCTAACCGGTCCCCCAACATGTCCATGGGAATCTGTAGCTCGATCACATAGCCGTCAGTCGATTCGTACCACTGACCGCTGATTCTGTCTTCGTGAATCGGATTACTGTAGCCGTCCTCCACCTGAAACGGATAGAGAAACTCTGGTTCATGAGGGGCTATTACATAACGCTGGATCCCATTTCCATCTTTCGACAACATAGTAATTTCTAAGAAATCACTACGGTGCACGCTGAGCGCATCGCGACTACGATAGACAATTTCATCGTCCACTACTTTGAAATAGGCATACAGCGAGCCATTGTGCTCTCCTACCATATTACGAAAGCTTAGCGTTTCATCCTGACCGTAATAGCGAGAAGGGTTCAATGAAGTGCGCAGCTGATCCTTGTCAGCGAACTCCACTTCGTATTGCTGGTACTCATCCCAGTCAGTCAGCGTGCCATCGTCCAGTGAGAGCGCGGAGAAGATGGGATAGACGTAGAGATCTTCACTACGCCTAGCTGGCCTATAACTTCCTTCATCGAAAAGCTCTGGACGCTCATTAAGCGCTGTTGCCAATGCCTGAGCTGTACCTAGGACAATTTGCTCCTGTCCGCGCCTGAGCACTTGTTCCATTTCTAGAATATATTGATAACCAAGCCAGGGTATGACCAACAGAAAACTGGAAAGAAATACCAGCTTGAATCGAATTCCAAATGGGTTTCTGAATGAAAGACTCATAATGGGAGCTTCTGACCAAATTTATGAGCATTCGACACAGTCCTTCTAAAAGACGGGGTGCCTGCTGCTGCAAAACAATTTCTTGGCAGGTCTGCCAGCCTAAATATTGTGCCTCGATCACTCTTGCGCATTCCTGCGCTCACGGCGTTAATGCATCCACGCTTGTCATTGCGAAATAAACTAAAATTCAGGATGGCCATAGACTTAAGCAAAGGTTCTCTAATTCGTGTTTTCGGGCGTAATATTCCAACGATAGCCCATTCCATAAACAGTCTCTATGCAATCAAACTGTTTATCAATCTGCATGAATTTTTTACGAATTCTTTTTACGTGTGAGGTAATCGTGCTGCCATCGACAAATATTTTCGACTCTTGCATTAGTACCTGACGGCTTTTTACATGGCCCGGAAACTTGGCCAAGGCATGAACCATCCAAAACTCTGTTACCGTTAGCGCAACTGGCTGCCTGTCCCACTGAATTGTAAGACGACTGATATCCAATGAGAGCTTTCCTCTGTGCAATAAACTTTCCGGCGAGGGAGGCAGATCGATCACATCTAGTCGGCGAAACAGCGCCGCAATCCTAGCCGTTAGATGCGGCAGACTAATATCCTTTGTTAGATAGTCATCCGCTCCCATTCGTAATCCACTTACTGTATCGAAGTCATTGTCGCGCGCCGTAAGAAAGATGATAGGTAATGTGTCTGAAAGCGAGCGCAGCGCCTGACACAGAGCAAAGCCGCCATCTATTTCATTCTCCAAACCGATATCGATAATCGCTAGACTCGGTAAACGAATATCAAATGCAGCCATTGCGTCTTTTCGATTCGCGAATGTTTGCACCTCGTAGCCTTGCTTACGCAGCACATCCGCGTAGTTCTCTCGAATTGCAGCCTCGTCCTCGACTATCGCTATTCGCCTACTCATCTCGCTCTCTTTCTATGCATGCCAATCTCTGTAAGTCATTGTAGATAAAGGATTTAGGGCGACTATACCGGAATTCCCTGATTAATCAGAGCGACAATACTCACTCTGAGGCAATTGCCATGATTCTGCCATATTTAATCACTACATGGCCTTTTTCCGCGCCTCTGGGAGCAATAACTGTTCTGTTTAATACACTCACTGACGTCACGAGGCTAGAGCCATCGGGACGTTCCAAAAATCGTGCACAGTGAACATTAGACGTCACTAACCCTAACTTTGTTCCACCTAAAAACAGGATTATCGAAATGATTAAGCAAATCTCTCTCGCCCTCATATTCACGCTCGCTTCAGCTACGGCTGCAGCCGATTCGCGACGTGCTGACTATCAAAATCCACCATCGAAAGAAGAAACCACTGGAGCCCTTAGCGGCGCCATTCTTGGCGGCTTCGCTGGTGGCCCCCCGGGCGTCATTGTGGGCGCAGCCTTCGGTGCATTATTCGGTGAAGGATGGCGCGCGAAGTCGAATCTCCGTGAGCTTCAAGCAAACTTCTATGAGAACCAATTACATCTGGCCGCATTGCGAGAGGAAGCTCAAACTATGCA
Organism: Gammaproteobacteria bacterium; assembly: GCA_016762995.1. Lineage (GTDB taxonomy): Bacteria > Pseudomonadota > Gammaproteobacteria > Pseudomonadales > Pseudohongiellaceae > UBA9145. Next base: position 29,539 of record JAESUT010000060.1, on the reverse strand, counting down.
GGCCAAATATCAATTGGCCGAACAGCGACTCACCGAGCTCTCCCTCAATCGCGCTCGAACCTATCCTGCAAATATGCAGTTGCCAACTACTCCCTGCTGCGACAACACGGTACTTTCTCTGAATTTCCGCAGTGGCTCCAGCGCAATAGAAAAACACTACGAAGAACAGTTAACAAGCCTAATCAAGATCGCGGAACAGATGCCATCAGCACGTGTCGAGATCACCGGCTATGCCGATCGAAACGGTAATTCAGAATTGAACCTTAAGCTTTCACGTGAACGCTCGAATTCAGTGAAGCAATTTCTCAATAGTAGAGGCATTCAAAGCTCTTTCATTAGGACGATTGCCCACGGGGAAACAAAACCGTTACATCCCGCACAAAATTTCGAATCCGACTTTTTTGATCGCCGAGTCATCGTTCGTCTTCGCGATAACAGCAGCTCGATGCTCACACAAAGCCCGGATGGCGAATAAGCCACTTAAATTAAACCTCTAGTGATTCAGCTAGAAGATAATTCGGAGTTATAACAATGAATACTCTTAGACTTGTAATTGGAAACAAAAATTATTCTTCTTGGTCCATGTGTCCATGGCTCTTGCTCAAAATGTTTGACGTGGATTTCGAAGAGATTCAAGTTACCCTGTATCAGGACAATACAGCGGAAAAGCTAGGGCCCTATTCTCCCTCGTTGAAAGTACCTGTCCTCCTACACCGGGAGATAACGGTCTGGGATTCGCTAGCAATCTGTGAATACATTTCGGAACAATTTATACTTGGCTCAGCATGGCCTGCAAGCCCAAAACGACGTGCGAGTGCTAGGTCTATTAGCGCCGAACTTCATTCTGGATTTCCCCATCTAAAAAAGGAGTGGCCACTGAATTGTAAGGCCTCATTTAAACCCAGACCATCACCTGAACTTCTAGATGAGATTGCTAGGATTGATGCGATATGGAGCTGCTGCCGCCGAAAATTTGGCGAGAACGGCAACTACCTATACGGGCGCTTCTCAGTTGCTGATTGTATGTATGCACCTATCGCTGCCTGTTTCGATATCTACGGGGCAGACCTCAGCCATGACGCCCACACTTATATGCAGACACTAATGGACAACCCTTTCGTGCAGAAATGGTTAACTCTAGGGCGCAGAGAGCAAGAACCTATGAAATTAGCCTACGCCAGCAGCACTTAGGCTAATGAGGCTCAATTCAAAATCACGCTGCTGGGACTCATCAACGCGCCTTTTATTACAATGAATTGTACGACGAATTATGGAGTAGGAAGCTACAGAGCAGCTCATAGTGGCAGCATTACTGCCGATAAAGAAATGTAAGCATATTTATTTTAGGTACATCGTGTCCGCTACTGACGTTATCCAATTCTGGTTTGAAGACATTGAGCCGAAGCAACGATTCATCAAAGATCTCGAGTTCGATGAGTTGCTTCGAACCAAATTTGGTAAAGCTCATCATCTTGCTTCACAGGGCCTTCTCTATGCTTGGCGCGAACACCCCTTAGGTGCACTCGCAGAAATACTAATACTGGATCAGTTTTCTCGAAATATATTTCGCGACACCCCGCAAGCATTCGCAACCGATAATCTAGCATTGGTATTGGCACAGGAAGCAATTCGAAAGAAATTTGATAAGGAATTAGATAACACTAAGAAGTCGTTCTTCTACATGCCTTTCATGCACAGCGAGTCTAAAGAGATACATGACATCGCGCTTTTCTTGTTCGACCAACCCGGCCTAGAAGACAGTTTTAACTTTGAGGGAAAGCACAAGGCGATAATTGATCGCTTCGGCCGCTATCCACACCGCAACGACGTACTAGGCAGAGAATCGACAGCCGAAGAGCTGGAGTTTCTTTCCCAACCCGGCTCGTCATTCTAATATTCACGGGGCTATCTAGCAGGTAATACGTCTTTCAATTTCTCTGCCATTCCCAAAATTGCCTGTTCAGTCATCTGCCAATCCATGCACGCATCAGTTACTGAAACCCCATACTTCAATTCACTAAGGTCTTTCGGGATAGATTGATTGCCGTGATTGATATTACTTTCTAGCATGACGCCAATGATGGATTTGTTGCCTTCAAGAATTTGATGGCTAATGTCTTTTAACACCAGAGGTTGCACATCTGGGTCTTTACTCGAATTTGCATGACTGCAATCGATCATGACATTGCTACTCACACCGCCATCGAGTAATGCTTTCTCACACTGCGCAACGTGAACGCTATCGTAGTTCGGGCCCTTTCCACCACCACGCAACACAACATGTGCATAAGGATTGCCTTTAGTAGTTACAACTGACACCTGGCCATCAGAATTTATGCCAAGAAATCGATGTGCACTAGATACAGACTGCATAGCATTGACCGCTACAGTTAATCCACCATCGGTACCATTCTTAAATCCTACCGCAGAAGATAACCCCGATGACATTTCACGATGCGTCTGTGATTCTGTGGTACGCGCACCAATTGCAGACCAGGCAATAACGTCTTGCATGTACTGTGGTGAAATTGGGTCGAGAGCCTCTGTAGAAGTTGCTAGCCCCAGATCAACAATATCGAGCAATAGCTTCCTGCCTTTACGAAGCCCATCTTCGATCTTAAACGAATCGTCGAGATAGGGATCATTGATCAATCCTTTCCAACCAATCGACGTTCTCGGCTTCTCGAAATAGACTCGCATCACTATATATAGTGTGTCCTGTACTTTATCAGCCAGCTCTTTAAGCCGCTTCGCGTAATCTATAGCCGCTTCGGTGTCATGGATCGAACAGGGACCAACAACTACAAACAAGCGCGGGTCGGTTCGATCCAAAATTGAGAAAATAGTATTACGTGCTAGCTCCACCGATTCCAAAGCCGCGCCTTCAAGGGGCAACTCAGATTTTAATTGCCCTGGAGTAATTAGGGCTACGTTGGAATTAATGTTTAAGTTGTCAGTGATTACCGACATAGGATATCTCTTGCTTAAAAAAAAGGGTCGGCAATGATAACAAATACCAGTAAGCTGACAACCGCTAAATCACTAAAAAGTAACCAGATTTTGTCGAAACGAGGAAGATTGTGCACATAAGCCAGAATTTTGATGCAGGCAATATTGAGGTAGTAAGTTGCGCTAACGCCAAAGACATCCAATTAAAGATTCGTGCAGATGTTGAATCGGAATTTTACCAGTGGTTCTATTTCCGGCTTAGTGGCGTCAAAGCTACGCCCTGTACAATGCATATCCTAAACGCTGGTGGTGCTGCCTATCCTCTAGGCTTCGAGGATTACCGTGTTTGTTATTCTTATGACCGCAGGAATTGGCTGCGCCATCCAACCTCGTTTGAGAATGGCAAGATGACCATCGAATTCCAGCCTGAGTATGATTCGGTCTACTTCGCGTATTTCGCTCCCTACTCAATGGAGCGTCATGGCGATCTCGTCGCTAGATGCCTGCTTTCACCTCGTTGCTCGCACCGCGTTGTTGGCAAAACACTGGATGGCCAGGATATAGACTTACTAAAATTCTCGTCGATTGAGACTGAACATCCCAAGAAGAAAAGCTGGATAATCGCCAGGCAACACCCGGGCGAGTCCATGGCCGAGTGGTGGATGGAGGGCTGTATCGAACGCCTAATTGATGAGTCCAATCCAGCTAGCAGTAAACTCCTGAGTCAGTGCGATGTGTATCTAGTTCCGAATATGAATCCAGACGGAAGCCGGCGCGGGCATCTGCGCACTAATGCCGCAGGCAGAAACCTGAATCGGGAATGGGCGCATCCCGAGATCGATGCCAGTCCGGAAGTGTACTTCGTAAAGCAGGCGATCGAGGAGACCGGCGCGGACTTCATGCTTGATGTCCATGGCGACGAATCTTTACCTTATTGTTTTATTGCCGGCACCGAGGGTCTTGCAGGCTGGAACGCCGCCAGGCAAGCGCAGTTAGATTTTTACAAAAATAAGCTGGCCGAATTGAACGTCGACTTTCAAACGGAGAAAGGTTATCCAGCGAAGACTCCAGGCACTGCTAATCTAACCATGAGCACTGCGCAAATTGCGGAAACACATGGCTGCCTTGCCATGACTTTAGAAATGCCCTTCAAAGATACTACTGCAACGCCAGATGAAACTTATGGATGGTCCGGTGAACGCAGCAAGCAGCTCGCGCATTCTTGCCTAGATGCGCTGTCTAGTTATCTAGAGCTGAACAGCTCTAACTAAGCCAAATAGGCTCCAAAAGTGTCACAACACAGTGAAATGAGTTTGGCCCCTGCGTTGGTACTTTTAAAGGGATCGACTATCTTACTAGAGTCGACTTTCTTGAATCAGGTAGGGAGTTAATTCCCACGCAGCGCAAATTAAGCAGTGTCAGCTGTAACTGTAATCGATCAATAAACGTCTAATAGTTCAATAAGGTTAACTGTCGCAAATGCAGGGGTTTAATTTGTCACTTTTGGTTACAAAAGTGTAGAATGCCGACTACTTTCAGGACCGCCATTCGAAACCCTTGTCTACGCAAGTGTTTAACAAGCTCTTCAGGCATTTGAATATCACTATTTGGTACATAGAAGGTCATAGATTATGGGTAAACCAGCGAAGTACATTGGAATTCTAGTATTGGGCTGCATGGCCAGCTCATTTAGCTACGGCGACGATCTGCTGTCTATATTGCAACTGGCACTAGAAAACGATCCTACTCTGCGGCAGGCCGAAGCCAGCTACCGCGAGAATCGGGAAAGCATGATTCAGAGCCGCTCCTCTCTACTGCCCTCTATTGGCGTTGGTGGAGCTACCTCGCGCCTAACCAGTGGCCCAACCGATTCAGTCTATGCCAATGTCACAAACCCGATTACCGGTGAAACAGCCCTAACTCGAGTCGCTAATGACCACAGCTTCAAGCCCGGTCTTAACAACCACGGCTGGGGAATGAACCTCACTCAGAGCGTCTTGAATCTGGCCAGCTGGTACAACTTTCAAAGCGCCAAGGCACGGGATAAGGCTGCCGCGGTAAATTTAGCCGCCCAAGAGCAAGACCTGATAATGCGTGTCGCCACCGCCTACTTCGACGTATTGCGCGCTATCGACATGTTAGACACCAATGTGCAGGAAGAAGAAGCCGCACTGCGCTCACTGGATCAGACTAGGCAGCGCGAAGAGGTTGGTCTAGTTGCCATTACCGATGTCTTCGACAGCCAAGCAGCCTATGATCTAGCGCGAAACACTACGTTTCTGCAGCAGGACTTACTGCAATCTCGCTATGAAGCACTAGAGGCCATTACAGGTCAGGCGCACCCTTCCATCGATGTTCTGCGCGAAGACTTCCCTATAGTCGAAGTCGATGGCAGCCTTAAAGAGTGGGAGAATGAAGCGGAGAATAGCAGTCTCATTATCGCGGCCGCTGAATACAATCTGGAGGCCTCGCGCAAAAACTTGAAGGCGAGAAAGTCGGATCATCTACCCACCATTGATTTTTCTGGCGGCTGGAATCACAACGTAACTGCTCCAATCGTCAGCCAGGGCATTCAAATTGGTGGCGGCGCCTTCGATCGCACTTCCTTAGCGCTGAGCCTCTCGATTCCAATCTACGCTGGCGGCGCAATCCGTTCTAGAAGACGTGCCGCAGAATACAATGTAATCTCCGCTCAAGAATCTCTAAATTTCACTGAGCGTCAGCTCACTCAGAATATTCGTAATGCCTATCGCCGTGTTAACACAGACGTTCTAGTCATCGGGCAGCGGCAACAGTCGATTACATCCGCGCAGAGTGCTCTAGATGCAACAGAGCTCGGTGCCGAAGTTGGCACGCGTAATATCGTTGAAGTTTTACGCGCCCGGGAAAATCTCTATCGCGCACTGCGTCAATATGCCGATGCTCGCTATAACTATGTTCTAGACAGCCTGACTCTACGACAGGTTGCTGGAATATTGACCCCACAGGACATTATCGACCTGAACGAGTGGTTAGCGCTATAAGGAACTCTTCTCTAGCTGCCTAAAAACCATCTGGCCGGGACAGTACTTTAAAGAAAATACTGTCGGCTTTAGTTCGCTAGAGCCTAGTACCTATCTCCCACATCACTCCTAGATATCACTTCGACGGAGCAATCAGTTAGAATAGATTGCCAATTCGTAGAGGGGATGATTTTGCAGAGTAAACTACCAAAGGTTGGAACCACTATCTTCACCGTCATGTCGAAGATGGCGCAAGACTATGGTGCTATCAACCTTTCTCAGGGCTTTCCAGATTTCGACTGCCCAGCCCGGCTCAGAGAACTGGTCGCCCAGCATCTCAATGATCGCAAGAATCAGTATCCTCCGATGGTCGGTATCCCCTCACTAAGACAGGAAATTGCGAATAAGGTAAAGGAATACTACGGCTGCGATGCCAATCCAGAAACAGAAATAACGATCACCTCTGGCGCCACCGAAGCATTATTCGATGCAGTGCATGCTGTCGTGACCACGGGCGACGAGGTGATTGTCTTCGACCCCGCTTATGATTCCTACGAACCGGCTGTACAGTTGGCGGGTGGTAAAACAATTCACGTTCCGCTTACGCTTCCTGACTATGGTATGGACTGGGATCGCTTAGAGCAGGCTATAAACTCTCGAACTCGGCTTATCATTATTAATTCGCCGCACAATCCCTGCGGCAGCATATTGAATAAAATCGATTTTGATAAACTCGCCGCACTGATTCGAGACCATGACATCTTAATTCTCTCCGACGAAGTCTATGAACACATGGTCTTTGATGGGGTGAAGCACGAGAGTATATTAGGGCACGCCGAATTGCGCACAAAGAGCTTTGCCGTTTTTTCCTTTGGTAAAACCTATCATGCCACGGGGTGGAAGCTAGCCTATTGCATTGCCCCGGAAGCATTGACGACAGAATTTCGTAAGATTCACCAGTACGTTACTTTTACTACTTCTAGCTTTGTTCAACATGCAATCGCCGACTTTATGGCCGAATGCCCTGAGCACACTCGCGAGCTTCCTGATTTCTATGAAAAGAAACGAGACACGTTCTGCAATTTGCTCGCGCCATCTAGATTCAGGTTCACACCTTCTAAGAGCACCTATTTTCAGTTAGTGGACTATAGTGCGATAAGCGACAAGAACGATGTGGAATTCGCCAACTATTTGACTCAAGAAAAGGGTGTAGCTGCTATTCCACTAGCTCCCTTCTACGAAGAACCGCCAGCAACAAAAATTATTCGTTTCTGTTTTTGCAAAGACGATAGCACCTTGCAACAAGCAGCTAAAATTCTCTGTGCCCTCTGAGTAAGAATTTCCGCATGACTAAGATCGATATCAAACAAATTGCAGCCGACATCAAGAGATGGGGTGTTGAGCTTGGCTTTCAAGAAGTAAGCTTTACGGATATCGACCTAAGTAAGTACGAGCATCACCTAAAGGATTGGATAGATCGAAATTATCACGGGGCCATGTCCTACATGGCTGATAATCATGACAAGCGCTGCCATCCTGAACAACTGGTACCGGGTACGATTCGTGTCGTCTGCGTACGCATGGATTATGCCTTGGATTCAGAAGACTCTCTCGATTCCATGCAAAACACAGGTAAAGCTTACGTCTCTCGCTATGCTAGAGGTCGTGACTATCACAAGCTGATTCGCAAACGGCTGCAGAAACTGGCTAGGCAAATTCAAGATGTTGCCGGCCCATTTGGCTACCGCGCCTTTGTCGACAGCGCTCCGGTACTTGAGCGCGCACTCGCCGAAAAATCTGGATTGGGCTGGATTGGTAAGAACACAATGCTCATCAACAAGCAGGCCGGTTCTTGGTTTTTCCTAGGAGAGCTGTTTACTGATCTACCTCTACCCGTTGACGAGCAAGTATCCGATCACTGTGGCAGCTGCTCTGCCTGCCTCGATATTTGCCCAACAAACGCATTCGTAAAGCCCAACCTATTGGACGCTACACGCTGTATCTCCTACCTAACAATCGAACTGCGCTCATCTATCCCGATAGAGTTTAGAAAACCCATGGGAAATAGAATCTATGGATGCGACGACTGTCAGCTCGTCTGCCCATGGAATAAATTTTCTAAACCAACAGATGAGAAAGATTTTACACCTAGGCATAGCCTAGATGATGCTCAGCTAGTCGATCTGTTTGGCTGGTCCGAGCGAGAATTCCTAAAGCGAACCGAAGGGTCCGCTATTCGTAGAATTGGCTACGACTGCTGGCTACGCAATATAGCGATTGCTCTTGGGAACGCGCCGAGCTCGAAAGAAATAACCGGTGCGCTACAGTCAAGATTGAACAATGTTTCAGATATGGTGAACGAACATATTGAATGGGCATTGCTGCAACACGAAGTTTAGTGGTTTATTCCTACGCGTCGATAAAATGTTCTCTGTAGTATTGCAGCTCGGCAACAGAGTCTTTTATATCTTCCATTGCCTGATGCGCTCCTTGCTTAACCAGGCCCTTCAATATTTCTGGTTTCCAACGGCGGGCTAGCTCTTTGACAGAGCTCACATCCAAATTGCGATAGTGAAAATAGTTTTCCAACTCGGGCATATACCTCGCCATGAACCTGCGATCCTGACAGATGCTATTACCGCACATTGGCGATGCATTCTTCGAGGAGTACTGAGATAGGAATTCTATCGTCTGCCGCGTCGCCTCGCCCTCATCGACATCACTATTCTTCACACGCTCTATCAATCCAGATGCGCCGTGGTGTTTCTGATTCCAATCATCCATTGCCTCTAATGCCGCATTGGATTGCTTAATAGCAAGCACAGGGCCCTCGGCGAGGATATTAAGATTCGCATCTGTAACCAATGTTGCGATTTCGATGATGCGATCTGACTCTGGCTTTAGACCCGTCATTTCCAGATCTAGCCAAATTAGATTTAGATTTTTATCCATTCTGATTTCCCGCGAGATTTACCCTAAAAAGCTACGATCGTTGCACGTAAAGTTATCTAGTACCTGGCGATTGTAGCAAAGCTTCCGCAAGTGGAATATGCAATAATCTTTTCCTTTGATTACTCTGAAAGAGTTATCCGCACAATGATGCTAGTTACTACCTGTCGATGAGTAAAAGAAGATTAAGCAAACATCAGTTGGCGCGCATTTCCCAAAATCAGCGCAAAGAACTGGGCTTTGATCAGACTGACTCAGTTGATACCCAGACCTCGTTAGAAAAATGTAACGGGCGAATTATCAGCAATTACGGGCAGCATGTAGATGTTGAATCTCTTATCACAGAGGATAAGGGCCGAGTTATTCGGTGCACTCAGAGATCGAACCTGCCTAAACTAGTAACAGGTGACCTGCTGGTTTGGGCTGACGATGGCGCTGAAGGGGGTGTAATTTTAGCCCTAGGTCAACGCCGAAACTTCTTCGGGCGCTCTAACTTCGAGGGGCGCCTCAAGCCAATCGCTGCCAATATAGACTTGGTGCTCGTCGTGTTCGCCTCATCTCCAACTCCCCATGTGAGCCTTATAGACCGCTATCTCGTAGCAATTGAACAGTTACAACTGACTGCCGTTTTGATATTGAACAAGCTAGACCTGCTAAACGAGGCAGAACTGACTGAGCTGGACAATATGTTGTCGGTTTACAAGGAAATTGGCTATCCAGTACTTCAGGTGTCTGCCGAAGACGGGCGCGGCCTACCCGAACTGAAACAGGTCTTAGCCGCTCAGACTACGATTTTGGTTGGACAGTCCGGCGTAGGTAAATCATCCCTGCTTAACAAATTAAGTAACGGCAAGCTAGCCGAAGTGGCGCCGCTGTCTGCGACCTGGGATCGGGGTACCCACACTACGACGACCTCTTCCCTGTATCATATGCCTGGATTCGATCTGATAGATTCCCCTGGGATTCGGGAATTCGGTCTTGGGCACATAGATGAGCAGCAAGTATTTAAAGGATTCATAGAATTTCGGCCATTTTCCGGTTCCTGCAAATTCCGAGATTGCTCACATAGAACGGAGCCCGGTTGCGCCATACAATCTGCCGTAGAAGCCGGTCAGATTGCTCTCAAACGAGTGGAAAGCTATTTCCGCATTGTTGATTCCTTGGGTGAGCTAGGCTGAAAGAAGCCGATAGATACTAAGCGCGAAAGTTTGAAAACCGACTCTGCAAATCGCAGCGATATAAAACAGTGACAAGAGATAAATAGAGTAAAGAAGTAACTAACAGAAATATTTCCTAATTCAAGGTTTTCTATGTCGCACCTATTTATATTGTTTCAGTATCTCCTGCCTCATCATCTGCTGTCCCGAGGAGTTGGAGTGCTGGCGCAGAGCCATTTAATGCGTAAGCTATTTATTCGCGCCTTTATCAAGCGATACAAGGTGGACATGAGTCAGGCGAGAATCCAAGAAATAGGGCAGTTTAAAAACTTCAACGCATTCTTTACTCGAGAATTACAAGCAGGCGCTAGGCCACTCGCTAGTATTCAAGGTGCGATAGTTTGTCCTGCCGATGGTACGATTAGCCAGCTAGGCAATATAACCGACGGCAATCTTCTACAGGCAAAAGGAAGACACTATAGCTGTGAGGATCTACTTGCTGGTGACACGCAGATGGCAGAGCTGTTTCAGGCAGGAAAATTCGCCACGATCTACCTCTCGCCTAGGGACTACCATCGCGTGCACATGCCGATGGCCGGAGCTTTGAAGAAGACAATCTATGTGCCGGGCAAACTATTTTCAGTTAATCAAACAACGGCCGACTCCGTCCCCAATTTATTTGCAAGAAACGAACGGCTCATCTGCCTATTCGATACCGAAGTTGGTCCGATGGCCGTCATATTAGTTGGCGCAATGATTGTCGCCGGAATAGATACAGTCTGGGCAGGAGAAGTTTGCCCAACTACAGGGAAGCGCGAGATTAAGGAAACCAACTACACGAATCAGGCTCCCGCTGTGGAGCTTCCCTTAGGCGGTGAGTTAGGACGATTCCGCCTCGGTTCTACTGCCATCGTATTGTTTCCACACGGCACAGTGAAGTTTGAAACTTCACTGAAAGCCACTTCCAGCATTGCAATGGGTCAGCTGCTAGGGCAAGTTGTTTCAACGCACGAATAACATTATTGGGGTTAGCATGACACAAGATGAACTTAAGCAAGCAGTAGCACGAGCCGCCTTTGAATACGTCGAATCGTTGCTAGAGAACGACACAGTTATCGGTGTAGGTACCGGATCCACGGCGAATCTATTTATCGCTGAACTCGGTAAAATTCAACACAGAATATACGCCACTGTTGCCAGCTCCGAAGAGTCCGCCAGGCGGCTAAAAGAATTCAACATACCTGTGTTGGACTTGAATAGCGCTGGGACTTTGCGTGTCTATGTTGATGGCGCCGACGAGGCCAATGAACACTTACAGCTTATAAAGGGAGGAGGGGCAGCTCTAACTCGCGAGAAGATTATCGCCGCTGCGTCCGAAGAATTTGTGTGCATAGCAGACGAATCGAAACTGGTTCCAATACTAGGTAATTTTCCCTTGCCTGTTGAAGTTATCCCAATGGCGCGCAGCTATGCCGCCAGAGAGATCGTGAAACTTGGCGGTGACCCTGTGTACAGAGAAGGTTGTATAACCGACAACGGTAACAATATTCTAGATATCTACAATCTCGAAATCCTTGATCCAAGAAAACTAGAGACTCAGCTGAATCAGATAACGGGCGTGGTATGTAATGGGCTTTTCGCAGAACGAGGGGCTGACCGCTTGTTGTTAGGAACAAGCGCAGGGGTCAAGACATACCTGCCGTTAGTGTGAAAGAAAGTGCGGCTAATTGCTTTAAGAAATGCTTAAAGCGGATGTTCGCTTTCTTTTCTTATCCCAGCAAATATTGACAGTTAGTCCACTTAGATAAAGTCGTTGGAAACTTTACTAAATCGGGTTTACGTTCTCTGCCTGAGGGCCTTTCTGGCCTTGGGTTACTTCCATGGTTACTTTCTGACCTTCATGAAGAGTTTTTCTTCCAGAGCCATTGATAGCACTGAAATGTACGAATACATCTTTGCCACCTTCCTGCTCTATAAATCCAAATCCCTTCTCATCATTAAACCACTTAACGGTACCCTCAACTGAATCTGACATACGTGTTCTCGTACTTAAACATTCTAGAAATCGAACCGCTAATCAAAGCAATCCCCCGGCGAAAATTCGACCGAATATCCAGTGTATACTTCTAAATTCGTAGATGGAAATTCTAAATGTCGCAAATTGTAACGACTTTTCAGGGGTTAACCGCTGCTTGTTACAGGCTACCTAGAGCAAAAAATACATGGCATGGTGCCACCATCGTTGTATCTATAATTGCGCTAATCGAAAAGCTTTCCTGGATTCATAATGTTCTTGGGATCGAATATTTTCTTTATCCCTTTCATATAGGCGATCTCCACTGCGCTGCGAGAGTAGTGCAGGAATGGCTTTTTCAACAAGCCAACACCGTGTTCGGCAGAAATGCTTCCACCGTGTTTCGCTACGATTTCAAAAACCAGATCGGAAACCTTCGCGCACTCTTTGAAAAATACTTCTGCCGCTAAAGYATCTGGCTTRAGAATGTTTAGATGAATATTKCCGTCACCGATRTGGCCGAACCAAATAATTTCGAATTCGGGATAGGCCGATGAGACTAAGTTATCAACCTCTTGTAAGAACTCTGGAACTTTAGAAACCTTAACCGAAATATCATTTTTGTAGGGTGTAAACTTTGAGATGGTTTCCGATATATCTTCGCGCAGCCGCCAAAGATTGTTTGCCTGCGTGCTATTCTGACTAATAGCGCCATCGACAACCCATCCTTCTTCGAGACAAACCTCGAATAGGTTCATGGCCGTTTCCATATCCTGTTCAGAGTTATTCTCAAACTCGATCAGTACATAAAAATCAGATTCAGTATCGAAGGGTCGCTGTAATTGTTTCTCTTCGATGACATGCTTAAGCGCCTTCTCCGAAAAGAACTCGAAGGCCGTAAGATCTAGCTTGCTCTGAAATGCTTGCAGTACTTGCATGGTGAACTCCATCTTTCCCACACCCAGCATCAAGACAGTCGGATCCTTAGGTTTGTCGGTAAGAGCTACAGTTAGCTCGACTATAAAGCCAAGAGTTCCTTCTGCTCCAATAAATAGATGGCGGAAGTCATAACCTGTCGCGTTCTTACTCAAACCGCGGTTTAAATCAAGAAGCTCACCACTTCCTGTAACCACCTTCATCCCCTTGATCCAATCACGGGTCATGCCGTAACGAATAACTTTTATGCCACCCGCATTAGTTGACGCATTTCCACCTAGCTGGCTGGAACCCGAAGATGCAAAATCGACTGGATAGAATAAGCCTTCGGCTTCCGCGTATTGCTGCAACTGTTCAGTAACGACACCAGGCTCGCAGATAAGCTGCCTATCGGCGGAGTTGAAATCTAGAACTTTGTTCATGCGGTCGAAGGCAACGACCAACTCCTCATTCGATGCTACAGCACCGCCACTCAGGCCAGTGCGACCGCCAGATGGAACTAGTGCTATTTCATGAAGATTTGCTAGACGGACAAGCGCGATCACTTCTTCGGTGCTGGCTGGTAGTACGATGGCCACGGGGTTTGCAGGATATACCTTAGTCCAATCTTTACCGTATTTCTCCATGTCGTCGGTATCAGTCTTAACCCAGCCCGCACCCACGATCTCTACTAGCTTCTCCAACAATTCTGATTTGCTGCAATTCATGTTCCTATCCTTCCCTCTGCCACTGCTGAATTTTGGAATTAATGCGCCCTGCCGCGCATAGCAAAAGCAGAATATGTTACCATGCGCGAGCTTTTTGAGCATCGCTCTCGATGACTTGCCCTCTATAGATTGAACCGGCGGCCTTCATAACAAACAGAAGTGCTGTGACTTTTACAACTTAAACTCATGGATCCGATCCAATGAATCCAAAATCCTTAGAAAAACGAAAAATTAAGTTTTTGCTATTGGAAGGCGTACACCAAAGCGCTATCAACACTCTGAAGAAATCGGGCTATGAGAATATTGAAGCCCTTAAAACCTCACTCGAGGGGGATGAGCTCGCCGAGAAAATCGCTGACGCACATTTCGTTGGTATTCGCTCGCGGACCCAGCTAACAGAGTCCGTATTTGCAGCATCCAAAAAACTGCAGGCTGTTGGTTGCTTCTGTATCGGAACTAATCAAGTTGATATGAATGCGGCGCTTGTACGCGGCATACCCATCTTCAATGCGCCGTTCTCCAACACCCGCAGCGTAGCCGAGCTGGTCATAGGCCAGTCAATTTTGTTACTCCGAGGTATTCCAGAAAAAAATGCCCTTCTGCATAAAGGCGTTTGGCAAAAAGCTGCGAAAGGATCCTTCGAGACACGCGGAAAGAAGTTAGGCATCGTGGGCTACGGCAATATTGGCTCACAGCTGAGTGTACTCGCCGAGTCGATGGGCATGAAAGTTTACTTGTACGACGTGGTGACCAAGCTGCCTCTGGGCAATGCGGTGCAGATGGATTCGCTCGAGGCGCTAATGCGCGAATGCGATGTAGTTAGCCTACATGTACCAGAGACTCCACAAACTCAGAATATGATCGGTGCAGAGCAATTAAGCTGGATGAAGCCAGCATCGATATTGATCAATGCATCACGTGGCTCAGTAGTTGATATCGATGCACTCGCTAGCGCACTCGAGAACAAGACTCTCGCCGGCGCAGCAATCGACGTCTATCCGCAGGAGCCGAAATCAAATGCAGAAGAATTTATTTCGCCTTTACGCCAATTCGACAACTGCATCCTAACGCCCCATGTAGGAGGTAGTACGATGGAGGCTCAGGAAAATATAGGAATCGAGGTCGCGGATAAGCTTATTAAATACAGCGACAACGGTTCCAGCTTTGCATCGGTCAATTTTCCGGAAGTCACCCTGCCTGCACACCCGGGAAAACATCGACTCTTGCACATTCATAAGAACGTGCCCGGTGTTCTTTCCGAAATAAACAATGTGTTCTCAGGAACTAAGATCAATATTAGCTCGCAGTATCTGCAAACTAATGAACAGGTTGGCTATGTCGTGATGGATATCGACGTGCAATACAGTGAAATCGCACTGGAGAAATTGAACAAGGTACCTGGCACTATTCGCTGTAGGGTCTTATTTTAGATCGAGGCCTCTGAACAGCTATAGATCGGCGGTATAGAATTATTCGGTGACACCCAAGATCCGGTCTATGATCGCAAAGACCTGCTCACGGTAGTAGGGTGATTCATTGACTAGGTGGTGCCCTGCCTCATCCACCCAATGAACCTTTGAGCCTGGAAACTTCTTCAATATTTTTGGGATGTTCGTTTCCCATTCAACAGTACCATCCCCCCTGCCTTGTATTATCTGCAATGACTGCTCATGGCGAGGCGCCGCCTCAAACCGATTGATGTAGTCCATCATTGCCAACACCCAATCACGAGGAAGGATCCTGCTTTGCAGCTCGTCTTTACTCTTAAGGAATTCAAGAAATTCAGCATCATGACTGTTCTTGCTAAACTTTCGCGGCGTTGACGCTGCGAACCATCTGCTCAAGCTAAATAAAATCTTGGAACGCAGCCACTGCTTCGGTCTAAGAAGCGGTCCAAGAAGAATGTATTCTTGCAGCACAAAGCGCCTCACGAGATCCTTCTCCAGCCTCTTTTCTAACCTTTTCTCCAATAGAGAATCCATAATGATTGCAGCGCCAGTGCTTTGACCTATCGTAATCCACGGCATGACTACCTGCTGCTGCTTAGCGAGCTTTAGGCACTCTACGAACGACGTACTGTAATCTTGAAATGAGCTAATGCTAGCCGTTGCGCCACTAGATAACCCATGGCCAGGGAGATCGAAAATAATGACTGCGATGTCACGCTCAAGCAAATGCCTTATCAAATGACGATACAAGCCGGCGTGGTCAAAATATCCATGCAATAAAAAAGCAGTCTTGCGGGGCGGCTGTGCTGAAGGTAAGTAGTGCTGACAAACTAGTTCATAGCTTCCACTGGAAAAAGTTCCTATAGTCGATCTCGCGAGCTTTAGCTTTCGATCCAGCTCTGAAAAATTAAGACCGTAGTACCGTGTATAGGCAGCATAGTGCCGTGCTGCCTCAGCGCCGAGCTCAAAATTCGGCTCGGTAGCATTGGGCAGGAATTTTATGCTCTCCAGGCTTTGTCTAAGTTGCTTAGCATCGACCTTGCTGAACATCCGCTCTCTTTCCTCTTCGCGCAAACCGCGGGCCTTCGCTCAGCGACTATCGACTATTTGGTATAGCGGTCGGCCATCTGTTCCAAATTATAAACTTTCTTGATATTCGAAATTTGACCCGCCGTTCCAAAGGCCTCAAGCCTTTCGAGAACGATAGCCTTCATCGCGTTCATGGTTGGGATCAGAAATTTTCTCGGATCGAATTCGGATTTGTTCTCGGCGAGAAACTTACGCGTAGCACCGGTGGACGCAAGGCGTAGATCAGTATCAATGTTTACTTTACGCACGCCATGTTTAATTCCTTCCTGAATTTCTTCGACGGGCACACCGTAAGTCTCTGGTATTTCGCCACCAAATTCATTAATAATCGCCAGCCATTCCTGCGGCACCGAAGAAGACCCGTGCATCACCAAGTGAGTGTTGGGAATTCTCGCATGAATCTCTTTTATTCTTCCTATCGCCAAGATGTCTCCCGTTGGCGGGCGGCTAAATTTGTATGCCCCGTGACTAGTACCTACTGCTATCGCCAAGGCATCAACACCCGTCGCCTCTACAAAGTCTGCGGCCTCCTCTGGAGAAGTTAGCATCTGCGCCATGGTTAGCTTGCCTTCTGCGCCGATTCCGTCTTCTTCTCCGGCCAAGCCTGTCTCCAGTGAGCCTAGGCAACCGATCTCACCCTCTACTGATACACCGCAAGCATGCGCCATCTCGACAGTAGTTTTAGTAACGTGAACGTTGTAATCGAAATCTGTGGGCGTCTTCCCGTCTTCTCCAAGCGATCCATCCATCATCACGGAAGAAAATCCTAGCTGTATGGAACGCTGACATATCGCAGGCGAAACTCCATGATCTTGGTGCATAACAATAGGTATATGTGGAAATTCTTCAATAGCAGCCTGAATAAGGTGTTTTAAAAAATTTGAACCTGCGTATTTTCGGGCGCCTGCCGAGGCCTGTAAAATTACCGGGCTATTCGCTTCGTCTGCAGCTTCCATAATGGCGCGGATTTGTTCAAGATTATTTACATTAAAAGCTGGAACACCGTAACTATGCTCTGCCGCGTGATCTAACAATTGTCTTAAACTAATTAGTGCCATGATTTGTCCTCAGTTCTCTTGTCAATTCTTTGTCAATAAACTAAATATTTGAATGAAATTGGAAGTATTAGAGTATCTCGCCATTGTTGGCTCTTCGCTCCAAAATTTCCACCGCAGGCAAAACAGCCCCCTGAACGTATTCTAGAAATGCACCGCCTCCCGTTGAGATGTAGGAGACTTTGTCTGTAATTTTATATTTGTCTATCGCCGCGATGGTTTCTCCACCGCCGGCGATAGAATATCCAGAGCTATCGGCTATCGCTTTCGCAACCGTCTGTGTACCATTTGAGAACTGTTCGAACTCGAATACACCAACTGGGCCGTTCCAGATAATCGTTTTCATAGTACCGATAATTTCTGCGAAGTGCATTGCCGTTGCCCGCCCTATGTCTAGGATCATGTCATCGTCTTCGATATCGATGACCAACTTATTCACTGCGACTGCATTAACATCGAATTCTTTTGCAACAACTACGTCAGTCGGCATTGGAATAGAAGTTGACTCCATTAGGGCCTTAGCTGTGTCGATAAGATCAGGCTCATACAATGACTTGCCCACATTGACGCCAGCTGCCGCCAAAAAAGTATTCGCTATGCCGCCACCTACAATGAGCTGATCAACTTTTCTCGACAAATTCTTAAGCACTTCCAATTTACTTGAGACCTTTGCCCCTCCCACTATCGCCAACATGGGTCTTTCTGGACTCTTGAGAGAGCGTTCGAGGGCATCGAGCTCACTAGCCAATAATGGGCCTGCACAGGCGATAAGTGCGTACTTCGCGACACCATGAGTGCTCGCTTGCGCGCGGTGTGCTGTGCCAAAGGCATCCATTACGAATACATCACACAATGCGGCATAGGCCTTAGCAAGAGCATCATCGTTGGCCTTCTCGCCGGCATTAATGCGTACGTTTTCCAATAATGTGACGCTGCCTGCACCCTTGTTAACAGGAACCGTAGATAGATAGTCTCGATTGACCTCAACATCACAATTGAGTAGCTTCGCCAGCCTATCGGCCACCGGCTGCATTGAGAATTCATTCTGTTCCTCAATCGGTTTCGCCTCGACCGGCCTACCTAGGTGCGACATGATGATTACTTCTGCGCCTGCTGCTCTCGCCATTTCAATAGTCGGCAGTGCAGCTCTGATTCTGGTGTCATTGCTAATCACTCCATCATTGATGGCTACATTGAGGTCTTCGCGTATAAGAACCCGCTTCCCTTCAAGATTTTGTTGATCCATGCGTAGAAATGACATTAGTGATTTATTCCAAGTAAAAATTGCGTCGGCTTGTTCATTTATTCGAGCTCATATATTGAGCCACATCTAGCATCCTATTCGCGTAGGCCCACTCGTTGTCGAACCAAACGAATAACTTAATCAACTTACCGTTCACCACATTTGTCTGATTCAGATCGACAATTGCCGAACGCGGGTCGTGATTGAAATCGCAAGAGGCTAGTGGTTCATCGGTAAAGCCCAACACATTCACAGGCAAGCTCACGCTAGCATCACGAATCGCACTATTCACTTCGTCTGCATTCGTAGTGGCGGCAACGGATAGTGTTAGGTCCATCAGAGAAACATTCAACGTTGGAACTCGTATTGCTTGCGCTTCGAGCAAACCGGTTAGTTCAGGAAGAATTCTTTCAATACCTTTAGCCAACGCTGTATCGACGGGAATTATCGATTGCATTGCGCTTCGCGTTTTACGCAGATCATCGTCGTGATAGCTGTCGATAACCGGCTGATCATTCATCGCAGAATGAATCGTGGTGATGGCACCCGACTCGATCTTGAATCTTTCATTTATAGCCTTCAACACCGGCACAATGCAATTAGTAGTGCAGGATGCATTCGATACTATTTCTGCATCGGGCTTGAGAGTTGTATGGTTGGTGCCAAAAACCAAAGTGGCATCGACGTCACTTTCAGCGGGTTGCGAGAACAGGACTTTCTTGGCGCCACCAGTAATATGTAACTGTGCAGTTTCGCGATCCTTGAATGCGCCGCTACATTCCATAACCAGATCGACATCGAGATCAGACCAGGGGAGCTTACCGACGTCTGGCTCGTTGAATACACGTATCTCGTCGCCATTCACGATCAGTTTCTTGATCGGCCCCTCATTACTCGTTTCGACCGTTCCCAAAAAACGACCATGGGTGCTGTCATAACGAGTGAGATGGGACAGATTTGCGATGTCAGCAAGATCGTTAATCGCTACGATTCGCATGTCGGCATAGTCTGTAGATTCATAGAACGCACGCAGCACACAACGACCTATGCGGCCATATCCATTAATTGCTATGCGATAGGTCATCTGTAATTACCGCGCTAAAAGAACTAGCCCATTTTCGATCGCCGGTAGGCTCATGAGTCGAAAGACTTCACGCAGGCGATAATATTCTCAGCGGTGAAACCAAAGTGTTCCATTAACACAGCCCCCGGAGCTGATTCACCGAACGAGTGCATGCCAATGACCTTGCCATCGAGGCCTACTAGCTTGCGCCAATAGTCAACTCCAGCTGCTTCGACCGCCACACGCTGGCGTACTGCATTCGGTAATACCTGTTCGATGTAATCGGCATCTTGAGCTTCGAATACGTCGACACAGGGAATTGATACGAGGCGAGCCTTTATACCTTCCCCTTGCAGGGCATTCACTGCAGCTAGGCTGATGGAGACTTCTGAGCCTGTGGCAAGAACGATTACCGAAGGCTCTCCCTCACAGTCTTTAAGAATATAAGCACCACGCGCGATAGCCTTAACTTGTTCATCGCTGCGCACTTGATGCGACAGGTTCTGCCTTGAGAAAACTAGACTTGTAGGTCCGTTCTGCTTCTCGATCGCTGCCTTCCAAGCTACGGCGGATTCTACATTGTCACAGGGACGCCACACCGACATGTTCGGCGTAGTTCGAAGGCTCGCAAGCTGTTCAATCGGTTGGTGAGTTGGGCCATCTTCTCCCTGCCCAATAGAATCATGAGTATAAACAAATATACTCTGTTGCTTCATTAGCGCCGACATTCTTACCGCGTTGCGAGCATATTCCATGAAGATCAAGAATGTTGCGGTATAAGGAATAAATCCACCGTGCAATGCCATACCTGTAGCAATTGCGCTCATACCGAATTCTCTAACTCCGTAGTAGATATAGTTGCCATCGGCATTTTTTGAGATCGCAGAGCTGCCGGACCAGTTCGTTAGGTTCGATCCAGTCAAATCTGCAGAGCCACCAATTAACTCAGGCAGCAGGGCGGCGTAGGCTTCTATCGTATTCTGTGAGGCTTTGCGGCTTGAAATATTGTCCTCGCTACTCTGGCACTCAGCGATAAATTCATCCGCCATCGCGCTGAAATAACCCGGTAGCTGACCCATCAATCTGCGTACCAGCTCCATGGCGAGTTCTGGGTGCTCTTCTTCATAGGTGGCGAGTTTCTCTTTCCAGGCAGACTCGGCGGTAAATCCCTGCTCTGTTGCATCCCAGGCTTGCTTGATTTCCTCTGGTATTACGAAGGGTGCATGGGGCCAGTCCAACGCTTCTCTAGTAGCTGCAATCTCCTCATCACCCAGAGGCGCACCATGAGTTGCCGCCGTACCTTGCTTATTCGGAGAACCAAAGCCAATTATCGTTTTGCAGCTAATCAGAGTCGGCCGCGCGCTATCACTTATTCCTTGTTTGATAGCGTCGCTAATTGCATCAGGGTCGTGCCCATCTACTGACAATACCTGCCAGCCATAGGCTTCGAAGCGCTTGCCTGTGTCATCCGCAAACCACTCCTGAACCTCTCCATCGATAGAAATACCATTGTCATCGTAAAACACGATCAACTTACCTAAGTTCAACGTGCCGGCAAGGGAACATACCTCATGCGAGATGCCTTCCATTAAACAGCCATCACCAACAAACACATAGGTATTGTGGTCGATGACCTCATGGCCCTCGCGGTTAAATTGTGCTGCCAGAGTCTTCTCGGCAATTGCCATTCCCACCCCGTTAGCGAGCCCTTGGCCCAGAGGCCCTGTCGTAGTTTCTACGCCAGGCGTATAGCCAAATTCAGGGTGGCCGGGTGTCTTAGAATCGAACTGTCGGAATTGCTGAAGGTCATCAATAGACAGGTCGTAGCCAGTCAGATGCAGAAGAGAATAGATCAGCATCGAGCCATGGCCATTGGATAACACGAATCTATCGCGGTTAAACCATTTTGGGTCGCCAGGATTGTGCTTCAGAAAATCGCACCAAAGCACCTGTGCTATGTCTGCCATTCCCATCGGCGCACCGGGGTGACCCGATTTCGCCTTCTGTACTGCATCCATGCTTAAAGCACGAATTGCGTTGGCGCTCTGTTTACGTGACACAGCTTGTTCTGGCATCGATCGATTTCCTTCAGTTGCTACATGTTTGCCATAGTTGGCGACGCGAAAGACTCCGTACTCTACTGCTAGCCGACTAGCCATAAAGTTGGGTAAACGAAGATGTGCTTCGGGGAGTCTCTCGTAAGACGGCTATTTTCCCGCACCTGAATAGAATATGCCAACTCTATGCCTCCTAAGAGGCAATATATTAGTAGATGAGAGCAACAATGCGCGACTCGCAAGAATTAGGCTCTAATCTGACTCTCAAAGAGCCCTGATAAAGCCTTATTTGATCAATTACTGAGCAACTTCTATATCAATATATTTTGATATAGAATTGAATTTGCCCTGCAATGCTGCTAAATTAGCGGCTTTTCAGATAAACAGTCGGGCAGGCAGCATGGCAGTAACTGCATTGAAAACCACCGGCGACGTAGACTGCCTAAGCCCGATAGAGTCACTCACAGCGCTGCATAAGGCCCTAGCCGACCATTTACGGCTGCAGATTCTGAGACTACTCAAGAATGAGTCGTTTGGGGTGTTGGAGCTATGCCGCATCCTCGATATTCGCCAGTCCGCACTCAGTCACCACCTCAAGATACTCGCTACCAGCCATCTCGCCTCGACGCGACGTGAGGGAAATTCGATCTTCTACAGGCGTGCGCTCCTAAGTGAAGATGATATTCACGGTGATATCAAAAAGGCGGTTTTCGAGAATCTCGACTCTCTCGAGATTCCCAGCGCCCAACTTAGAAAGATCAAGCAGATCCAGTTGGAACGAGCACAGCTTTCTCTGAATTTTTTCAACAAGAACGCGAATAAATTTCATGAGGAGCAGGGGCTAATAGTCGAGCATACAGACTATGCTAGCAGCCTTCACGACCTCATCACCGGTCTCGCCTTGAGTGAGAAAGCGGCAGTGATGGAAGTAGGACCCGGTGAGGGCCAACTGCTTACCGAACTTTCACAGCGCTTCATGAACCTAACGGCACTCGACAATTCCAAAGACATGTTGGATAAGTCCCGTGCCGCAATTGCTGACTGCGCTCAAAGCGGCGTCGAGTTCATTCTTGGCGATACAGTCGTCGCTAGAAAAGCCGAGGTAAGCAGCGACCTGATTATTTTTGACATGGTGCTGCATCATATCTCTTCTCCCGCGAAGACATTTAAAGACATCGCAGCCCTTCTTAACGCCGATGGCTATCTGCTAATCGTTGAGCTGTGCAGCCACGATCAAGACTGGGTGCGAGAATCTTGCGGCGACCTATGGCTTGGCTTCGAAGAAGCCGATTTAGATCATTGGGCCGAGAAAGCCGGCCTGGAGAAACAACAAAGTTCCTATTTGGGGCTACGCAATGGCTTTCAAATTCAGATGCGCACATTTAAAAATGTTGTATCTGGCACTTAATTTTAGAATAAGAACCTAACTAACGAAAAAATAATTATCACTACACTTTTTTGAGGAAATACAAATGGCAGAATCAACACTGTTTACATCCGAATCGGTATCTGAGGGTCATCCAGATAAAATGGCGGACCAAATCTCCGATGCAATCTTGGATGCTCTGCTAGAGCAAGACAAAGCGTCTAGAGTAGCTTGCGAGACTATGATAAAAACCGGCATGGTTATTGTCGCTGGAGAGATTACCACTGAAGCCTATGTGGATATTGAAGACATCGTGCGCGGAGTTGTAAACGATATCGGTTACAACAATTCAGAAAGCGGTTTCGATAGCAATACTTGCGCAGTACTCAATGGTATCGGAAAGCAGTCTCCCGATATCGCTATGGGTGTTGACGATAGTGCCGATCATGAACAAGGCGCCGGCGACCAAGGTTTAATGTTTGGCTATGCAACCAATGAAACTGATGTGCTGATGCCAGCACCAATCACATACTCGCACCTATTAGTTAAGCGCCAATCTGAAGTGCGCAAAGACGGTACCCTGCCTTGGTTGCAACCAGATGCGAAGAGCCAAATTACATTCCGCTACGAGGACGGCAAACCAGTCGCGATCGATACTGTTGTATTGTCCACACAACACAAGGAAGAGATTTCGCTTAAAGATTTACAAGAAGCAATTATGGAAGAAATCATCAAGCCGGTTCTTCCTGCAGCTTGGATTAATGCTGATACAAAGTATTTTATTAACCCAACCGGGCGCTTTGTAATTGGCGGCCCTCATGGTGATTGCGGACTAACTGGCAGAAAAATTATCGTCGATACTTATGGCGGCATGGCACGCCATGGCGGCGGCGCCTTCTCCGGCAAGGACCCATCAAAAGTTGACCGTTCCGCTGCCTATGCCGCGCGTTACGTTGCCAAGAACATTGTTGCTGCAGGCATTGCCGAGCGCTGCGAGCTTCAACTCTCCTACGCGATCGGTGTGGCAGAGCCCACCTCTATCAGTGTCGAAACATTCGGTACGGGAAAGGTAAGCAACAAAAGAATCGTTGAGCTTATTCGAGAGCATTTCGAGCTACGCCCGAAAGGCTTAATTAAAATGTTAGACCTGATCAGACCCATCTACAAAGACACCGCAGCTTACGGTCACTTCGGCCGCGAAGATCTCGATCTAAGCTGGGAAAAAACAGACAAGGCAGATGCACTTAAAGCAGCAGCTGGTCTATAACACAACATCTACGGAGCTAGAAATGAACGATTCATCAGTACAAGATTATAAAGTAGCAGATATAAGCCTGGCCGATTTCGGTCGCCGCGAAGTCACACTGGCCGAGGCTGAGATGCCAGCACTAATGACTCTACGCAAAAAGTACGCTGACCAGAAGCCACTCGCTACAGCGAAGATTCTGGGCTGTATACACATGACTGTGCAGACAGCCGTGCTAATTGAAACACTTGTAGATCTCGGCGCAGAAGTACGCTGGTCATCTTGCAACATATTCTCTACTCAAGACCATGCTGCCGCTTGCATCGCTGCCGCGGGAATCGCTGTTTACGCCTGGAAGGGTCAGACCGAAGACGAAGGTGAATGGTGCATAGAGCAGACCATACTAAAAGATGGCGAGCCTTGGGCTGTAAATATGATCCTAGATGACGGTGGAGACCTCACGGGAATGGTACATGAGAAGTACCCCCAGTTATTAGACAATATCCACGGCATTACCGAAGAGACAACGACTGGCGTACATCGCCTTCTGGAGATGTTGGAAGAAGGTTCATTGAAAGTTCCTGCAATCAACGTCAACGACGCTGTTACTAAGTCGAAGAACGACAACAAATACGGCTGCCGCCATTCACTCAACGACGGCATCAAGCGTGGCACTGACATGTTGCTCGCCGGCAAACAAGCATTAGTCGTTGGCTACGGTGATGTAGGCAAGGGTTCCGCTCAGAGCCTAAATCAAGAAGGCATGATCGTGAAGATTGCCGAGATAGACCCCATCTGTGCGATGCAAGCTTGCATGGACGGATTCGAGGTTGTGTCTCCATTCATCGACGGCATCAACACGGAAACTAGTGAAGGCATTAATACTGCGCTGCTCGCAAAGATCGACCTGATCGTGACAACGACAGGCAATGTAAATGTATGCGACAAATATATGCTGCAGGCCGTTAAAAAGGGCGCCGTGATCTGTAACATTGGTCATTTCGACAACGAGATCGACACGGCTTATATGCGAGAAAACTGGGCTTGGGAGGAAATTAAGCCACAGGTTCACAAGATCTATCGTGATGGCACAGAAAATCAGGATAACTACTTGATCCTTCTTTCCGAGGGACGCCTAATCAATCTCGGCAATGCAACTGGCCACCCTTCACGCATCATGGATGGCTCATTCGCAAACCAAGTATTGGCGCAGATGTTCATGTTTGAAAGAAAGTTCGCTGACCTGCCCGCAGCAGAAAAGAAAGACAATCTCTACGTCGAAGTACTTCCTAAGTATCTCGACGAAGAAGTTGCCGCCATGATGGTAGGCGGCTTCGGAGGGGTGCTGACGAAGCTGACTGATGGTCAAGCTAAATACATCAACGTAAATGTTAATGGCCCTTACAAGACCGATAGCTACAAGTACTAAGCAACAAAATAACAAGCAGCAAGGAAAGCCAAACTATGGATTCATCTAATCCATCAAAGTACAGCATCGAGTTTTTCCCACCACGTACCGAGGTGGGAGAGTCGAAGCTGGATATTGTGCATTCAGAACTGAGCAAGTTGAATCCCGATTTCTTCTCAGTAACCTATGGCGCTGGGGGCTCGACCAAGTCGGGCACTCAGCAGATAGTATTGCGTTATCAGGGGGCAGGCTCCCAGTCCGCTCCCCATCTTTCCTTCGGCGGTTCAGATGAAGTGGAGCTGCGTCAGCTCTTGCAGACTTACATCGATGCAGGCGTCAAACGCCTGGTCGCCCTACGTGGAGACATGCCTTCTGGTGTAGGTGCGGCGATACAACATCGCTATGCGAATGAACTCGTCGAGTTTATTCGAGCCGAGACCGGTGATCACTTTCATATCGATGTCGCCTGCTATCCGGAGACGCATCCGGAATCGAAGAGCTATATCAGCGATGTAGACTTCTTCAAACGCAAGGTAGATGCCGGTGCGAATTCGGCGATCACTCAATATTTCTACAACCCCGATGCTTATTTCCGCTATGTGGAATATTGCAGAGCGGCAGGCATCGATATCCCCATTGTTCCTGGCATCATGCCAATTACCAACTATGCCAACCTCGCCCGCTTTAGTGCTAGCTGTGGTGCCGAGATCCCACGCTGGTTAGACAAGAGACTCCTAGGGTTTGGCGATGACAAGGAGAGCCTGCGCAGCTTCGGTATCGATGTTGTTACCGAGTTGTGTGAGGACTTATTGCAAGGTGGCGCTCCTGGCCTTCACTTCTATTCGATGAACCTAAGTCAGGCCGTTACCCAGATTTGGACGAATCTAGATCTTGGTAGTCGCCCACAACGTGAATTGTTGTAGGTATTGCCATGCGACTCTCGCGCGTTTATCTCGATAGCCCACTGGCACTTAATGCGATTATCTCGCTTCCCAAGGAGATTGCACATTACCTCAGCAATGTCCTACGTCTGCGCGTCGACGACGAGCTTCTCGTTTTTAATTCGCAGCAAGGGGAGTACCGCGCCAGCGTAATCGCAGTCGCAAAGCGAGCTGTCGATATAGAGTTAATAGAGAAAAAACGCGGCGTGATTGACTCAGCTAAATCAGCCTCCCTCTCTATTCATTTGGCCCTTGGCCTTTCTCGTGGAGACAGAATGGACTTCGCCGTGCAGAAATCCACGGAACTGGGCGTGAACGAAATTACACCAATCTACACCGAATACGGTGAGGTAAGACTTAAACCAGAGCGAGTAGAGAAGAAACTTCAGCACTGGAAGAAGATCGCTATCAGCGCCTGTGAACAAAGTGGCAGATTAGATATTCCGGTGATACATACACCTATCTCTCTGATGGAATTGTCTTTAGGTGAAAGTGTGAATAAATGGATGTTAGAACCAAGCGGTTCTGATGCGCTGCCCCAATCTATTGCGGTAAACAGCGTAATGTTAGTGGTGGGACCAGAAGGTGGGTTCTCAGAAAATGAGATTGACTGGGCGCAATGCAATGATTTTCAGATCGTCGCTTTAGGTTCACGAATTCTGAGAACTGAAACTGCACCGGTGGCTGCGCTCGCTATCTTGCAGCACAAGTACGGTGATATGTAAGTAGGCGCTACTAAAATCGAACCGAGAACGGCCCTATTCCCACGCGCCTTCCAAAAAAACGAAGACTGTAGTTTCGAGGATCTAGATCTTTATCGCCACCCAAGCGCGTAGCAGCGTTCTGCGATTTGTAGCTAGACACGATAGACCGGTCATTCTTCGACTTCCCCTGGTTAGCTAGATCTATAACAACGGGCTCTTCCAACAGCACCTTACGCGAATCAGTTAGCACGGCAATTTTTGGCGACAATCTTTCCTGAAGATTCTGCTCCAATACAAGCCCGACCTCCCCGGTTGATAATGTAATTAAAGAACCGATAGGGTACGTCCCCATGACGTGGATCAATTCCACAACCAACTGCTCAGGAAATTTTAGCGTACGTTGCTTGTAAAGTTTTGTGAGTGCCTTAGACGGAGGTGTGGGTGGACCATCCGCATTGCTACACAGCAGTCGCTCGAAACAGTACGCTAGATTGGCAAATCGAGCCAGTAACGGAATCTGTTTGCCACTTAACTTTCGCGGAAAGCCGAGTCCATCTTGGCGTTCATGATGACAATTAATGATCCCTGCCACACGATCGTCTAAATCCGGATAATGCGAAACCAGTTCCACACCAAATTCGATATGCTTGCGATAAGCAAGAAATTCCTTCTTTCTAAACGGGCCGCGTTTGTTAACTAACCTCTCGGGAAGCAATTGCATACCAATATCTGCTAGCAGCGTTCCTACACATAGAATTTTTAATTCGCGAATAGGCAGCCCCACTTGCCTCGCTAGCACTACTGCCCAAATTGCCGCACGCACACAGTAGTCTGTACCTGTTCTGTTTGCAGGATTGGTGTTCAATAGCCAAATATGAGTCTGCGGATTAGCGATAACCGATTCGATTATTCCAAACATCGATTGCTCTAATAGAGGCAAGTCCATCTCCTTGCCACTGCGAACCTTCAAAGCCTGCTCCGCAAAGTCTGCTTTGAGTGTGAGATGTAATCGATGCGCCTTATCTATTTGTTGTTTTATCGATTTGGTAACTGGGTAGGCATCACGATTAATCTTGAACGAGCTCGACCCAGACACAGCCCGCCGTGCACTACTCAAAATCGTCAGCTGATCCTTCCGCCTTTTCCGCGGCTGTACTCCTTTGTTCGTGTCGATGACTACGTGCTTGCAATGTTTTGTGAGAATCGCAATGTCTTCAACATTCTTCAGATGAAACCCGCCCATAGCGAAGGGTGTCTTCGACCATGCACAGTCCAATTCGAAGACATACATGCCAAGCAATAGCTCCGCACAGCTTAGCCTTAAGAGCTTGTCTGCAGCATAGCGTTCTGGATTACTGGAAGGTTCTGAGGCTTGCATGCGCTGAGCATACTCGGCTTTGTATAAAGCGCTTGTGAGACTGTTCACAATTCGGTGTTTACTGAGCTGGAAATTACAAATTAGGCAGTAGGTCTCCCTCAAAATTGGCCGGATTGAAGACAAAAAAAAGCGCCCTTAAAAACAAAGGCGCCAGATAAAGTACTATCCTAAGAGAGAGTAATTCTTTACGACTTACTAATTAACGAATTCGGGGTAAGCTTCCATGCCACATTCAGACATGTCGACGCCTTCCGCTTCTTCTTGCTCAGTAACTCGAAGACCCACGATTGCTTTGATTACTAACCATGCGATCAAGCTAGTACCAAACACCCAACCAAAGATCACTAACATGCCGATCAATTGGCCCATGAACGTTGCATCAGGATCGGACAGGAGTACAGCGAAGATACCGAAGATACCCACGGTACCGTGAACCGAGATAGCACCGACTGGATCGTCTATCTTCAGTTTATCCAGAGCGAGGATGCTAAACACTACGATTGTGCCGCCAGCTGCGCCAATAAAAGTAGCAAGTAGTGGAGTTGGATCAGCAGGTTCCGCAGTAATAGCCACTAGACCGGCCAATGCACCATTGAGTGCCATCGTCAGGTCGGCCTTACCGAACATCAAGCGAGCTACAAGCAGGGCCGCGATTAATCCGCCGGCTGCCGCTGCATTGGTATTTAGGAATACGTTTGCAACTTCGTTCGCTACACCGATGCCACCTAGCTTCAGAGTAGAACCGCCATTGAAACCGAACCAGCCCATCCAAAGGATGAATGTACCTAGCGTTGCTAGTGGCAGGTTTGCTCCCGGTATCGCCTGAG
>JAESUT010000230.1 GCA_016762995.1 Gammaproteobacteria bacterium | reverse complement strand
ACAGTAAGTCTTTTCATTTTGAATCTCCATTAAAGGCTAGGGTCAATTTTTTGAGGTCGCTGCTTCGTAGCAGGAAGTACAAACTCGGTACAACAAGTAAAGTTAGAATGACTGCTGATAACATTCCTCCCACCATCGGTGCGGCAATCCGGCTCATAACTTCTGAACCTGTGCCGGTACCAAAAAAGATAGGAAGTAGTCCTGCCACGGTAGCGGAGGCGGTCATCATGACTGGCCGCACCCGATTCGCCGCCCCATCTAGAACACTTGATCGAAGCATTTCAATGTCCGGGGCTTCATTGTTTTTCTGACAATCTTCCAGCATTTTGCGATAGGACTGATTCAGATAGACCAGCATTATCACGCCAGTTTCAACCGCGACACCTGCAAGGGCTATAAACCCTATACCTACCGCCACTGAAAAATTGAATCCGTACGCATACATCAACCAAAGCCCACCGATTAAAGCCAGCGGCATGGTGCCCATGATTATCGCGACCTCTGCGATATTTCGGAAATGGATGTACAGGAGGAGGGCGATAATAACTAGGGTCATAGGAATTACGTATGTCAGTTTTTCTTTTGCCCGTTGCATATACTCATATTGACCTGACCAAGTAATTGAATAACCTGCCGGAAGCTCCAGTTGCTCACGAACCACTTCTTGTGCTGCAACTACGTATGTCCCCACATCGATGTTTTGTATATCGATGAATGTCCAACCATTCAACCGAGCATTTTCACTTTTTATACCCGGCGGGCCATCTTCAATATACACTTCTGCAACATCGGCTAACGCTATTCGCTGCCCACTTGCTGTTATAAGCGGAAGCATGGAGATAGATTGAACTGAATCGCGGTATGACTGTGGATACCTAAGGTTGATTGGGTACCGTTCTAGGCCCTCCACCGATTCACTAATATTCATACCACCAATTGCTGTAGAAACAATCTGTTGAATATCAGCAATATTCAGCCCATAACGAGCAGCTCTTTCTCGTTGTATATCAACCTTAATGTAGCGGCCACCTGCTACTCGTTCAGAATAAACAGAAGCTGTGCCTTCCACGTTCTGCAGTACTCTCTCAAGATCCTGTCCTATGGCTTGAATTGTCGATAAGTCTGGACCTGCGATTTTTATTCCAACAGGAGTCTTAATACCTGTAGCCAGCATATCTATTCGAGTCTTGATAGGCATAACAAAAGCATTAGTCAGTCCTGGAATTGTAACTAGAGAATTGAATTCCTGAATCAGGGACTGTGTCGTTACCCCGTCCCGCCATTCTTCCTTTGGCTTTAGCTGAATAAAGGTCTCCATCATCGTAAGCGGAGCAGGATCAGTCGCTGTGTCAGCACGCCCCATTTTCCCGAATACAGTTTTTACCTCAGGAACAGTCTTGATAAGCCTATCAGTCTGTTGCAGCAATTCGCGCGCTTTACCTACAGAAATTCCTGCATATGTTGTGGGCATATACATTAAGTCACCCTCGTCCAAAGGCGGAATGAATTCACTACCAATTTGCGACACAGGCCAGAAACCAACAAGAGTAATTGCTAGCGCAAAGATAGCTGTTACCTTGGGATATCTAAGAACACCTCTAATAGCTGGGCGATACACTAATTTTAGGAATCTGTTAAGCGGGTTCTTGTCCTCGTGCATAATCGTTCCACGAATGAAGTAACCCATTAGAACTGGCACAAGAGTGATAGCGACGATCGCTGAAGCGGCCATTGCATAAGTCTTTGTAAATGCCAGCGGGGCAAACATACGACCTTCTTGTGCCTCCAGAGCGAAGACTGGTAGAAAGCTCATCGTGATAATTAGCAAACTAAAGAATAGCGCTGGACCTACCTCTACTGCAGCTTTCTCAACTATATGCCATCTGTTTTCGTCTGTGAGCGGAGTCTTCTCCATCTGTTTGTGCATATTCTCAATCATGACAATTGCACCATCGAGCATCACACCAATAGCAATTGCTATGCCACCAAGAGACATAATATTGGCATTGATGCCCAGGAAATACATGACGCTGAAAGCGGCAAGAATTCCTACAGGAAGACTCACAATAGCTACTAGTGAGGAACGAAAATGAAAAAGGAAAATAACGCAAACCAACGCAACTACTACAAATTCTTCCAGTAGCTTTTCCAGCAAATTCTCTATCGAACGACTGATCAATTCGGAACGATCATAGACCGTTACAATTTCAACACCATCAGGAAGTCCCAGTTTCAAGTCTTCGAGTTTGGCTTTAACCGCGTCAATAACGTTAGCCGCATTTTCCCCAAAACGCATTATTATGATGCCACCTACCGTTTCGCCCTCGCCATTTAATTCTGCGATGCCACGTCGTAGCTGCGGCCCAAGGTTGATATCGGCAATGTCCTTTAGAAGCAGCGGAGTTCCATTTTGATTCATCCCTAAGGGAATATTATTCAAATCATCCAAGCTAGAAACATAGCCGTCGACCAGCACCATATATTCCGCTTCGGCCATTTCGACAACTGAAGCACCGGATTCTAGATTACCCTGCCTGATTGCCATCTGAATATGGCTCAATGGAATGCCGAATGCTCTGAGTTTCTCCGGGTCAACCTGAATTTGATATTGCTTGACCATCCCACCAATTGATGACACTTCAGCAACACCAGGAACCGTCTGCAGTTCATACTTGAGAAACCAATCCTGGATACTCCTCAGCTGCCCCAGGTCATGTTGCCCAGTTCTGTCAGTCAGTGCGTATAAGTACACCCAACCAACGCCAGTTGCATCTGGCCCCAATTGCGGACTGACATTGGGAGGCAGTTCACCGGCTACCTGATTTAAATACTCAAGCACACGACTACGCGCCCAATACAGATCTGTGTCATCGTCGAATATCACATATACATAGGAGTCACCGAAGAATGAATATCCTCGAACCGTCACAGAGCCCGGAACAGATAACATTGCCGTCGTTAATGGATAAGTGATCTGATCTTCAACAACCTGTGGCGCCTGTCCTGGGTAAGAAGTCTTTATAATAACCTGGACATCTGAAAGATCAGGCAACGCATCAATTGGAGTATTCTGAATCGAATAGCCACCAACGGCGACCAGAACGACCGCACTTAGCAATATGAAGAGCCGATTACGAATCGACCAGCGAATTATTCCTTCGATCATTCTAGTTTCCCGGCTGCTGAGCTAATTCCAGCTCTCTAAAATCAACAATTACGACTTTGCTCCCAGTTATGCGGTTCAATTGAAATTCATATTCCCTTCCCTCTGCGATTACCGATTCGTCTATATTCTGGTCAAGATCAAAGCTCATGGTCATTGCTGGCCATTCCCATTCGGGCACAGGATCATGTGTTATTGAGATCATTCGTTCTGGCGTCATCACATGTTCTACTCTTCCCCTGCTCCACACTAATTCGCTTGGCTCATCCATGTCCGACATTTCTGTTGGGTCCGCAACCATCTGGTCATGATCCATTTCTTGATCTGGTGACATTCTGAGAAAATCCGAAGTAATGCTGGACTCCGAATCCAGCAGAAAATGGGCCGAGGTGACCACACGGTCTCCAGCTTCCAAACCTTCAAGAATTTCTACACTGGTATCACCCAGTCTTCCCAATGTGACTTCTACTGACTTGAATTTTCCCTCGCCCATAGCTAGTACAGCGCGATCTTGAGTACCGGTTCGTATCACAGCTTCATGAGGAATTAGTAATGCCTGCTCTCCCTCCTCACTATGCAAGATAGTCACCTGCGCAAACATATTCGGCTTTAGTTCCTGCCCTGGATTTCTGAATTTTAGTCGGACCGATACAGTCCTGGTTTGTTCATCCAGTGTCGGATAAATGAAGTCCACTACGCCTTGCCATTCTCTGCCGGGCAGATAGCCCAGAGTCATGTTGACGAAGTCACCAACAGACACAAGAGATGCCTGACGTTCGAAGACCTCCGCAATTACCCATACTTCATCCAGTACACCGATAGAGATAATCTGATTCCCAGGCTGCACGAACTGACCTTCTCTGACATTAAGGTTTGCAACAACGCCACTCTGCGGCGCATACACAGTTACGTTTCGGGAAACTCTTCGATTGGCCTTAACCTCATCTATTAGTGATTGTGGTACTTGAAGAGCCAACAATCGCTCTTCGGCAGATACAACGAATCGCTGGTTGCTCCTTTCCATTGCCAGCAGCAATTCTTCCTGAGCATTCACTAATGTCGGTGAATACATTGAATAGATAGCTTGCCCCTCTTCGATAAATTCACCCTGCGTCTTAACATTTAGCTCATCAATCCAACCTTCCACTCGTGGGTGCATATGAATCAACTTGTCTTCATCAAACTGCACATAGCCGACTGTTCTTATGGTGCTTCTGAATGGCTCAACCTCCACCAATGCAGTCCTTACCCCTAGATTGTTTTCCACTATCGGGGAAATGGAAACCACTCCAAGCCCTAGCGCTTCCCCCGGGTTGCCTGCGTAAACGGCAACAAGTTCCATCCCCATTGGAGATGTGCCAGGCTCGTCTCTACGGTATGTAGGATCCATCGGCGATACCCAGTAAAGTGGCTCACTGGCCTGTTCCTCACTAGTAGTTCCAGTGAAGTTTACGAAATAGGTAACAGTGGCACCTAAAAGCACACCGAAGAATCCGGTAAGCAGAAGATAAACGAGCACTCTTTTGTTCATGTATTCACCTTAATACGCTGATGTTGTCAGTAAGTAGTCAAGTAACGAGATTACTTTTAGTCGTTCAATATCAATTTGAAGTAATTCAATCTTTGCATTTAGTTCAGCAATGTAAGCACGCATTACTTCTTCAAAATCACCCTCGTCTGCTGTGTACGATGACAAGGTGGCTTCAGTTAGATCGGTTAGTTGAGAGAGTAGATAGTCGTTATAGATGGCTTTTCGCTCATCAAGTACAACCAGCTGTGCCATCGCCTGCTGGTAATTGGCAAATAGATCTTTTATTAGAAGAATTCTTTCGGTCTGCTTGGCGGATGCTCTGTACTGACTAGCACGTAATCTTGGTTTCTGCCGATTCTCTGTAAACAGAGGTAAATCAAAACTCAGGTCCAACGATATAAAGTCGGCTCGGTCGATACCTAGTCGTGAGCGATCTCTGTAACCATAACTAGCACCCACATTGAAAGAAGGCTTAAAACTTTGCTTTGTTATTTCTACCTGCGTTTGAGCAATTTCAATCTGCTTATCATTAACGCGAATTTTTGGATGATTTTCAAAAAATTCCAAAGCCTGCGGCAGACTATTCAATTCACTCTCTGGTGGCTCCAACTCAGGCAAATCCTGAGAAAAAGGCAATGATACTATTTCATAAGGGAGCCATTCAGCGAGCCGCTGCCGGCTACTATCCTGTCGTTGCCGCAACAGTGCCAATCGGTCATCTAGTCTGACTAATTCTAGCGCTGCTCGTATTAGATCCTGTTGGCGCGCTAGCCCTGCCGTAGAGGTGTATCTTGCAGTAGTAATATCAACTAGTTGCTCAAACAGCGCTCGATCATTGTTAATCAATGATATTGATTGTTCCGCCAAATAAGCATCAAACCACAGACCTGAAACTTCGAGCGTTACACTTGCAGTTCGATCATCCCGATGAAGCGGGCTGACCTCACTCTGCTGTGTTATTTTCTTCCTTAACAGCTCACGGGTGTCTCCGCGAGGGAAGGCTTGATTTACTCCCAGACGAAACTGAGTCATAGGTTCCTGGCCGAAATTGAAGGTATCGAGTGGCATATTTGCCAGCCCGACCATCATTTTGGGATCCGGCAATTCTCCAGCTGCAGTCGCTTCTTCGAGATACGCGTTCTGCTCCTGCTCACTCACTGTCAACCAATCATCATTCTGTGTAGCTAATTCGATTGCCGTCACCAGAGTAAGTTCGTGAATTTCTTGTGCGTTAGCAGAAATAGCAACTAGAAGAATGGCAAAAGGAAAAATGCTCGCTCGCCAGAATCTAGAATTCTCTATCCTCGGAGTTTTCAATTCGTTAATCCTTGAATTTCAATTTTAAAAAAAAACGTATTTACTGACATGGACATAGATAGTAGTGCCGGCGAAGAGCCTGGCATTTCTTATAGCGCCACTGTGCGGGCTAACCCCTCGCATAAAGGCATAGTTCTAGTGAAACCTGTCCTATTGCCAGCTAGTGTAAGTTCTAGCGGCTTTCGATGGCATTACGCGCGCATTACAACTTTGTAATGCTTAGGTAATCTTTCTGCTATTATTTGGGGAGTAAAATTCTGCGTAGCCTCGGTAATACAACCACGACTTAATCGGAGAGGAATTCTTGAAAATCCTGATAGTAGAAGATGAAACCAAGACGGGAGATTATCTGAAGCAGGGATTGACGGAATCAGGATTTAGTGTGGATCTCGCTAGAACTGGGCTCGATGGGCATCATCTTGCGAAAACCGAAGCCTATGAACTACTCATACTCGATATAATGTTGCCAGATATTGATGGCTTGAAAATTCTTAGCTCGATTCGAGAGGCTAAAGATAGTACTCCAGTACTACTCTTAACCGCTAAAGACAGCATAGAAGACAAGGTAAAAGGCTTGGAACTTGGTGCTGATGACTATTTGGTGAAGCCTTTTGCGTTTGCTGAACTCTTAGCGCGGGTCAGGACACTGCTTCGTCGCCCAGCGGTCATGGCACAAACAGATAAATTACAAATAGCTGACTTGGTTCTAGATCTCCCTAAACGCCGAGTCTCTCGTTCTGGCAAAAAAATTAAGCTGACTAACAAAGAATTTTCGTTACTTGAATTACTAGTAAGAAGAAAAGGTGAGGTTTTACCCCGGTCTCTGATTGCCTCTCAGGTCTGGGACATGAATTTTGATAGTGACACGAATGTAATAGACGTCGCGATTCGACGATTACGCTCAAAAATGGATGACCCGTTCGATCCTAAGTTGATTACTACTGTTCGGGGAATGGGTTATTCAATAGAAGATCCTACTGAAGGTTCCGATGAAAAATAGCCGCCCCGCCTCGTTGGTGTTACGCGTCACTGTGCTAGTCGGTTTAGCAACAACGCTTAGTCTAGTTGCACTTGGATTATTCGTGCAGCAATCGATCGCGTTGCATTTCGTTGAGCAGGAAGCCGAAGAACTTCAGGTGATTGTAGACTCTGTTCTTACTTCTCTCACTCTCTCGGAGAACAGAGACAGTGCTACTGAACTGGCAAGGGATTTGGAGGGGGCAGTAGCGGGACATCATGGTGTGTATTTCATGGTGGCCGGCGAATCAGGTTCACCAATATTTGCAACACCCGGTCCGGATCTGATGAAAATAGCGAGAACCGTTCCAAGTATTGCGACTATTGAAAGCCAGTCACTATATGCATGGAATGAAAGTGGATCTGCATACAGCGGCGCAGTGCTCAATTTTGCAGTCACAGAATCGAATGACCTCAATAGCCGATCTCAAGATTACAAAATAGTGGTCGCCGCTTCGATGAATGAGCATTTTGAGTTCTTGTCTGATTTTAATAGGACACTCTGGAGCATCATTGCCGGAATCAGCCTATTCGCAATTTTGGCTGCTTGGATAGCGGCGAGGCAAGCTCACGCGCCACTACATAGCTTAAGCACTAAAATTAGAAATATTAGTTCAGATCAGCTGGATGCACGATTAGAAGAAAGTAGGGTTCCCGTGGAGTTGGAAGAGCTGGTTCTTTCGTTCAATACGATGATAGTCCGAATGGAAGACGTTTTTGAGAGATTGTCCAACTTCTCAGCCGACATCGCTCACGAATTGAGAACCCCTATTACCAATATAATTACTCAAACTGAAGTGTCTCTCAGCAAAGCTAGGGGCGTAGAAGAATATCGTGAAATCCTGTATTCCAATCTGGAGGAATATGAGCATTTAGCCAAGATGATCGGCGATATGCTCTTTCTGGCCCAGACTGATAACGGTCTGATTCAACCCACATTCAAACATCTCAAGCTAGCCGACGAGATCAAGGAATTGTTTGATTATTATGAGGCATTTGCAGAAGAGCGACAGGTAAATCTTGAGCTTTATGGTGAGTGCCCGGAAATGTTTGGCGACAAGGACTTGCTAAGAAGGGCGCTTTCAAATTTAATATCAAATGCGATAGACCACACTTCACCCAATAGATCGGTAGTCATTAACCTGGATTCAAATGAAGACAGCGTCAAAGTAGCAATTGAAAATACTGGAACAGGAATAACCCCTGAGCAACTCCCCAGGATATTTGATCGGTTTTACCAGGCAGATCCTTCGCGTCAAAGAGAAGGCGCTGGACTCGGATTAGCCATCGTCAATTCAATAATTAAAGTGCACAAAGGCAGCATTGATGCGACTTCAGCGAACGGAGTGACCTGTATTGTGATCAACTTACCACTTCAAGAAAAATCTACCTGACTCACGGCAGAATACACCACTTCTACCAACCCTACCTTCCGCTCACGGTGCTCCCCCCCAATCATTACAAACTTGTAATGATTGGGTAATGCAGGAGACAGATGTGAAGCATTAGTATGGCGGGCAAATAATCATAAATTCGCTGAATTTGTTCGATTTCGATCCGATATTGTCCGTCTGATAACCAGAGGTTTAGTTGTAGTATGAAACGTAGTAGACCCCGCTTCCCCGAGAAGCTGAGCATGCCCCGTCGACGATTTGTACAGGGATTGGCCACAGGTGGCGCACTGCTAGGTGCCTCCAGGTCTCTGGCATTGGTCGAGCCCACCTTAAGGAGTAGCGCAGCAATCCTTTCTGGCACTGAATTCGATCTGATTGTTGCTGAAACACCGGTTAATTTCACTGGAAAATCGCGAATTGCAACAACAGTAAACGGCTCGATACCGGCTCCAACACTGCACTGGCAGGAAGGAGATACGGTGACAATTCATGTCACTAATCATCTTCGTGAGATGACTTCGATACACTGGCATGGATTGATCTTGCCATTCAATATGGACGGCGTACCGGGCATCAGCTTCAAGGGAATTGCGCCAGGCGAGACGTTCACCTATCGATTCAAAGTTCAACAGAATGGTACTTATTGGTATCACTCTCATTCCGGCGGCCAAGAAATGGCCGGAATGTATGGCGCCATTATTATTACCCCAATAGGCGGCGAATCGATTCAGGCAGATGTGGATTTAGTCGTTCAGCTCTCAGACTGGACGGATGAAAGGCCGATGCGCGCATACGATAAATTGAAGACGCAAAGCGACTACTACAACTTCACGCAGCCTACTCTCCTCGAATTATTTCGTGATGCAACGGATAACGGTCTCGATTCTGCTATCGACAAAAGACGCATGTGGAATGAGATGCGAATGAACCCGACAGATCTGTCGGATCTGTCCGGACACACGCTAACATTTCTAATGAATGGAACAACCCCAGCAGGAAACTGGAGTGAACTGTTCAATCCTGGCGAGCGAATACGACTACGATTCATCAATGCTGCCAGCAATACAATATACGATGTAAGAATTCCAAACTTGCAAATGGCCGTTGTCCAAACTGACGGAATTGATGTTGAGCCAGTCACAGTCGACGAATTTCGATTCGGGTCAGGCGAAACCTACGATGTAATTATAGAACCTAATGATGACGCCTATACAATCTTTGCTGAATCTATTGAGCGGTCGGGATTCGCCAGAGGCACCCTTACAAGTAGGCCGGGATTAACGGCCGAGGTCCCCGGACTGAGTCCTTCTGATTGGTTAGATATGACGGATATGATGGGAGCGGTGGATCATTCTACGATGCCGGGAATGGATCACTCCTCCATGCCAGCTACAGATCAACACGAAATGACAACAGATCACTCTGAACATTCTAATGCGTTGGCAGTTCCTTCGACACAGGTCCGACACGCCAGCTCCGAGTTTGGTGCCAGCACCGACATGCTGGTAGATACACCCCGCACGAACCTCAACGATCCAGGGGTAGGTCTGCGCAATAATGGCCGTCGCGTACTGACACTTGCGGATCTGAAGACCCTTGGTGGCGCCGTGGATTCACGCCCGCCAGAACGCGAGGTCGAACTTCATCTTACGGGGAACATGGAGCGCTACTCCTGGTCGATCGATGGACTGGAATACGGCGAATCGACACCCATTCATTTTAGGCACGGCGAACGACTTCGAGTCATTCTGCATAACGACACCATGATGACTCATCCTATGCACTTACACGGAATGTGGAGCGAACTGGAAAATGACCAAGGTGAATTTCTGGTTCGCAAACATACGATATTAGTACAACCCGCTCAGCGAATAAGCTTTCTTGTGACAGCCGATGCGCTGGGGCGATGGGCATGGCACTGCCACCTGCTATTCCACATGGAAGCAGGCATGTTCCGGCAGGTGATCGTATCATGAGAACCTTCTCGACCACATCTGGACGCCAGGTCTTCGTTCTCTCTGCCGCCCTTGCCTTTCTCTCACATGCGACAATTGCTGTAAGCCAGAATATTGACTCCCATGTAGATCACTCTGAACTCAATACCCAAGATCATGCGGAGAATGTTGAACAACCGGCAGCCCCGCAGGAGACTCACACAGACCATTCTCAACATACCGCACCATTGCAAGATGCGGCAACTACGCAGATCGATCACTCTGCCCATCAACCTGCAATACAACAAGAATCATTGTTCATGGAGGAAGCGGTATCGAACCTACGAGATCCACACACCTACTCCGGAGGATTCACCCGGTCGAGTGGTGTGTATGCCCTTCCGCTAGAAGAACAACTGAGCCTGGCCGATGAAGCCAATTTTCAGAGACTAA
This sequence comes from Gammaproteobacteria bacterium, assembly GCA_016762995.1. Lineage (GTDB taxonomy): Bacteria > Pseudomonadota > Gammaproteobacteria > Pseudomonadales > Pseudohongiellaceae > UBA9145. The sequence continues at coordinate 3 of JAESUT010000230.1, read as the reverse complement.
TGG
>JAESUT010000174.1 GCA_016762995.1 Gammaproteobacteria bacterium | reverse complement strand
AAATATCACCTGGGAACGTCTTCTGATCGAGAATTTGATGGCAATAGTGTCCATCTTTCCTTGACCGCAAATCCGTCTCATCTTGAAGCGGTAAATCCCGTTGTTCTCGGTAAAGCCCGGGCAAAGCAATCACAAATCGGTGATGATGTAGGCGGACAGGTTATGCCCCTTCTGCTTCACGGGGATGCGGCATTTGCTGGCCAGGGGATTGTTGCTGAATGTTTTGGCCTGTCAGAATTGAAGGGCTACCGTACGTCAGGAACTATTCATTTTGTGGTTAATAACCAAATTGGCTTCACCACAAGTCCAAAATATTCCCGCTCAAGTCCATATCCATCGGATGTGGGTAAAATCGTGCAGGCACCGATCTTTCATGTGAACGGCGATGACCCTGAGGCGGTGTTGTTTGTTACGCAAATGGCCATCGATTTCCGTACACAATTTAAGAAAGACGTTGTTATCGATATCATTTGTTATCGTAGTCGTGGGCATAACGAAGCTGATGAACCATCTATCACACAGCCAATGATGTATCAGGTTATTCGTAAGAAGAAGTCGCCGCGTCAAATTTATGCAGCTCAGTTGGTGTCCGAAGGGTCAATGACCCAAGAAGAAACCGATGAAGTGGTAGAAGAGTATCGGAACGCGCTGGATGACGGAATGCACGTTGCGAAGAGTTTGGTTAAAGAACCGTCTATTGAATTATTCGTCGACTGGAGTCCGTATATAGGTCACGAATGGAGCCCGTTCTTTAATACGTCGATACCGCTGAAGAATTTGCAGGCCATCGCTAAGAAGCTTGCTGAGATACCAAAAGATTTTACACTGCAGCGTCAGGTTAAGCGCGTTATGGATGATCGCGCGAAGATGGCAGCCGGAGACATTCCGGTAGACTGGGGTTTTGCAGAGACCCTAGCGTATGGAAGTATTCTAACCAGTGGCAACAAGATTCGAATCACAGGGCAGGATGTGGGCCGAGGCACTTTTTCACATCGCCATGCGGTTTTATTCGATCAGAAGACAGGTGATGCCCATATACCGCTGCAGAGTCTTGTGGAAGAAGAAAATGGCTTTCTGATCTACGATTCGCTTCTTTCCGAAGTGGCGGTGCTCGCTTTTGAGTATGGCTATGCCACGACTATGCCCAACGCGTTAGTCGTTTGGGAGGCGCAGTTTGGTGATTTCGCTAACTCGGCACAAGTCGTCATCGACCAATTTATTACCAGTGGTGAGCACAAATGGCAGCGACTATGCGGCTTAACCTTACTGTTACCACATGGCTACGAGGGACAAGGGCCGGAACATTCTTCTGCGCGATTGGAGCGATTCCTGCAGCTGTGTGCAGAACATAATATCCAGGTTTGCTTGCCGACTACCTCGGCACAAGTTTTTCACATGTTAAGAAAGCAAGTGCTGTGTCCGCTGCGCAAGCCCTTGATTGTTATGTCACCGAAGAGTTTGTTGCGACATAAAGAAACGGTCTCTTCATTGCAGGAGATGGCAGAGGGGAGTTTTCAGGTTGTTCTCGATGAAACCGACGGTTTTGAAGCTGAAAAAGTTCGCAAACTTGTAGTGTGCAGCGGAAGGGTCTACTACGACCTGCGTGCGGCTAGGCGCGAACGAAAGATAGATGATATAGCGATCATTCGGCTCGAGCAGTTATACCCGTTTCCGCAAGAAGATTTCACAAAGTGTTTGCTTCAATATAAAAATCTGACATCGATAGCCTGGTGTCAGGAAGAGCCAATGAACCAAGGCGCCTGGTATTCAAGTCAGCACCATTTGAGGCGTCCGATTCAAGAACATTTCCCTTCCGTTTATCTCGAATATGTTGGTAGGGAAGCATCAGCCGCTGCGGCAGCGGGTTATCCTGCGTTGCATTTAAGTCAGCTAAATGAATTTATCGATCATGCATTAAGCTAGCGTGCTCGCGCACAATAGAAGGTGTTAGTAAGGACTACATATGACTATTGAAATAAAGGCCCCCACATTACCCGAATCGGTGCCCGATGGAACTATCGCTAACTGGTACAAGAACGTAGGCGATACCGTTGCCCGCGACGAGCTACTCGTGGATATCGAAACAGACAAAGTCGTTATCGAAGTGGTTTCGCCAACTGATGGCATTCTAAAAGAAATCTTAAAAGATGCTGGCGAGACTATCGTGAGCAATCAGGCCATCGGAAGCGTGTTAGCAGGTGATGGCAATAAGGCTGCCGTTGCTGCTAAACCAGAAAGCGAGGCGCAGCCTGCTGCACAAGCTGAGTCCGCCTCGAATGAAGGAGCGATGATCAGCCCAGCAGCGAAGAAGCTTATACAAGAGAACAATCTAGATGCTAATTCCATCGCGGGCAACGGGAAGGACGGCAGGATTACCAAAGAAGACATTCTAAAAGTGCTTGAGGCTGACTCGGCAGTAAAGGCTGTAGTGAGCACAGCGACAGCACCGGCTAAGGTCAGTGTCTCAGAAGAAGGGCGTCTTGAAGAACGTGTTCCGATGAGCCGGCTACGCACCAAGGTCGCAGAGCGATTGCTGCATGCGAGCCAGTCCACCGCGATGCTAACTACATTTAACGAAGTGAATATGAAGCCGATAATGGATATTCGCACGCGTTACAAGGACGAGTTCGAAAAGGCACACGATGGCACGCGCCTAGGGTTCATGTCATTTTTCGTTCGCGCCTGTACCGAAGCATTAAAACGTTATCCTGCGGTAAACGCATCTCTCGACGGGGGGGATGTTATTTATCATGGCTATCAGGATATCGGCGTAGCTGTTTCCTCGCCGCGCGGCTTAGTTGTGCCAGTTTTACGCAATGTTGATTCGATGGGCTTGGCGCAGGTAGAAAAAGAAATTAGGAAATTTGGCTTAAAAGCCAGAGATGGAAAGCTTTCCATTGAAGAAATGTTGGGTGGCACTTTTACTATCTCAAACGGTGGCGTCTTCGGATCCTTGCTCTCGACACCAATCTTGAATCCTCCTCAGACTGCTATCTTGGGTATGCACAAGATTCAAGAACGCCCGATGGCGGTCTCCGGCGAAGTAGTAATTTTGCCAATGATGTATCTTGCGCTCTCTTACGATCACCGCATGATCGATGGTAAAGAGGCAGTTCAATTTCTAGTTACGGTAAAAGAATTGCTAGAAGACCCAACACGGCTTCTCTTGGAAATTTAACAAAAGCGCGTTGATAAAACACGGCTATCCATGCCGTGTTAGATGCTTCGCTTATCAACTCAGAATTGAGAAAGACTTATGTCAAATGAATATGATGTTGTAGTTATCGGTTCAGGCCCTGCAGGCTATGTTGCCGCTATTCGATGTGCGCAGTTGGGTTTTAAAACTGCCTGCATAGAAAAATGGTTAAACAAAGCTGATAAGACAGTATTCGGTGGGACCTGTCTAAATGTTGGGTGTATTCCTTCGAAGGCGTTATTGGATAGCTCGCATAAATATATGGATGCGCAAAACAACTTCGAAGTTCATGGTATTAGCGTCGGTAAGGTGGAAATAGACGTACCCGCGATGATTGCACGCAAGGATAAGGTCGTCGATCAGCTTACATCTGGTATCAAGGGCTTGTTTACGGCGAATAAAGTAAGTGGCATCTCCGGAACAGGAAAGATCACCGGTTCTAACAAGGTTGTCGTCACGGACAAAGATGGCAAGCAACAAGAACTCACAGCAAAACATATTATTATCGCGGCGGGTTCGGTTCCAGTCGATATTCCCCCAACACCAATTGATCATGAAACTATTGTCGATTCAACCGGCGCGTTGGAGTTTCAGGAAGTGCCTAAGCGTCTGGGAGTTATCGGCGCCGGTGTTATTGGTTTGGAACTTGGGAGTGTCTGGGCGCGATTAGGATCGAAAGTTACCGTACTCGAAGCGCTGGATGACTTTCTGCCGATGGTCGATCGTCAGATCGCGAAAGAATCGATGAAGATACTGACGAAGCAGGGGCTGGTAATAAAAATGGGCAGCCGGGTATCTGGTAGCAAGCTTACCGGCAAGGGTGCGAAGAAGACGATCACTGTCGAATACACAGACAAAGATGGAGAACAAACGGAGACTTTCGACAAACTTATCGTGGCTGTTGGACGTAGACCATATACAGACTCTCTACTAGAAAAATCTGTAGGCGTTGAAAAGGACGAGCGCGGCTTCATCAAAGTGAATGATCAGTGCGCGACTAACATTCCTTCTATCTTTGCAGTTGGTGATGTAGTGCGCGGCCCGATGCTAGCGCATAAAGGCATGGAAGAGGGCGTGATGGTTGCCGAAAGGCTTGCCGATAAAAAGACACAGGTAAATTATGACTTAGTGCCATCGGTCATCTACACCCATCCGGAAATAGCCTGGGTCGGTAAAAACGAAGAAGAATTAAAGGCAGAGGGTGTCGAAGTAAATATCGGCGTATTCCCTTTTGTGGCAAGTGGGCGCGCTTTAGCAGCAAACGATGCTGAAGGCATGGTTAAGCTAATAGCAGATGCCAAGACGGATCGAATTTTGGGTTGTCAAATAGTCGGTCCTAGCGCTGCGGATTTGTTGCAGCAGATCGTTATCGCCATGGAATTTAGTGCCAGTGCTGAAGATATTGGTCTAACGATGTTTGCGCACCCGGCGCTTTCCGAAGCCGTGCACGAGGCAGCGTTGGCAGCGAATGGTCATGCAATACACATTGGAAATCGTAAGCGTCGTAAGTAATATCGAAACTACGTAGCTTGAGAATTAGCAAGATAAATGGATGGAACATAAATGAATTTACATGAATATCAGGCGAAGCAGCTATTTGCCGAATACGGGCTTCCCGTATCAGCAGGCATTGCCGTAGATAATGCAGCCGACGCCGCGGCCGCCGTTAAGAAAATCGGCGGCAGCAAATGGGTCGTTAAGGCGCAAGTACATGCAGGCGGTCGAGGCAAAGCTGGAGGCGTTAAATTAGTCGATACGCCTGAAGAAGCCGAAGCCTTTGCTGAACAGTGGCTAGGTAAAAACATGGTCACCTATCAAACTGATGCTGGCGGCCAGCCTGTAAGCAAAATACTAGTAGAAACTTGCACAGATATTGCTCAGGAACTTTATCTCGGAGCCGTCGTGGACCGATCTTCGCGGCGCGTAGTATTCATGGCCTCTGTTGAGGGTGGCGTAGAGATCGAAAAGGTAGCCGCAGAGACACCTGAGAAGATATTAAGAGCCACAATTGATCCTTTAACGGGTGCGCAGCCTTACCAAGCAAGAGACTTGGCATTTCGTTTAGGTCTCAAAGGTGTGCAGATCAAGCAATTCACGAAATTGTTTCTTGGCTTGTCTAAGCTGTTTCATGACAAGGATCTAGCGCTACTCGAGATTAACCCTCTGGTTATTACCGACGAAGGTAATCTGCATTGTCTAGACGGTAAGATCAACATCGATAGTAACGCGATGTACCGTCAGCCTGAGCTGCTTGAGATGCACGACCCAAGCCAGGATGATGAGCGTGAGGCGCAGGCAGCAAAATGGGAGCTCAACTATGTGGCTCTTGATGGCAATATCGGCTGCATGGTGAATGGTGCGGGCCTGGCTATGGGTACGATGGACATCGTCCAGCTCCATGGAGGAAGCCCAGCCAACTTCCTAGATGTCGGCGGGGGTGCGACAAAAGAGCGCGTTACCGAGGCATTTAAAATAATTCTTTCCGATGAGAACGTAGCGGCAGTGTTGGTTAATATTTTTGGTGGGATCGTGCGCTGTGACCTGATAGCTGAAGGCGTAGTCGGTGCGGTCAACGAAGTGGGAGTACAAGTGCCTGTGGTTGTTCGTCTAGAAGGAAACAATGCCGAGTTGGGCAGAGAAGTATTAGTAAAGAGTGGACTGAATATTATCGCGGCTACTAGTCTTTCGGACGCAGCTGAAAAAGTTGTCACTGCTGCCGGAGGCGCACAATGAGCATTTTAATCGACAAGAACACTAAAGTAATCTGCCAGGGCTTTACCGGATCGCAAGGTACATTCCATTCCGAGCAAGCCATTGCATATGGCACAAAAATGGTGGGAGGTGTTACGCCGGGTAAAGGTGGTCAGGTGCATCTCGATTTGCCAGTATTTAATACGGTGCAGCAAGCATTCGATGAAACCGGCGCTGATGCCTCGGTAATCTATGTTCCCGCAGCATTCTGCAAAGACTCAATTCTCGAAGCGGCGAATTCTGGAATCAAATTAATTGTCTGTATTACGGAAGGTATTCCAACTTTAGACATGTTGGTAGCGAAAGAAAGCTGTGACCAGCTTGGCGTACAACTAATCGGCCCTAACTGTCCGGGAGTCATAACCCCGGGCGAATGTAAGATAGGCATCATGCCAGGACACATTCACCTGCCGGGCAAAGTTGGTATTGTTTCCCGTTCCGGAACGCTAACCTATGAGGCTGTTAAACAGACTACCGATCATGGCTTCGGACAATCCTCTTGTGTTGGTATTGGTGGCGACCCCATTCCAGGTTCTAATTTTATCGACATACTCGCGCTTTTTGAAGCAGACGCGCAGACTGAAGCGATTGTAATGATTGGGGAAATAGGCGGCACGGCTGAAGAAGAAGCAGCGGCGTATATTAAAGCCAATGTGAGCAAGCCTGTTGTCGCTTATATCGCCGGTGTTACTGCGCCAGCAGGAAAAAGAATGGGCCATGCTGGCGCTATAATTTCTGGCGGCAAGGGAACAGCCGACGAGAAATTTGCCGCACTCCAAGATGCTGGAGTGAAAACTGTTCGCTCACTCGCTGAAATAGGCAGCGGTCTCTCCGAAATAACTGGCTGGTAGTTTTTCTACCAGCTTTTTCTTGGTATTTTCCTCCTCGCGAGCACTCCTTTCTTCTTTCCAGCCATCGCCTTCATCGCGCTTAACTTTTCTAATCTAAAAGGTTCTAAAAGCGCGATGTTGTGTGATAGTCTTACCCCGAATTCATGCATAAAACGCTGAATTTAAGGGACTATTTGGTAGCTATATTTTTAGCTATCTGTAAAGCGAATTGATTGGTTACGAAGCGTCTCAAACTTTTTGAGTTTGGGTAGATTGGTAACTGTCGGTGAGCTTTGTTTCATGGAAAGCTGTCGGTCACGAGAGATTTAGAAAAATCACGAAATTCTCAGACAGTAAAATTAGGTGTTAGGTGTTAGTTAGCCGGCACTAAGAAAAAATAGTTTGTCGTGTCTGGACTAGTTATTGCTGAACTTTTTACTCGCAGCAAAAGCTTGATAGTTCGGATCTGATTATTTAACAAGAAAATAGGATGGCACATGAAAAACCGTCGAATTACAAATATGAGTATGACTGCTCTAGCATTACTCATGTCTTGCATCATGGCTTCGGCTCAAGCTGCGGAAATTCTCGTAGATAGCAGTATTCTTGATCAGGCTATGGACGTTATAGAGGCTAGGAACACTGAAGCCGCTGCAGCGCAAGAAGAAATTAACCGCTTAGCAAATTCAACAAGCTCTACTTTTGAAAATTTTAAGCGACAGAATGACGCATTAGAGGCACTACTCGTGCTGAATGCAGGTTTCCGCAAGTCAGTCTCTATCCAGGAAGAGAACATCGATACTCTGGATGAGTCTATTGCAAGTGTTGAATCGATCACGCGAGAGATTCCACTATTAATGGAGAAGATGCTTTCCAGCATCGAGCAATTCGTCGCGCTGGACTATCCCTTCCAGGTTGATGAACGTGCCAACCGACTTCAGTTTGCTAGAGACGCCATCGACAATCCCGATGTCTCCATCGCGGAGAAGTTTCGTCAAGTTCTAGTGATTTACCAAACAGAGGCGACCTACGGTCGCACTAATACAACTTATCCAGATACCATCGTTATTGGCGGTGCTGAACGTGACGTGAGTATCGTTCGAATCGGACGTGTAGCGTTGATGTATCAGACCACTGATCGTCAGGTTACTGGAGCGTGGGACAACAAAGCGCGGGAATGGGTTGAATTACCCGCCGGCGAATATAGAACGGCAGTACAGACTGCTATCCGTGTAGCATCAAGCTTGGATGCACCAAAAATCATTGAACTGCCTGTATTGGCTCCGGAGGTGGCACAATGAAAAACCTACTTAAGATTACCGGCCTAACGGCTACAGCTTGTCTGCTTGGACTGACTTCTAATCTTGTTTTAGCGCAAGGCGCTACCACTCTTGCGGGTCTTTTAGACTTGGTTGAGAACGACCGCATTGCTGAGTCGGCTGAGTATGTTCAGCGGCAGCAGGAATTCGAACAGAACGCGAATCGCCAGCAACAGATTCTCGACACTACTAATGAGCGCATTGTTGAGCAAGAGCAAACACAATCGGATCTTAGTGATCAGTTCGAGGCTAACGAGATAATCATTCGTGACAAGCGCGACATTCTTCGCGACCGTCGTGGTGACTTGAACGAGCTTTTCGGCACACTGCAAGGCGTGGCGGGTGACTTCCTGAGCAACTTCGAAAATTCATTGATCAGCGCACAATTTCCTGGTCGCTCTGAATTTATTGAAGAGTTCATCGCGAAAGCAGGCAGTACTATTGAGCAGTTGAACCCAGAAGAAATAGAGCGCTTCTGGTTCTACATGCAGCAAGAAGTTGTTGAGTCGGCACGTGTTTCTACCTACAACGCCGATGTGTCATTGCCGAATGGAGATACTGTTAACCGCAGCATTACGCGTATCGGTAATTTCAATGCAATTTCAGAAGGTGAGTACCTGAGCTACGACGGCGATATTGGTCATCTTCAAGTGCTTCCTCGCCAGCCAGATGCGGGACTTCTGAGTGCGGCAAGCGCATTAGAAAGCTCGACCAGCGGCTTTACTAAAGTCGGTATCGATCCGACTGGTGGTGTAGGTGGTCAGGTAATGGCTAACCTAGTTAATTTCCCATCTGTCGAAGAGCAGGTTCGGAATAACTCTGGCACCATTGGTTTTATCATTATTGGCGTGGGTATCGTCGGTATCTTAATTGGATTCCTGCGACTACTTATACTGACTCTTGTTTCAATTAAAGTGCGTAGTCAGCTTAAGGGCGGCAAAGCATCGAAGAACAACCCGCTGGGTAGAGTCTTGTTAGTGGCTGAGTCAAATCCAAATGCTGACACTGAAACATTGGAGTTAAAGCTTGGTGAAGCGATTCTACAAGAAACGCCAGCGCTAGAGAGCATGCTTACCTTGATTAAGATGATTGCTACCATTGCGCCACTCGGTGGTTTGCTTGGTACGGTTACCGGTATGATTACGGTGTTCCAGCAGATTACTGTATACGGTGCAGGTGATCCGACAATCATGGCCGGCGGTATTTCATCGGCATTGATGACCACTGTACTCGGTATTGTTGTGGCGATTCCTACTATCTTTATGCACACAGTAGTGAAGAGTCGCGCTGACAACATCATCCATATCCTGGAAGAACAGGCTACTGGCATGATCGCGCAGAAAGCTGAACAGTCTGCGAACGCGAATCGCTAACCAGTAAGCAGAGGAAGATACTATGTATTTTGCGTTTCTGGATATTACTGATTCTGTGACTCTCTTCATGGAGCGTGGCGGGCCGGTGCTTAACATCATCGCCATGCTCCTATTAGTGAAGTGGTCGCTGATATTCGAGAGAATCTGGTATATAAATACTACCCATAAAGCCAATGTGAAGAATACATTGGCTGCATGGAATGTGCGTGCAGATACGAAGTCATGGAGTGCGCATCAAATTCGCACCATGATGATTTCCAAGATTTCCTTGGACGTACGAAACACGCTGCCGATCATAGAAGTACTCGTAACCATCTGTCCTCTGCTTGGGCTGATTGGAACGGTGACGGGCATGATTAATGTATTTTTCATAATGGCCGTCACCGGTGGTGGTGATGCGAAGTCAATGGCGGGTGGAGTGTCTATGGCAACCATTCCAACAATGGCAGGCATGGTAGGTGCGATATCAGGAATTTTTGCTTCTAATTACTTAAAGGCAAAAGTTGACCGCGATATGGAACTGCTTGAAGATCACTTACCGTTGAGCAACTAACTACCTAGACGGATCAAGCTTTGCTTAAGAGCTTGATCCGTCATTAGTGTTTACTATTTTGATCGAAATTATTTGAGTCAAGGTGAAATAATGAAATCAGGTTTAATGAAAAGGAAGGATGAAGAAGACGCAGGTGAGATTGACCTCACTCCAATGCTCGATGTTGTTTTTATCCTTCTAATCTTTTTTATTGTTACCTCGGTGTTCGTCACCGAAGCGGGAATTGATGTCACTAGGCCAGAAGCCTCGACCGCTGAAAGCAAGAAAGGCGACCTAATACTTATCGCAATAGGACCGAATGGAGATATCTGGATCGATGGCGATCAGATTGACCCTCGATTTATACGCTCACGTTTTGAATTAAGACTAGCTGATGCTCCAAATTCAGCTGTGATAATTCAAGCAGACGCGGCAGCGAACAATGAGCAGGTAATGCTTATTCTAGGGGCAGCCAGAGAAGCGAATATTTCCGACGTATCAATTGCAGCGGAGGCATAGACTATGATGGTATTAATTAGATGGGCTGTATCCATGGTAATGGCAGCCGGCATCACTTTGGGATTGTTCTACTTTATGCAGGCTTTGATCGCAACGGGCGCAGATCTCGATCAGCGCGTTACCGTGATTAAAATGGTCGATGCAACAATGCCCGAGATCGTTCTTGAAGTTATCGAAGAAATCGACAAGCCAGAACCCATTCAAGATGACACTGAAGTTGTTGAAGATATTCCTGAGCGCCAGGTGAACCTATCTGATGGCCCGTCTCTTAACATTGAGCGTTCATCAATACAATTAGATATCGGACTTCAACTGAGCAATGCATCTATATCGGCAACCGATGGAGACATGTTGCCACTTGTTGCCATCGCTCCTCAATATCCTACTCGTGCTGCACAGCGTGGAATTGAGGGATGGTGCTTAGTTAGTTTTACCGTGAATGGTCTTGGTAATGTTGTAGAAGACTCAATTATTGTAATAGATGCTGAACCTTCTTCAATGTTCGATCGGGCGTCAATCCGCGCCGCTGGTAGATTTAAATTCCAGCCGCGCGTTGTCGACGGACAAGGCGTTCCTGTGGAAGATGTGCAGTATGTGTTCCGCTATGAGCTCGAGGAGTAATAATGATGAGACTACATAACATGCTTAAGTTAGGCTTTCTTATGGCGGTAATGAGTGTCGCCATGCTGCCTCTTACATACGTAAATGCAGGCGAGGAACAACGCGCTCCACCGGCGGCTAGAACCTCGGGTACGCTTGGACCGGCAGTCCTGCGGGCCATTTCCGAAATTCAGGAGATGCTGCAACCTG
>JAESUT010000126.1 GCA_016762995.1 Gammaproteobacteria bacterium | reverse complement strand
TCCAGCAGCTGGCGCGAGACGTGCTCCAGTGAGAAATTCTCAAATTGATAAGTGGCGGAACGCATCAATTCGATACCATCCAGCACCGCCCGACCCGGCACTAATGCATAATATCGATCATTGCTATCTCTTGTCTTACGCCAGCTGATCGCCTCTTTATTACGCCCCAACAGCAGTGGCATTTTTAGCCGGTCGCAGAAATCTTGCAGGCAACGCAGGTCGAAATTCACTACGTTCCAACCCATAATTACGTCAGGGTCTAAGTCTTCAATTTTCTTAACGAACGCACTAATAACCTCACGCTCTGAGCTCAGCTGGTAGAGTTCCAAATTATCACTGTCATCATTTTCTCCAATAGAATTTTCAGTTGGGCCAACCATATAGACTATTGAGACATCATCTGAATAAATTCCTATCGAATAGAGACTGCTCGCGTGATAGTTAGTCTCTATATCAATAGAAACCGCACTAAGTTGTGGACGGAATTCTGTGGTTCGCAGATCGCGAGGTACGATATCGTTAAAATTAGCGTTTTCTGTCAGACTTCCCTCGATAGAGACAGCCGCTGTAATGAAGCGCTCCATTAGGAAGCGATCAGTCGGCTTAAGGTCTGCCTCTGCTACTCGGATGTCTTTAGCGGTGAGCCGATCCCGAATATCGAAGAGCTTTCGCTGGCTCTTGAGATAGAGTGCCGACATGGGCTCAGCATCGAAGTTTTTCAACTGCGTTGCCGCAACTCGCCAGCCAGTCACCGATAAGAGAATTTCTTCTACTTGAGCTTGTTGTTCGGCCGGAAAGAAGCAAACAGATTCCTGCCCAAAGAAGCGAAGGCGCAGAGGACCAGCCTTGCTAGCCAGCCAAAAAATGAGGTCAACACCCGATGAAGATTCAACCCACTGTCTAGTGAGTATGAATCCATCGAGTGCAGAGGTTGAGGAAATTAGGGTTAGATACGGATAGTTCGTGGAAACTGACCGAAGTCTTCCCAGTAGCTTACCTTCTCTGGAAGTTCTTCCTGAGTCGCCTGTACGTTGCCGTTAACATCTGTCACTCGCGACACGATCGTATGTTCTCCCGGTGTGGCATTACTCCAATCGTAGCTGAATAATTTCCAAGAGTATTTCGTTGATCGTGGGTTAATCTCAGCACGTTCCCAAGGACCGTCGTCTATTTTGACTTCGATGCTTTCTAGAGATGTACCATCGTTCAGTGCAAACCCTTGAATCTTATGTTGGCCGCCCATCTCAGTAACACGAACGATAGAGGATTTCAGATTCATGGTGGTAACTGAATTCTCAACCCAGCGTTCTACACCGCCCACGTTTTCCTTCTTGAGGGTCACGTAGTCGCGGCCCATGAAACGGCCCATATATCGAGTGTCCTGCACATGGATCTGATTTAGCCATTTTACGTTGGCTACGCCATACCAGCCAGGGATCAGAGCGCGTACTGGCTTGCCATGATAATGCGGCAGCGGCTCGCCATTCATTTCAAAGGCAAGCATATTGTCAGTTTGCATCGCATCTTCGACGGACAGACTGCGGGCCCATGCCTTCTCCACGTCTCTCTCGCGGATCGTCTCGGTTGCGGTATCGGTTCCGAAAAACACGATTTCTTTAGCGCCGTCTTGAATGCCGGCCTCTTCCAAAATCTTCGCCAACGAAACGCCGCGCCAACGCGCGTTACCTATAAGACCTTGGAACAATCGGCGACCATTTCCGCCACATTCGAATCCAACTTGCTGCTCAATATTATCTCTTGCCATGAGGTCTTGTAGAGAAAATTCTAACTCATTATCTACCATTCCTGTCACTTTCAGTCGGTAGGAATCATTGTCAATTTCTGGCTGACCGTAGTGCTGCACCAGATAGAAATCATCGTTATCGGTGAAATAAGTGGTTATTTCACGCGTATCCAAATAGTGAGTCGCGTTTGGTCGAACCGGGCGCACATTAAAAGTATCAGGCACATCGGTAAAGGGGACGAGTTGCTCGCCTTGAGCTAGTGCGGGAAACATAAAACTCGGTAGTGATGCAGCTCCAGCTGCCAAGGCTCCGGTGCCCAGGGCACCTTTAAGAATATCGCGCCGAGAACTATCGATTGGCTTGTCATCTTGATTCATGATCTTCTCTCTTTTTCTTGGTTCCGCTGGCCCTCAATCTCTCTAAGAGAGGCATCAGCATTGGAGTTGGTACTAAATATCAGTCAAAACAACCTTATCACAACAATCTATTGCGAACCCAGCCGAAAAACGTTGATTTCACGAATAGTCAAGACAGTGAATTTATTTCTTCTGCTAACTTAAAATTCTTATTGGTAACGATGGATTCTAAAACTTGAATACGGCCTTCAAGCTCCTGCGTTTTCGCCTTCAGGGCGACATTCTCATCCTGCAAACTAGTACCTAGCGAGCCAGCACCACTTTTCAACTGCTCGGTGCGATATTTGAGGTAGACTCTAAAACTAATGAAGCCAAATACTATTGCTACGATTAGTACTGTCGCTACGTCATTATTCATCTGTACTTACCCTTCTAGCTAGATTTAAAAATAGCTCTGTGAGAGCCCAAGCACCTAAGAGGCTATTGGTTGCTCGCAGCATTAGCTGCCGATTCATGTTGGCACCATTCGGCCGATGATTCAATCGGGCGCCAAACCTGCGCGCCCCGACTAGCCGCTGGCGGAAGGATTTAGTTCAGCTTCAAGCCATGTAACCGATGAAGCCAGTATGAATGTTATTCGCAGTAGTCACAATTTCCGCATAGCCATGCCGAGCTCGATAATAAACACGCAAGATGCAGGCGCTTGGCTGGCATCGATGAGTGACAGTGGCTGGCGTGTGCTAACTGATTTCCGAAATTGGTCCAACTGGATTCCTGGAGTGCGCAGCGTAAAGCAGGCAGACTCCGAATCCCCAGCGAGAGGCACAAAGCTTCTAGTAGAGACAGGACACAAGACAACGACCGGCTCCATCGATCGTTGGGACCCGCCTCAAAGCCTGCAAATCAGCATCAATCTCGCCGCCGGTGAGATAGCCTATGGATTCCTGATTGAAGTAAACCCTAAAACCGCCGAGATGTGTATTTCTCTGGAGCTGGAACGAAGCCTGAATGGCATATCTCGCATCGCTGCATTTTTCTTCCAATGGCAACAACAGAAACTCGGTCGCCAGATACTTTCCAATCTCGCCGCTAGAACAAGACCAGCAAAGAATCTATAGTGCCACCCACTACATATAGTGGCTGTTACTGCACACCTGCGCTATAGATTGATGCAGGCGGTGCAAACACCAATAATGTCAAAAAAGTGCTACAAATTGCTGATATTTCAATACATTCTATATAATGTGGTGTAATTCACATTTGCACAGCGTGAATCTGTTATTTCTGCCCTGATTTGAAATACTGAAAAGTAAGTCATGCTTTTAACGGGTGTATTTAAAAATTTCTAAAACCAAGAATAAGAATTAATCGCTATGAATTCGAAGGCAAGTACAAGTCTGTTTGAATCGATTGAGATAAGCCGAAGCGTACAGCTATCGATCGACAAACTATCCAAAGGAATTGACAACTATCATATCGATGTAAAACTAAGCAGTAAATTCTCCTCCGACATCAAAAAACTGGTCTCCCTACTCGTTTCCCAGATCGCCATTCCCAAGCCTAGACACTGGGATAACTCCAATTCCTTCGAGAAAATTCGTGTCGAATACTTGGACATGATGACGATTCTGATTCACCGCGTTAAGACCGATCTCAGTGCCGACGAAATCTGCTTTCTTCAATTTTCAGCAATCAAAATTATCCTGCGAGTCACTAAGGCTAAGCTCGATTCTGATATTGACAACGTCACTGCACGATTGGCTGATCTCAGAAATAAAGGTTCCTCTGAAGCATTAGCTACTGATCAACGCTTGTTCTGGCTTAGAAAAAATTACGACGCCATTTTATACAACGTTAATAAGCAAATTTTCTCTCAACTACTACGTGTTGAAGAGAGGCAGCTCGCTCCTGTTCGCGACCAGTTTCTCGGCGAGGAATACAAATATATTGTCGACGTGCTTTTCAACCCCATTCTTATGGTTTCCGATCCAAGCGCACTGCCTCTCTTGATAAATGAATTTTGCATATTTAGCTGGAATGGCGAAGCGGCAGGTTTTGTAGATCTCAATGCAAAGATTGAGAAACTATTTGGCAAAAAATTAAAACAACTCCCACTAGCAGCGATAGGCGAAGATTCTACCGCCGCTATAGCGGAAGCTGAAATTCACGATGAGCTAGGCGGGCTATTTCAAACTCAAACATTTTTTGGCCCAGCAAAAGACACCAAAACCCTCATTAATGAAGAGTTTAACTGGCTCGAGTCTCCGGAAAGCATTTCCGTGCTATTTGATAGCAAAAAGAACAGAGAACAACTGACTACAGTTCGGCGGGAACATGGTTTTGGCGCTTGGTGGAAACGACGAGGGGAAATTAGAGGTATAGAACGAGCTCTAGCAACATTTTCCAAGATGCTTCGCTCCGAGAAAATACTGGCGCAGTTGCTTTCGTCTCACTATATGCGACGGTCTCTAAACTCTCTGATCATGGAGCATGTCGACCTAAAGACTGTCTGCCAATTCTTGAGCGGAAGCATAACAACTAGCAAA
Organism: Gammaproteobacteria bacterium; assembly: GCA_016762995.1. GTDB lineage: Bacteria > Pseudomonadota > Gammaproteobacteria > Pseudomonadales > Pseudohongiellaceae > UBA9145. The sequence goes on along the minus strand of JAESUT010000126.1, from coordinate 6,816 downwards.
TTACAGGACAGCATCAGCGGCGGCGGAAACAAATTATCACCTGAGCAAGTTAAGTCTCTAGAATCTCTAAAAGCCAAACTCAAAGATAAAATTTCTAAAGTAGACGCCGCCGATTCCCTTAAACTATTGATCGACATAAGTCGATATCGCCGGGCGCTTAAGTATTTTAGATTCGCTCATCGTGTATTCAACAGATTGACATTACTTAGCAGTGAACAAGATCTAAAACTTTCGAAGTCGGCCGGCACTCTGTATGTGATGCCTACTAGCATCGAGATTGAAGAAGACGATGAGCGCATCTGCCACCATGCAATCATGAAAGCTGATGTGCGCGGCTCTACGACGGTTGTAGATGAGCTGCAGAGCAAAGGTTTAAATCCTGCTTCTTATTTCAGCACACGCTTCTTCAATCCCATAAATAAAATTTTGGGAACCTACGGCGCTAACAAGGTGTTCATTGAAGGTGACGCCATAATTCTAAGCTTTCTCGAATTCGAACACACTCCGCAAGAATGGTTCTCCGTAGCAAGAGCCTGTGGCTACGCCAAAGACATGTTGAAGATTGTAGGCTCCAACAATCGTTATTCTACTCAAATGGCACTTCCCCTTTTAGAGTTGGGAGTGGGAATCTGTTACGCAGACGTTGCCCCGCGCTATCTGTACGATGAAGATAGGTCAATTATGATTTCCGGCGCTATCGGTGACGCCGATCGCATGTCTGGTTGTTCTTGGGTCCTCAGGGAAAAAATTCAGAAGAGCCTGTTCAATATCGACGTATTGCGCATAGCTGATGGTAAGGGCGAGAAAGGCCAACAAACTATTCGCTACAACGTCAACGGCATTCTCCTAGACGATGCGGCATTTGCTAAGCTAAGAAATGAGATCACGCTAAAGTCTGTACGCATGAAACTTAACAGCAAACAGTATCTATTTCATGTAGGCCAATATCCCGATTCTAATGGCCGCAAGAAGGATTTAATTATTAGAGAGGGGAAGATTGGAATCTGGAAGGACTCACAAGTTCATGAAGACCCAGAGAGTGATGAGGTTTACTATGAGGTAGTTGTAAATCGAAAGGTAACTCCACTCGTGCTAGAAACAGTGAGCGGCAAATAAACCGCCACTGCCTAGACGTTACGAGTTATTTTTTTAGTGCTGATGCCCACCAGCGCCATGCACATGACCATGTGCAATCTCCTCAATGCTTGCATCACGAATACCTTCCACCTGCACTTCATAGTAGAGAACCTTTCCCGCAAGAGGGTGGTTGAAATCCACGTCGACGTTAAACTTTCCCGCCTTGAGAATAACAACTGCACGCTTACCCTGATCTGTTTCTACAGTTGCAGGCATGCCGGGCAATATTTTCTTTACCGGGCTAGGAAACTGCAAATGCTTGATCGGAATTCGTTGTGTCGAATTTGGGCGTCGGAACCCGTAAGCATCATCCGGCTGTAAAGTAATCTCGATCGCGTCACCCACCTTCTTTCCTTCCAGCGCTTTTTCCAGCCCCACCACTACATTGTGAAATCCATGCAGATAGGTTAGGGGAGCACCGCCGTGCGACTCCTCACGCCAACCCTCTCGCTCTCCGCCTTCTCCCACTTCGGCCAACCGATAGTGAAAACTAACAACCGTATTCATGGTGATAGTCTGCTCGGCGTGTTCGTTTGTTGACTCGTCTTCTAACATTTCGCTCTCCTGCGTGAGGAATAGATTCTAGCAGATGATACTGGCTTAGTTGTAGCGGCCCTCCTCCTGCATCCTGTCTACATCATGTTAGTACTACGCAAAATCCATTGCTAGTAGCGTTCTGCCGATGGTACTTTCACAACGAGCTTTGGCTAACTTTAACTGGATTATTTCAATGAAGCATGAAGACTCCGATTCGAAACTACCTGCACTAGCGCTTGATGAGAATAATTCGCAGACTTATTTAGATAGGCTCAGTCACTATTTGGCGCTCTCTTTCTCCCTGCCTGAGCGGCTAGCACGAGCACTCGGCTCACTCATTGGCGGCAGCACACTATTACTCACTAAGACCCTGATACCCACAGCACTGAAGAATTCGAATAGTTATCGGTTCACCTTTGGTATGTTTCAGGCCTTTCTGATCAAAAATGTTGCTCAACTAGACGACTTCCAATCAGAGACGAAGCTTCAAGAGCGCTTCCTGAATCGAAAGTTGCTAGGCACATCTCTGGAAGCTGCCGGCTTATTAACTATGCACCTTTCTCCAGTTTGGGTATTCGCTATTGCCTCCGATGCCGCCAAGGGAGGCCAGGTATTTTTAAATCGCCTAGTGCATCATTTAAAGGAACATGATGTGATCTCGCAGGAGAGTAACCCTAATTCTCTTGAGCAAGTTCTCCTCTCGATTCATGATATGGGCCGCCAGGGAGCTACAGCTATCGATACCCCCCCATTGTCCATAGCGGAAATAGAGGAATTGGCGGCGCAACTTCGACTATCCACTGCTTCATTGAAAACAAATTTGGTTAACTTACTGCCTCGCTTTGAAGCAATTTGGAGCCAGATAAGCCTAGTTGCTAGACAAGAGAATATCAGCAGGGAGCAGGTTCTCGGCATGCTCTCGGTAAACGCGGCATCACTCGCTCAAGCTAGTGTAGGTACAGCCGGCGCTATTGGGAAGACAGGATTCTATTTTCTCGACGAGATAATTCTGAATGACTACAAAGAGACCCTGACTAGCATCATGGATACCGGGTCTCTGCGCTACATGGAACAGAACATGCGACCTTTCGTGCAGAATGCTCAATCTCATTTCGATTTCAAAATTGAAACTCGATCACAAACCTGGCTTAAAAACGGTATCACTAGATTAATTCGGAAAATAGGATCAATTAGGTAGGTTTCGATACTGAAACTTCCACTTAGTATTGACTAAATCCTGAAAGATTTTAACTTAATCCCACTGATTTAAAGAAGTTATTACCATCGCAAATACATTGTGATAGTTTGAAATCACTCTATTTACTATGAATTCAATAGGATTCGAGATAGGGCAAGCACTTACGTAGTTTTCATCATTGCAGGGAGGCTGCACCCGGCTGGAGAATCCATTTTTTGGTCACCGAACGGAGTAATAAAATATGAATCAAGTCCAATTTTCCAAATTTTCACCGATCACTGTTTCTGTAAAAAAGAATGTTAGGCAACTCCGATTAAGCGCTGGCTACTCTATGAATGAGGGCGCACGGCTACTAGGCGTGTCTCGCAAGCAGCTTGAGGATATCGAAACTATCCGCAACTATGGCTGCCATTTAGACCTCGAGTTGCTGGCTAAGATAAAGGTCATCTACAAGACCTCTTTAGATGAGCTGGTAGGTGAAATTCCTGAAGACTATTACTCAGATTTCTATGTTCGTCCACGAAAAAGGCTAGGATCAAAGTCTCGCTGATCTGCCGTATCCAATCTCGCTGCAGCTCGCGCAACAACCATTAAAGAGCAGACACAAAATCGCGGGCAGCAGCACTGGATAGAAATTGAGCACATCCCGCCATGTGGCTGAAAGTGCCGAAATGGTGTATAATTCTCGGCTTTTGCGGAATTAGAGAAAGTTAAGCATGGCAAATAAATCCAAAAAAGACGCGGCAGTAAGTAATCGCGCAGATCTAGCACAACACATAGACTCATTCTTAAAGTCTGGCGGTAAAGTTCAAGAAATTCCTTCAGGTGTTAGTGGCCAAACTTCGACCAGTGGCCCAAGACAGATAGTGCTTAGCCACAAAACCAGCTCTTAAACCTTGTCGTAACATTGCAGAGGTTCTGGGCAGGCGCTCGCTATCTCTGCATGACTTCTGCTTTGTCTTGTTCTTAAGAACTACAGCTGATTAATCTCGTAGCCCTTCTGTGAGAGCAAGTCTAACAGCCCGTTCTCACCGACTATATGTGCCGCTCCGACCAGAACAAACTCTGTATCCGCGTCTTGCAGCATGCTATCGATCTGAGGAATCCACCTCAGGTTTCTTTGTAATAGCAGGGAGTCATACAGCGCCGGCGCCTCTATCTTCATATCTTCCACGAATAGCTCAGACAAGCCCTCAGTATCGCCTGAACGCCAGGCGCCAATCATGCTTTCAATAACATCACCTATTTCTGCAAGCTCTTCCAGAGAAAGTAGAATGAATTCACTCTCGTTACCCTCCCCCATTGCCGCGATAAACCCTATTTGTTCCTGCACTGTCTCCAATTGCCCTTCTGCTTTCCCATCAGCGACGGCCCGAGTGTGGAAGAAAGCATCTACACCTTGAGGGGTAAATCCCATACTCTGAAATACAAGTATTTGAAGCGTGCTAATGAGAAGTCCAGGTTTGAATTTATCCAGCATTACCATAGGCAGCCCTGCTGTCGCTGTATAGGCAGTAAGAGCCGCATAGGCCTCATCACTCAAAACAGTACTCAGGGACTTATCGTCGCCATAAGTAAGCTGTTGCAACATTTGGACTTGTACGGATAAGTCGCTCATCGCTGCCATGTCCGTCTCGAAGTACAGCTCGGAGCTAGCCCGATAAGCCTCCTCAAATTCATCAGGCAACGGATAATCGCCTGGGCGCAATAGATGCACCGTTCCACCGAGATAGACAACGTTGTCACCAGAGCGCACCGACCAGACTGATGTATCTGCTTTTAGCTGTGAAAAACTAAGTAGGAATACGCAAATAACGGTCGTGTAAGGCCTACGAATCGACTTCATTAATTTTTGCATCTCAATTTCCTCCCGCGATAACTGCTACTTCTCAATCAACGCCAATTACAGCGTTAACATAGGCGATCGCCTCAATTATTTTCTCTCGGATTTTACACGACTATGAGTTAAAGGTAGCATGCCCGCAACTAGCGTAAAAGCGAATCAAGGTGCAGGACACGCAAACCCACATGTCAAAACTAGTATTTAAACTACGTAACGTTCCCATGGATGAAGCTCAAGATATACGCGAGCTTTTGGAGGGCAATGACATTGCCTACTTCGAAACCTCTGCAGGGAACTGGGGAATTTCATTACCCGCTATTTGGATACATGAGTCTAGGGAATTCGAATTCACACGCCAATTAATCGATGAATATCAGAGTGAACGTACCGAGCGATTACGCAGAGAATACCAATTGAGCAGAGAAAATGGGGAAGCGAAGACTGTTTGGCAAAGCTTTAAAAGAAACCCTCTCCGCTTTATCGCCTTTTCAGTGATAATTGTCGTCATACTAACTATTTACATGCGGGTCTTTGTGTTTTTCTGAGTCATTTATCGAAAGTTGTCCCAGTAGGTAGTTAGGCCAACTTGCCCAAATCACCGTGAGCCGCAAAATCTTGCATGGGATTTGAATTGTCTGCAGAAAAATTGAGATCATCTTCTGAGGGCACCCATAGTTCTTCACAGCTTTCGATAAATTGCAGGCCAATCTCACGCTTGTCTACACGCGTCACCTGGACAGGTAGTGCAGGCATGGAGTCGTCCCAGCCGTCACCACGGATTTTCACATCCAATTCCATCATAACGAAGAATTTTAAGTCTTCGTCTAGTTTTATAGATACCCCACTAATAGACATATCCTGGATATCACAAGTAACTGTGCCCAGCAGTGGATGGCTAAGGCTTGCCCAGAAATTCACCTCTACCCGTTTATGTCGTCTTCTTTCCTTCATAAATACATACTCGCGTAACTTCTTCTATAACGATGACTCGATACTAAGTGTAGATTACATAAGAGCCTAATTAAATTCGTTATTCTTGATTAATCGTCCCACTATGTGATCTGACGCGCAATTCTACACACAAATCGATTCAATTAGTCACTTTCTACACGCTGAAACACGATCTTTTCATATCGCCAATTCCCTACATACATGTGCATCTAGCATAGAAAAAAACCTCCCGAATCATTCTTCTTTGACTTCCTATGTAACAAACGAACGATTGCCTTCTAATTATCTACTGCGAAACTTTACAGTGTTAATATTGTGTTAGTTAGAATCATCAGACTTTTGTTAGTAGTTCTAACAGGGGAAATTCGTTAGCAATATTTGGCCACACTGACACTAAAAAGGAGGTGACCCCATCAATAATCAATCTATTGAAGGAGCTTGCAGTTACTTTATCTACGTGGGCACCTAAGTACTTAATCCGATTACTGGAGAGGTATCTCCGATATTAATTCGCGATTCTATTGCTCCCATAGCAGCATGTCCCACTATCGCATTCAGTAGTAGCGGGATTTGTTTTAAAATATTTAAGGAGGCAGGTTTATTCACGCTGCGGGCCAACAGCTAGACGATAAGTTACTGAATGAGGATGAAGCTCCTGCATTGAGTCTTTGTCCAACCCATCCAGCGTGAGGTAGCTCCTGTCTTCATCCCACTCCAGCAGACCTCGTCTTCCCAGAAAGCGGACGACCCGTTGGCTAATGGTATGCGGCAGCTCAATGCGTTATTCCGCTGTGGGGCTTTGCTGCAATCGAAGGCTAATTGCCCTGCTCTGGCATCTAAATACACACCGCCCAGGAGAATGCGTGCCTTCTATAGGCAGGATGAGTCGTGGTCATTTTTGTTTGAGGATAAAGTGGAAGCAGACTAGAAACTAGCGAAATGAATAATATAGGTAGGCGTAATGGCGCGGAGTCAGTTTTATCCCCTCGGCTAGAACGAGGTCGGCATAGGGGTCATGATTAACACTTTGTGGTAGAAAGTGATGAACCTAACTGACTACCTGCTCATAGGTGGCAGGTGTGCACCGGGAGGTCATTGGTTCCAAAGGTCATAGCCATATTCACTCATTAAATCAGGCAATAAAAAAGGC
>JAESUT010000173.1 GCA_016762995.1 Gammaproteobacteria bacterium | reverse complement strand
GTCCGGCACGTTAAGATCTGCTATGAGCTCCTCAGTATTCACGTCTATGACTGTGGTGCCCAGCGGTACCCTGACCAACAGATCGTCGCCACCCCTGCCAGTACAATGCCTACCCTGCCCAGGCGCACCTGACTGCGCGCGATAACGAGGCTGAAAACGGAAATCCACCAACGTGTTTAGAGAGGCGTCGGCCTGCATGAAAACACTACCGCCATCCCCTCCATCCCCGCCATCAGGGCCTCCGCGCTCGACATATTTCTCGCGCCGGAAACTTAAGGCACCACTTCCGCCGTTGCCTGCTTCGACTACAATTTCTGCTTCGTCTACAAATTTCACGTTGTACTCATCTCAATTTGGAGATCAACTCGCTCCGATGATAAATGACACGAGCCTTAGACACCGCATCTTTCATAAACAAAAAAGCCCCGTCGAACGACGAGGCTTTTTGTAACGAACAGCCTAACTAGGCTACTTCGATACTCACGAACTTTCGGTTATGAGGGCCTTTAACAGCGAATCTCACAACACCATCAGCCTTGGCGAACAGGGTATGGTCTTTGCCACAACCTACGTTTTCACCCGGATGGAAACGCGTACCGCGCTGACGCACGATAATATTTCCTGCGATGGCAACTTCGCCACCGTACTTCTTTACACCTAGTCGTTTCGATTCTGAATCACGACCGTTATTAGTACTACCACCTGCTTTCTTATGTGCCATTACCTAACTCCGAGCGTTACGCTGTAATTCCAGTAATCTTAACTTCTGTAAACCACTGGCGATGACCCTGTTGCTTACGCGAATGCTTACGACGATTAAACTTGATAATCGTAACCTTGTTGGCTCGACCCTGCTTAACGACTTGTGCAGTGACCTTACTGCCTGCAACATAAGGCGTACCGATCTTCACTGATTCGCCTTCGCCAACCATCAAAATATTGTCGAAACTAATTTCTTCCCCAGTAGCGGCTTCCAACTTCTCTAGCCGAAGAATTTCGCCTTCTTCAACCCTGTGTTGCTTGCCACCACTCTTAATAACCGCGTACATAATTCTCTCCGATACCGCCTTTTAAATGGGAAAGTTACCCATTCCTATAGGGGCCGGCATTTTACGGGAACGTTCACTCTGAAGCAAGCAGATTTGCCATTGATCTCTCTTCATAAGCTCAGGAAGAAATATCGGGAGGAGCCCGTATTTCGTCGCTCTACGTATTTGAGCTAACGCTGCCGGCCGAAAGCCTTTATCTGGTGGCCTAGTCGGCTTGACAGCACCCATTTCGCTCCCTAGCATGCGTGCTCACGGAGATTCCCCTCAATTGAGACCTGTCTCCCGCCAATAGCAGAGGAATTAGCAGCAAAGCGCCTATGAATCAGCAAAATCGATATCAGCAAATTCGATCAACTGTCGAAGCCGACCTAACAGCCGTAGATAAATTCATTGTGGACCAGCTTCACTCGAATGTGCCGCTTGTTGAAAATATTGGCCACTATATCGTTGATGCTGGCGGCAAACGCCTGCGCCCCCTACTCGTTCTCCTCGCCGCAAAAGCCTGCAAAATCGATAACCAGACGCATGTATCTTTGGCCTCGGTGATCGAGTTCATTCATACCGCCACCCTACTGCATGATGATGTCGTCGACATGTCCTCATTACGCCGTGGTCGGCCAACGGTAAATGCGCATTGGAATAACCCTTCAAGCGTTCTCGTTGGCGATTTCATCTACTCTAGAGCATTCCAGATACTGGTAACGCTAGGCAGCATGAAAATCATGGAAATCATCGCCGACACCACCAATAGAATCGCTGAGGGTGAGGTTCTGCAGCTGATCAGTAAAAACACCCCAAATCCGACCGAAGAAAGCTACATGCAGGTTATTCGGAATAAGACGGCGATTCTGTTTCAAGCCGCTGGGCAGTGCGGTGCGATCCTATCAAATGCCTCCCCGGAGGAAGAGCAAGCGCTGAAGAATTTTGGCATGCATCTAGGCACCGCCTTTCAGTTAATCGACGATGTGCTGGACTATGCCGGCGACAGCGAATCTCTCGGCAAGAATATTGGTGACGACCTTGCCGAAGGAAAACCAACGCTCCCCCTCATCTACGCCCTCGAACACGGGAGTGAAGAACAAGCTCAGTTGATTAGGCAAGCCCTAGCCGACGAAGAGCTTCAAGCTGAAAAACTGCATCAAGTAATCGAAATCGTGCAGGAGTGCGGCGCACTAGATTACGCCCGCAAGCTCGCCAAGTCAGAGTCGGATCAGGCTCTTGCCCACCTCGACGTGCTCGCTCCCTCAGAGTACCGCGACGCCCTGACAGCGATGGTGGAATTCTCCAACACCCGCAGCAGCTGATCTCAACTTTTACGCAATCATCCAATCCAATTCCGTGCTATAAATTGCCCAAAGAAAAAGCTGCCTGTATGCCACGAAGCCCAGGCTATGCAATGAGTATTAGCTAGAACTAGGAGAACCAGCCTTGATCGACCTGTCGCAACTACCCACTCCCGAACCTGTATTGGAAACCATTGCCGATGTAGAGGCATTTGAGAAAACCCCATTAACTGAGCAATTCCCCCATACCGACAGCTACAACTTAATAAAGGACAGCGCGGATCGCTTTGGGGATAGGGCCGCACTGGAATTTCTATTACAGGGACTGCCCGATGAAGCGGCACAAACGGTCAGCTTCGCCGAATTAGGGGCACAGGTTACACGCACAGCAAACCTACTCACTGAACTTGGCATCACCGCTGATGATGCTGTCTCCATTATTCTGCCGATATTGCCACAGACGCATTTTGCCATCTGGGGCGCTCAAGCAGCCGGCATCTCCAACCCAATCAACCCCATGCTTGAAGCGGAGCACATTGCCGAGATTATTACCGCCGCTAATGCCAAGGTTGTCATCTGCCTAGCTCAATCAGAGCATAGTGATATTAATCAGAAAGTACGCGCCGCGGTGTCCGAGTGCCCAGGCGTTACCACGCTGCTAGAAGTCAACATAGCCGGACTTTGTAATCCAGGACCGACAGAGCCTGCTAAGGGAAATTTTGACATCCTAGATTTCGATTCATCAATTGCCTCACACGGCGGCACGTCATTAACCAGCAACAGAAAATTTTCGGCAGACCAGAAGGCCGCCTACTTCCACACCGGCGGCACGACTGGCCGGCCCAAGCTGGCTCAATTGACACACGGCAACATGGCATTCCTAGGACAGCTAATGCAAGTCTACACTGCGCACATGGAACGGCATACCGTGCTTTGTGGGCTGCCGCTGTTTCATATCTACGGCTGCATTATTCAAGGAGTCGCCGCCTTCGCTGTGGGCTATCGCATCGTACTGATGACGCCTAGCGGATTTCGCTCACCAATCGCGATGAAGAACTTTTGGAATCACATCGAGCGCTTCCAGGTAAAACAATTCTCTGCCGTGCCCACTGTCCTCATGGCGCTAGCGGATATTCCCGTAGGCGATGCCGATATCAGCAGCCTGACCAACATCAATTCGGGTGCTGCACCTCTCTCGCTACCATTCGAGCTTAGCTTCGAGAAGAACTTTGACGTAGAGGTAGGCAACGGCTACGGCATGACCGAAACAACGGCGCTCATTTCGCGCGCACCACTCATCCAGCCACCCGGCAGCGTCGGTATGCGCATACCTTACTCAGAGATTCGCATTGTCCACATAGATGGCATTACCGTCATTAAAGACTGCCCCTTAGGTGAAAGTGGCGTCATCCTGGTTAAAGGCCCACAGGTATTTGAGGGCTATAAGAGCACTATCGATAATGCCTCCGCCTGGATCGAGAATGGCTGGTTCAATACCGGCGATATCGGCTATATGGATGCCGAAGGCTTCCTTTATCTTTCCGGGCGCGCCAAGGACCTCATCATCCGTAGTGGCCACAACATCGACCCGGAGTTAATTGAAGAGCCGCTCAATGCACACGCCAATGTTGTGACATCCATTGCGATAGGCTTGCCCGACCCCTATGCCGGCGAACTACCTATGGCCTACGTGGTCAAGGTTGCCGGTAGCAAAGTGACAGAAATCGAGCTTATCGACCACTGCACCAGCGCCATATCCGAACGCGCAGCGATTCCAAAAAGAATCGAGTTTATAGACGCGATGCCGCTCACCGCCGTAGGCAAAGTATTTAGGCCGACACTACGTCAGAGGATCTCAGAGCAGGTTATCCGTGAACTGCTAATCAAGAACTCACTTGATGCGAGCGTCGTGAGTGAAATGGAGAAAAAACGCGGGCTGGTTCTCAGCATCGATGTGGCCGACAAGGCTAGAATTGACGAAGTGAAGAAGCTCGTCGAAGCATACAGTTTTACCAATGAAGTTAACTAGAGTACCTCTATATTGGAGAAGTAAGCATGAATATTAATACAGGCACAACTTTCGCCAGACTTATCGCCTCAGCGTTGTTGCTGCTGTTACTAGCCTCTTGCACGGCTACAGGCATGACTCGAGGAACACCTAGCGAGCGCAGACAAGCCATTCAAGAGATGCGCCAGGAAGTACTCACGGAGCTCTATTCAATTAAGCCAGACACGAGAGCGCAGATAGAGAGTGCGAGCGGCTATGCGGTATTTTCCAACGCCAATATAAATCTTATTTTCGCCAGCTTCGGTGGTGGCATCGGTGTAGTTCGATCCAACGGCAGCGATACCTACATGCGCATGGGTGAGGTTGGCATCGGCATCGGTGCAGGCGTAAAAGATTTTCGCGCCGTCTTCGTCTTCCACAACAATGATGCGCTGGAACGCTTCATGGACGTAGGTATATCGGTTGGTGGGCAGGCCGATGCGGCAGCAAAAGCCGGAGATTTAGGCGGCTCTGTGAGCGGAGAGGCAATTCTGGATAATGTAACGGTCTATCAAATGACCCAAAGTGGCTTAGCTCTGCAAGCAACCATTAAGGGTACCCGTTACTGGCAAGATGCAGACCTGAACTGAGACAACAACCCAGCGACCGGCAATGGCTAATTATTCCTTCTAGTCCCCGGCGGATATATACTTATACCGTAGCTTGAGTCACGCAGGATAGAGGCCGAATCGATAATTTTTACCTTGTTATTACTCGGCTGATAGATATTGTCATACAGTGCCAATATTCTACCAGCCGTGTCCGACCAGCGCTTCGCCTCAGATTCATTTCCCAACCGAAGATAGGTACCAGCAAGGGCGTAGTAGAAATTTGGTTCTTCTCCTTTTAGACGTACTGCTTTTCGAAAAGATCTGCGTGCCTCATCGAAATTTCCAGCGTCAAATTCCACACTTCCTTGTGCAAAATGGTAGTAAGGATTCCTATTATTGAAACGCTCTATAGCCTCTGTATATTCTGCAGCTAGACTAAAATTTCCAGAACGGCGATAGTATTTGGCAAGATTGTTTATCGCTGTTGCATTGTTGTCGTCGAGACTAAATGCCATGCGATAGGCGTACTCCGCAAACCCTACATTGCCCAATCGATTGTAGTTACTGCCTATATTATTCCAGGCAATAGATGAATCTTCATTCAAGTAAAGCGCGTTCTTGAAATAGACAAGAGCGCCCTCGTAGTTACCCTCAAGAAGTTCTTCAACACCCAAGTTATTGAAATACAGAGAACGTGCGACCCTATCCGACACAACATTCGAGGTGAGTTGTTGCAGTGATATCTCAGGCGTGAAATCGACAACATAGGTTCGGCGTGCGCTAATCTTGCCGCTGGCATTAATATGCTGGCTAAGCACTAGCAAATCGCCACGAAGGTCCCAGCTAGGCTGCACCTCAACTGTTTGAAAATTTGCATCCAAACCTACATAGCGCGCCATCGCTATGTACAAATTCATAACTCCTAGGCAATTTCCTTCTCGCGCGTAATAGGCTTCCATTGCCGTGTGAGTCCGCTCACTTGAATATTGAATATGCAGAAAATCTTCGCCATAGAGGAGATCTTGCAATTTATCTACCCGTGTTTCCTCTCCGTCTCTAGGTTGGATATAGGAATCAATGAACTGCTTCACTTCATCCGAAATATAAAGGGGATCAATTTCGGGGTAGCGGTCTGAACTTTGATCGATTATCGCCGCGTGGATATTTTCATCTCGAGAAAACTGCGTATCGATATCAATACCGACGCAGCCCAATAGAACCGCAGACAACGCAGCTACTGCGAACCCTCTGGAGTTCAGAAATACGAATTTCATAATCTTGCTCATAATGATTAATAACGCCTAGGTGTTCTCGCACCCATTTTATCTATTTTCATGAATTCATAACGACCACGCAAAAAACTCACTTGGTCTTCCTGCAAGCGCCGGAATAAGCCTACCCAGCCTGCATAGGTGGCCACTCTCACCAACCTTTGACCTAGACCGGAATAATCTAGATTCTCGTCCAATTGAGCCACGTATCTACCCCAACTATCTGAATATTCTGAATTTTCCTTCTTTGAAGCATAGTCATAGTCCAGCGCCACGCGGGTTTGAGCAATACGCATATTGTCGGCAGAGAGAAACCGCACCTCAAACTGCAGCGGCTCATCCATGGCGATACTCTGCCAGTTTACCCCACTATCGGTAATCACACTCTTCGTAACCGGTAAATTTGGCACGAATGCTAGCGGCTGCGTATCGGCTTGCATGATCGCAAACCCCACATCGGTATCACGCAGTGCCGAGGGGATTCGCACCCGTCCCTCGCCATCTATATCGACGATTGCATCGGAGTTAATCGCTTCTGATCTAGCCACATAATCAAACAAGGCTTTCACATCTGCCAAGCCAATCTTCGGCAACCGCCAGCTTTTCCCAATCTTATCTACTAGGATCAACTCCTCACCATCAAAAATTAGATCCGCCGGAGCGAAATCCAGACTAGCAACCTCCCCTAAGGCCACGCCACCAGATACGATAATCGCCTCAATCGTAGATTGATTGAATTCATCGCCTAGAGTTTCTTTCAGAAACACCGAAGGCTCCCTACGCGCCAGAGAACTATCACCTCTGTTCCCGTCACCGGCAACCAAGGAGGTGCTTTTCCTGCGTGCGCGTTCGACGAGGAAGGCGAGTTCGCTTACTTCGCTGCGATACCGGCGAGCCGCGCGCCGACGCCAAGGAAGCCCCCTCAAAGGGTCGGCCGCCAAGCAGTTCTGCCTCGAGCAGGAAGTCGGCCTGAATCGATCCTGCAGGCCTCTGACTGTTTAGCAAATAATAGTGCAGCAGGGCGCTGGATTTTAGATTCGCGATCTGAATAAGCCTGGGCGACGCTAAGGCATCATCATTAAAGAGAAGGCTAAATAATTTGCGCGAGGAGTGGGGGAGAAAAAAGCGGAATCATCCGTAGCGACAAATGTTTGCAATGTCTCTACATCATCGAACAGGTAAACCAAGTTAGGAATACTTTCCTTAGGGAAACTACCTACTCCAGAAATTGTAAAGAGGCGACTTGACGCCATATTTCCAACTTATTTGCAAATCGACTTGCCTGCCTAGTAGATTTCTGACTGTAGAGTTGAAAACTATTACTGCGTACTTCGATCCAGCGATCTTTGAGCGTCTGTTCTTGGGCAAACACTCAAAGATGAAAAAAACGGCAGCGCCATGCTGAACATCAGCAGCAGATATGGAGGAATCACTGATAGTTGAGGAAACATGTGAATGCACCAGACTAACGAAAAAAATTCCAGTGCATTACTTTAGCATGGCGAAGCTTGGGGCTTAAAGAAAAACCGCGAAGGCACCCCGCCCCCCCGATGAGAGGGCTACTCTATGAAAGGGTTACATCGCCGGATAATTCGGGCCGCCGCTTCCTTCTGGCACTACCCAGTGGATATTCTGCGAAGGGTCTTTGATATCACAGGTTTTACAATGCACACAGTTCTGCGCATTTATCTGAAACTTCTTACTCCCATCCGCGTCTTCAACGACCTCATACACGCCGGCGGGGCAATAGCGCTGTGCTGGCTCATCATACAGCGGTAAATTGTGTTTGATGGGGATAGAAGAGTCTTTTAATTGTAGATGGCAGGGCTGGTCTTCTGCGTGATTCGTGTTTGAGAGAAACACCGAAGACAACTTATCAAAGCTAATCTCGCCATCCGCTTTTGGATACGCAATCTTCGGACTCTCTGCCGCTGGTTTCATCTGCGCGTAGTCATGTGACTTATCATGAAAAGTCAGTGGAAACTTGCCGAAGAAAATATTTTGCTCAATAAACGTGAGTGCACTGCCCAGCCAAAATCCGAACTTGTGAAAGCCCGCGCTAAAGTTGCGTGTCTTGTGTAATTCATCATGCAAATCAGAATTTGCAAAACGCACCGAGTAATCAACTAGCTCTTTCTCAGTCGACCCCTCACTCAACGCAGCGAACAATGTTTCTGCCGCGATGATCCCAGACTTCATTGCAGTATGGCTTCCCTTTATTTTGGCTGCGTTCATCGTACCCGCATCGCAACCGATGAGCAGACCGCCAGGAAATGTCATCTTCGGCAAGGAGCTCAATCCACCCTTTACAAGCGCTCTAGCACCATAGCTTAGTCTCTTACCGCCTTTTATAGTTTGCTTGATGACTGGGTGTTGCTTGAATTTTTGAAATTCATCGAAGGGACTAATGTGTGGATTGGTATATCCGAGGTCCACGATGAGGCCCAGAGATACCTGATTACCCTCTAGGTGGTACAGGAATCCACCGCTAGTCGCGGCAAAGCTGTCTTTTATCATAGGATAGCCTGCCGTATGCACAACCAAGCCTTCCTTGTGTTGCGCCTCGGGAATTTCCCAAACTTCCTTGAGACCGAGCCCGTAGTGCTGTGGATCGCTATCTTTGTCGAGTTGAAATTTGCTGATTAATTCTTTGCCCAAGTGGCCGCGACAACCCTCGGCCAAAATCGTGTACTTTGCATGAAACTCAAACCCGGGCTCAAAGGAAGGCTTCTGCTCACCATTGGCATCGATGCCCATGTCTCCAGTCGCGACGCCTTTTACACTGCCGTCTTCATTGTAGAGAATTTCTGCAGCGGCAAAGCCCGGAAAAACTTCAGCGCCTAACTCCATCGCCTGTTCCGCTAGCCAGCGGCATAGATTGCCTAAGGAAATAATGTAGTTGCCATCGTTGTGCATGGGTCTCGGCACAAACAGCCCCGGGAACTTGAAAGACTTCTGCGCCGAGGGCAGATAATAGACGTCGTCCCCGGTTACCGCTGTATTCAGAGGAGCCCCTCTTTCCTTCCAGTCTGGAAACAATTCATTGAGTGCCGAAGGCTCAAATACAGCGCCCGATAGAATGTGGGCACCTACTTCTGAGCCCTTCTCTAGCACGCAGACCGAAAGCTCAGTCCCGGCCTCCTTCGCCATCTGCAACAATCGACACGCCGTGGACAACCCTGCTGGCCCACCACCTACAATGACTACATCGACTTCCATGGATTCACGTTGCATCTTAAACCTCTGATCTACTAAGCTATTTGGATTTCTCAGCCGGCTCCAATACTCTCTCCAGGGCCCACTTCGTTCGCAGGTCACCATTATCCTCAATTCCCAGAACAAGCGCAAAGTGGCGCTTATCCAGACACATTACAAAATGTCACAAATAAGTCCCTACAGCCGATTCTTTAGCTGGTCGATTGTGTGCATACTTACGCCCCATTTCGCCTAGGGCTTGCCCCATAGGGTGAAATTCAGAGCCGTAAATTTACTATCCTCCGGAGTCTTGTATGCGCTGTACCTTAGCCTCGAATCGTATTCTTTCAATCGCCTTTCTCTTCAGCGCAGCCATATTCTCTACATCCTCGCTAGCGATCGAGCCCACGATTAACGATTCAACGGTTACCTACCCCGCGGAATTTTTCGCTCAGTACGAGCCCTTCTCTGTTAACGATATGCTCGATCGCATTCCAGGCATCAATACTGCACGCGGCGGTGGTGGCGGAGGAAATGGCGGTCCTGGCAGCTCCAGTGGCTCGGGTCGGCGAGGCTTAGGTCTGGGTGGCGACCAAATCCTGATCAATGGTAGACGCACAACTGGCAAAGAGAACGAAGGCAGCAGCCAGCTCAGCCGAATACCGGCAAATCAAGTTCAATATATTGAGATCATCCGTGGCACCTCCGGCGAACTGGATGTTCGCGGTGGCAGTCAGGTCATCAATATCGTGCTTATACAAGCTGAGACTCGCTCCTCCATCGCCTACGAGATCAACGCCGATCACCTTCATGACGGCGAGCTAAAGCCCGGCGGAAAGGTCTCTCTCACAGGGCAACGCGGCGCACTGGACTACCTTTTCAGCGCCGAGTCCGAACCACGTTGGGAAAGACGTAAAGGATTTGAAAATAGCTTCTTGGCCGACGGAACCCCAAATGACAATGTCAGCCGAGTTACAACCACCGATGCACAGCCTCTGGTATTCAGCGCTAACCTCGGCTATGAATTTGGCGCAAACGATATTGCCCACATTAACGCACAGTACGAAGACAGAGATGCCCCCTTTATTGAAGAAAGAACTATTTTCAACTTTGTGGACATGCCGAGAAAAGACACCGTTCAATTCGATAACACCGATCATAGCAGTGAGTTCTGGGAGATCGGTGGTGACTTTGAGCACACCTTCGCTAACAATGCGCGCTGGAAAACCCTCTTCATAGTAAACAAGAAAGAAGACGACAGCCTGCGCGAGCGCTTCGATATTGGTGCCACAACTCGCGAGAAGGACTTATTCCTTGCGAACTTCAACCGCTATCAGGAGAGAATTATTCGCAGTTCCTACTCCTTTGCCTTTGCGGGCAGCCAGAATATCGAGGTTGGCATAGAGCGCGCACAAACGATTCTCGATTCCTCCCTGCAACTGGGCTTGTTATCCGGGTCCGGCACTGCATCTCAGGTTTTCGGTGGGCTCCCTGAGGTAAGCAACGCAAATGCAACGGTAGAAGAGCTCCGCTACGAGTCGTTCATTATTCATAATTTAAGAATCAACAACCGCATGTCGCTTGAAAGCACCTTGATTGTGGAAACATCGGAGATCTCTCAATCTGGAGATGTCAGCAAGAAGCGTGATTTCGATTTCATCCGGCCGAAGCTGGACTACCGCTTTGACATTACACCCTCGCTGCAATTTCGTGCGACCGCTGAGAAAGATGTCTCGCAGTTAAGTTTCAATGACTTCACTGCAAATACCAATTCAGGCGATGACGATCAGAATACTATCGCTGGAAATCCTGAGCTTCGACAAGAACAATCTTGGCGCTACGGCCTAAACCTCGAGTATCGCTTCAACGAGAACAACGGTGTAATAAGCTCAAACATCTACTACCACGACCTCGAGGACGTGATCGACCGAGTCGACGTTTCAACACTAACAACAATCCAGTCTGCCAACGGTAATATCGGCGACGGCGAACGCTACGGACTGAGCCTTAACGGCAGCCTTCGATTGAGCCAAATAGGTCAACCCGGAATATTGGTCACTGCGGGGCTGAACTTGGAAAGTTCTAGCGTTACCGACCCCTTCCTCGGTATCGATAGACGCCTCAACCGTCAGGGCAGA
>JAESUT010000172.1 GCA_016762995.1 Gammaproteobacteria bacterium | reverse complement strand
ACCAATCACCGATGCAATCCAGTCTAACTGCATAGCCACGCTTTCGTACACTGCAACAGCCCCATATTTTCCCTGCGTTTCCTCCGAAAAATCGTCAGCCGTTAGCTCACCAATTGTGATGCCTACCAGAAACAAGCCGTTCTCGCTTTCGAGCAAAGCGGGGCCACCGCTATCCCCCAAGCTAGGCATTCCCTCTAGGGGCAGAGCATCGCTGGAAGGATCCCGCGGATCATCGAAGCGTACCCTGAAGCGACGATCAACGTCTGTGATCCGGTTCATAGCAAGACGAAGACTGCCATCACTGTATTGTCTGCCAATTGTTCCCAGGCCAAAGTATCCCCACCCGAGCAGAGTTACGATCGAGCCAGATGTCAGTTCTTGCAAATGTAGTGGCATCGCCCGCGGCGTAGCGGAAGCCCACTTGAATCGCAGCAGCGCGAGGTCCACATCATTCGCACCCTGAAGATCAAATTCGGGGTGAATGATTACCGCATCTATCTCTCGGTCCTGACCTGCGACGAGAACGGTAAAGTCGCGGCCATTGGCCAGTGCATTGCCGAGTAGCGTTTGCTCCACACAATGCGCTGCGGTTAATGCCCATTGCTGATGGATGATTGTAGCCGCGCAGACTTTCCGATCCCCTTGCTGCTCTAAGAAAAACACAGAAGGGTAACTACTCGACTTCACTTCATAGCGCGCAGGCCCAACGTCGTGACGAATTATTATGGCGAAACTGTTAGAGACAACATTCGCGCACAGAAGAAGGAATACGAATTGGCGAATTATGAGAAGAGAGTGCTTATTCATCTTGATCTACTGACTCTACTTTAGCCTCGATACGCCGCCTTCTGAGCGGGCGAAGATTGGGCTTATAACTGGGCTTCTTAGCCATTCGAAACAGCTTCAATAAGCGATGTATAACAACGAAAACGGTCAGAATGGAAAACACCAAGATGCAGGCAGCCAGCCATTGCTCGTGTGTCCAGTCGGAGGTATTAATAAAATTAGACAGCATAATCAGCGCCTTTCTAAGGAGGCAATAGGGTTTATCAATTTCCCAATTCGATCTAAAAACGGCCGTTAGAACTCATCTGCGAGCTCAGATACCAGCTGTTCAATATTCTCGATTCGCTCCCAGGGATCGTCCATCTCCAGCAGATCTTGTCTCTTCGCATTCTCTACAGGAATCAATTCCGCTAGGCGCCATCCAAGATCCCAAAGATTGTCATAGTCGATTATCAGGTTCTTCTGCTCGACTAAAGGGTGGCTCTCCAGATTTTGCAGTAGTTGCGTTAGCGCGATAAAATCATCATCGATAGGTATCGTCTGTTTCCCCACGCTATCGTTCTCACTGAATACAACATTGGCCATCAACACTCCGCTCTCCGACGGCCAACAATCCTCGATATTAAATTTAGCACTACCCTCTACGGTTATCCCGAGCAGCCCATTCGGCAGTTGATCCCAGTCGATGATATTCGCATAGGTCCCCGTGCGGTGAATCGTTTGCTGAGTTCCAGGTTGAACAGTTTCCATTCCTTTCTTCAGCAGACAGATACCGAAGCCTGTTTCTGTGCGCATGCACTGCGTAATAAGATCAATATAGCGCCGCTCGAATATTTGTAGATCCAATCTTCCGCCTGGAAACATAACCAATTGTAGCGGGAACAACGGTATCTCTTGGGAGGCAGTCATAAAAATACTCAAAAACCTGAGACCCCAGTCGGGCCGTGCCCTAAGGCGCGCAGTAATTTCTCATGGATGCCATCGAAGCTGCCGTTACTCATCACCACTATGTTGTCACCTTTGATAGAATTTTCCTCTACGAATGAGACTATCTCATCCGTAGTAGAAAACGCATATCCTGGCACCTTACTGTCAGCGACAAGCGCATTGAAATCGAGCCCTGACTTCTCTGGCTTCTGCCAAATAACCATGTCTGCTTTCTGACAGGCCTCTACCAATTGCTGCTGGTGTATACCCAAGGCCATGGTATTCGAACGCGGCTCGATTATAGCAATCAGACGCGACTGGGCAGCCTCAGATTTTAGCTTCATATGGATGCCCTGCAGCGTGGTCATGATCGCCGTAGGGTGGTGAGCGAAGTCATCATAGACCTTTACTCCCTCCACTTCGCCACGCAGTTCCATTCTCCGCTTCACACCCTTGTATGTCTGCAATCCCTCTACAGCTGTAGCAACATCGATCCCTACATGATGAGCCGCAGCGATTGCAGCCATGCCATTCTTCACGTTATGTACGCCGACAACGTCCCACTGAACGAGGGTACGGTTAATAACTTCCCCTGTAGTACCTTGGCCATATTTTGTTAGTTCAAATTCCGAGCCCTGCCCGTTCAAGAGTTTCGCATTCCAGAACACGCCACCGTTGGCAGCCAATTTCTTGCACACTTCCTCCGGCACAGCGACACCAAAGCGCTGTTTCTGCGTCCAGCTTCCCATGCGCAAGACCGCCTCGATCGCGGATTCACCGTGAGGAAATATGAGCAGTCCATTGCCGGGAACAGTTCTAATCAGGTGATGAAATTGCCTCTGAATTGCCTCGAGGTTGTCGAAGATATCAGCGTGATCAAATTCAAGATTATTTATGATGGCAGTTCTGGGCGCATAGTGGATGAACTTGGAACGCTTGTCGAAGAAGGCGCTGTCGTACTCATCAGCTTCAACGACAAAGAATGCTGAATCACCAATGTCAGCAGAGCGTGGTAAATTATTCGTTACTCCGCCGATAAGATAGCCCGGCTTCATGCCCGCATTCACGAGTATCCAAGTTAACATGGCGCTAGTGCTGGTCTTACCGTGCGTACCCGCGACTCCTAGTACCCACCTATCATGAAGCACATATTGCGACAACCACTGCGGGCCTGAGGTGTAATTCAGGCCTTCGTTTAAAACGTGTTCTACAGCGGGATTCCCACGGGCAAGCGCGTTGCCAATTATCACCAGGTCTGGCTCAGGGTGGAGGTGTTCTGGATGAAACCCCTCCATCAAATCGATGCCCATCTCTTCCAATTGCGTACTCATTGGCGGATAGACATTGGCATCACTGCCACTTACGCGGTACCCGAGCTGTTTAGCAATTATGGCTAGACTACCCATGAAGGTACCGCAGATTCCTAAAATATGTACGTGCATTGAGACTCTCGCGCAGATGGACTCGGCTATCAAGGTGCTGTTTATAGCACAAAACTTCGGTAGCATAGGAGTACTAAGCCACCACTGAATTGAATAATGCCAAACAAGCCTCAAACTTTCTGGAAGTTCTCCCTTCAACTGTACTCACGAGAGGGCGTAGCCGCAGCCTGCCTCGAGTTACAGGATGCCTACCAACTTGACGTGAACTTGATTCTATTCTGCTTTTGGCATGGCAGCGCTTACGGAGAGGTGGATCAGGAGTTATTGCAAAAGGTCATCGCGTTCTCGATTGAATGGCGCTCTCATGTTGTGCAGCCGCTGCGAAGCACCCGCACCTGGATGAAACTAAACCCGCGCCTAAGCGAGAATTCCCAGAGCCTGCGGGAAAGGATAAAAGCAGACGAATTAATAGCGGAGAAGATTCAGCAGGAACAAATAGCCAGCTTAACATCGACGTTTAATAACGGCCGACAATATGTGCCGGGCTTTAATGACGGCGGGAAAAATATCGATCACTTATTGTACGCGGTAAAAATTGAGCGAGACGAGAGGATTACTCGAAAACTAGAGGTTATTCGTGATGCAATTGAGAGCTTGGGATAGTTGCTTGGCAGTCGATAATATTGGAATTTAGATCGCCGCGTACCGAAAAGATGTAGCTATTCGCCATTACGAATAGCTACAGTGACGACCATCGAGCGATTTTACTCTTCCGCCGCATCAGATTCAGTTGAATCTGAAGATTTCGAAATAAAGCCGGCGGACACTGCAAAAGCTATTGCACCCACCAACCACAAGAAACCATTAATTGTGGAACTCTCACCGTCGCCGGTAAATGCCAAGAAGGAAAGTACCAACCAGATAAATGCAACGATCCAGCAGAGTGATTTGGAGTATTTGGCGAAGCCCGTACCTTGTGTAAGCATGACATCCTCACATAGGAATATTATTGTAGTTAAGTAAAGCTAACATTGTCATTGACTGCCTTGTCAGTCAAGCCTGTAGCGGCTCTATCTGTAAACAGCTCGCAATATGTACCCAGATTTGCCCAGAAAATTGCTGGGTTCGCTGATGACAACACTATCGCGAATACACCACTGTCAAAGCAAGCACGCCTAGGCTGCCGCCTTCGATCGCGATGATCTCCATTTATTGTTAGCCGAGCCTTTGTTAGTAGGTTTTCCGGCGGCGCCCTGTCTACGCCTAGGCCTTTGATTGTTAGCTGGCCTCCTGTTTGGCTCGCTACTCTTGCTAGCGGGTGCCGGATTCGCCAAGGCAAACGTATACTCCTCACTATCTCCCCTAGGAACTGCAAACTTTATCAACCGCTCTATGTCACGAAGCTGCTTGCTCTCCTCGCCGCTAACCAGCGAAATCGCCAATCCGCTAGCTCCCGCTCTGCCAGTTCGGCCGATGCGATGCACATAATCTTCAGGCACATGCGGAAGATCAAAATTGATAACCCGAGCTAGTTGATCAATATCGATACCGCGTGCGGCAATATCTGTCGCTACCAAAACTTGCACTCCACCCTGTTTGAAATCGTGGAGAGCTTTTGTTCGCTGCGCCTGTGACTTGTTACCGTGAATAGCCGCGGCCTTTATGTTTTCTTTGTTTAGTTTCTTGGCTAGGTTATTTGCACCGTGCTTGGTACGACTAAATACCAATGTCTGGTCATTGCTCGCCAGCATCATTTCGATTAGCAGGCTAGGCTTGCTGGCTTTGTCTACGTAATACATGCTTTGTGAAATAGCTTCGACTGTAGAGTTCCTTGGAGCGACATCGATCTCTACAGGATTGTTGCAGATCGTCTTCGCTAGAACTCGAATGTCATCGGAGAAGGTCGCAGAGAACATCAGATTCTGCCGCCGCTTCGGCAGCAGCGCCATTATTTTCTTAATGTCGCGAATAAAGCCCATGTCCAGCATCCGATCTGCCTCATCAAGAATCAGCACTTCGACATCTCGAAAATCGATGCACTTTTGCTGATACAGGTCCAATAATCGACCTGGTGTAGCCACTAGGATGTCGAGACCGCGATTCAGCGTCTTCTTCTGAGGATTAATATTTACTCCACCAAAAACTACGCCATACCTAAGGTTCTCCTGCGCGCCATAGGTTTGGATGCTGTCTTCAATTTGGGCCGCTAGTTCTCGAGTCGGCGTTAGAATCAAAGCACGAAAGCTATTTCTATTTCGATTGGGACGTCCGCTTATCAATTGCAGCAAAGGCAATGTGAATCCGGCGGTCTTTCCCGTGCCAGTCTGTGCTGCAGCCATTACATCATGGCCAGCTAGAATCTCTGGGATAGCTCGTTCTTGAATTGGTGTTGGCGTTGTGTAGCCAGTTTGCTTCACTGCTTGCAGCAGTGTGTCGGATAGTCCGAGTGTGTTAAATGTCATTCAAATTCTCTTTGTTAGTAAGTATGCCTAGGCATTGTATTTGTTCGAAACGAGAACGCATTGCCTACTCCGCAATAGGAGATAGCTCGATGGTTTCTCGTTATGGTTTCCCGAACTTTAAACTTTTTTAATTAGTTCTATTGCACGGATGTGCATTCGATAGCTAGTTCGTAGTTGCTCGCGATGTTTTAGCGAGCAACCAGAATTGAGGTGGCGACTTTTAATTCGAGCCGAATCAATTTTCGATTCGCTGAATGGAAGTCTGCAGACTGCGATTTGACGCAGTAACGTGACCTTATCTAAGTATGATGCACCGTCTAGATTTTACTGAGTCAGGCGTTAGCGCTGCCTAGCCGTGTCTAAACGTGGCGGCACCTTAACATAAATCGAAGAGAAGTATCGTTTATTATTGTTAATTCAGGGGGATACAGGCTCTCACGAAGCCACTACTCGCATCCTAGTCACAATATCTAATAGAGAAAAAACCCACCATCTATCAGTAAACTATCTCCAGTGTGATAGCTGCTAGCATCGCTCATTAAATAGGCAGCAATTCCCTCAAAATCCGATCTATCGCCCCAGCGACGCGCGGGAATCCGCGGTAAAATTGCCTTGGTGAATTTTTCGTTGGCGTAATTATCTGTCGTCATCGCGGTTTCGATGTGGCCGGGTAGTATCGAGTTCGCCGTTACTCCCCAGCGCGCGTATTCGACAGCCAAAGCCTGCATCATCGAGATCACGGCTCCCTTGCTCGCCCCATAGGCTTCCACCCTCGCCATGCCCATCAACGCACCTAGCGATGAAGTCCCAATGAGGCGACCGCCAGGATCCCCGGCTTCAGCACGCTGTTTCATGTGCTTCGCTGCACAGCGTAGGGTATAGAACAAACCATCGAGATTTACATCCATAACATGACGCCAATCTTCGGTAGAAAACTCTTCAAAACGGCCCGACTTAGCGACTCCCGCATTGGCGAAACAAGCATCCACTCGGCCAAATACCTCTAACGTCTCGGCGAAAGATTCCTCAACTGCCGCCTCAATCGACACATCACAGCATATGGCATGCACCTTAGTACCAAATTCACCGAGCTGGTCTATCACAGCGGCGTTCTTCTGCGTATTGCGACCCCAGATACAAACATCTGCACCCTGCTTCGCAACGCCTTCAGCAAAACCTAGACCGATGCCACTATTGCCGCCGGTAATTAGGGCCACCTTGCCAGTTAGATCAAATAGATTTTTAACCATTGCTTGTGCTCGCTATGTTGTTCGGCTTGAATTCTTAGCCCCGTGTACCCTGCCAGCGCTTAACCAACCCAGGATCTATGTCAAAAAGATCTAGCACTCTGCCGACATGATGGTCGACAAGATCGTCAACCGACTGCGGCTTTATATAGTGAGCTGGCATTGGCGGCGCCAAAATTGCGCCATTCTGGCTAGCGCGTAAAAGCAGCTCACAGTGTCCGGTATGTAGTGGCGTTTCTCTTGGTACCAAGACCAGCCGTCTTCGCTCTTTCAGCATCACATCGGCGGCACGCACCATGAGAGAATCCGCGTAGCAATTCGCAACTGCTGACAGCGTCTTTATGGAGCATGGGGCAATGATCATTCCATCAGAGGCAAATGATCCGCTCGCAATGGTCGCGCCTATATCTTTGTTCGAATGCACATGATCAGCCATCATCTGCACATCCTTGGACGAGAATTCGGTTTCCACCGCGATGTTTAGCTTGGCAGAATCCGACATGATCAGGTGTGTCTCAATGTTCGACTCCTGCTGTAAGACTTGCAACAGACGTATCCCATAGATAACGCCGCTGGCTCCAGACATTCCAATAATCAATCGCACGAGCTTCACCTGTTCCGAATCGGGCCTCGAATGTTGCATCAATCTTTGAGAGCTGGCAAGCAATTGAAGTACTATCTCACAGCTTGTAAACTGCCTCCTCCTTAGACGCCCGTAACTGTTGGCGTCTCCACTGGATATAACAAGCGAACACATTCTATGAGCAAAGCTAACCTTTTCTACGCCCAGTCCGGCGGAGTCACCTCCGTTATCAACGCTAGCGCCTGCGGCGTCATCGAGACTGCACGCAAGAACAAAGACAAAATAGGAAAGGTCTATGCCGGGCTAAATGGCATCGTCGGCGCCCTGAGAGAGGATCTCATCGACACCAGCAAAGAATCTAAGCAAGCAATTGCCGCGCTTCGTTCAACTCCTGCCGGCGCATTTGGCTCTTGTCGTTACAAGCTAAAATCCTATGCCGAAAACAAGCGAGAATACGAACGTCTAATGGAAGTGTTTGTTGCTCACAATATTCGCTACTTCCTTTACAACGGTGGCGGCGATTCACAGGACACTGCCAACAAAATTTCTCAGCTCAGTCTTGAAAAGGGCTACCCTATTGCCTGCATCGGCATTCCGAAAACCGTCGATAACGATTTACCAATAACAGACAATTCCCCAGGATTCGGATCGGTCGCGAAATACGTCGCCGTTTCTATCCGCGAGGCGGGACTCGATGTTGCTTCCATGTGTGATTCTTCGACGAAGGTCTTCATCATGGAAGTGATGGGTCGTCATGCAGGCTGGATCGCAGGTGCCGCCGGTTTAGCGACAGAACGGACAGGTGACGCGCCACATATAATTCTTTTCCCGGAAATCGCATTCAATAAAGAAAAATTCATGCGCAAAGTAAAATCCAGCGTGAAAAAATACGGCTACTGCGCCATCGTGGTCTCAGAGGGCGCACAGAACAAGGACGGAACGTTTTTAGCGGATGCTGGCGGGACGGACGCTTTTGGGCACGTACAACTCGGCGGCGTCGCGCCCTTTGTAGCAAAGATGATAAAAGATGAGCTTGGCTACAAATACCATTGGGCTGTGGCCGATTATCTACAGCGTGCAGCAAGACACATCGCCTCCGCGACCGATGTCGATCAGGCCTATGCCGTAGGCGAGGCGGCGGTCGAGTTTGCTTTAGCAGGGAAGAACGCTGTAATGCCAACGATCGTTCGCGGCAAGGGAAAACGCTATAGCTGGAAAATTGGTGAGGCAAAACTTTCAGATGTCGCTAACGTCGAAAAGATGATGCCTAGAAATTATATTAGCCGTGACGGCTTTCATATTACCGATGCCGCGCGTGAATATCTCTCGCCGCTGATTCAGGGCGAAGACTATCCCGCATACAAAAACGGCATCCCGCAGTATGCAAGGCTAAAGAAGCAGCTAGAAAAGAAGAAACTACGGAAGTGGAAAGCGAGCTAGCAGCAGCTAGCTCTAAGGGGCCAACCGATCTATGGACCAGCTCGCATCTTCCTCTAGAAGATAGCGAAAACGGTCATGTAAGCGGTTGGCGCCACCCTGCCAGAATTCGATTTCCTTCGGCACTACTCGATAGCCACCCCAGAAATCCGGCAGTGGGATCTCACCGTTTCTGAACTTTTGTTTCAAACTCTCGAATTGATTTAAGAGAAATGTTCGCGATGTCAGGACCCGACTCTGCTGCGAGGCTATTGCAGCAATCTGACTCTCCTTAGGCCTGCTCGCAAAATATTTGAGCGACTCTGCAGCACTCACTTTGACCGCCTCACCGCAGATCTTTACCTGTCGATCTACAGTATACCAAGGGAAATGCAGGCTGATCTTCGGGTTTGCATTAAGCTCATCTGCTTTACGGCTCCCGTAGTTCGTATAAAAAACAAAGCCGCTGGCATCGAAATGTTTGAGTAACACGATGCGCTGACTGGGCTGTCCGTCTGCCGAGACGGTAGCAATAGTCATTGCAGTTGGATCACCAATCTCTAGATCGATGGCCTGCTGCATCCATAAAGAAAACTGATCAAAGGGGTCCCTAGCAAGCTCATCGCGACTTAGGCCGCCATGCAGGTATTCGCGGCGTAGTGATTCAAGATCCATATTGAAGTCCAAACGTTGCTTCCGGGCATGCGGCGCGGAATAAAATGAGTCGGCTGTGGCTTTCCACTGGACTATCTAACGAAATCGCCGAAGTCCCAAAGCTGTTTCCGCGGGGAACCCGTGACGTAGTAATAAGTTCCGTAACCATGCTTCTGATTGGCAAAGAACCTACCGACGTACTTCTGCCCACCTGGCCAACGATAGGTACCTTCACCGTGGTAGAAATCATCGACAAATGTGCCGCTATAGTTTTCAATATTCTCTTTCATCCAAAATTCACTGTGCTCGTTCTCACGCCACTCAGCCAATCCGATAAAATAAGAACCCTGACCATTGCGCTCGTCGTCTCTCCATTGACCGATATACAGTTTCCCATCTCCATTCCAATGGGTGCCGCGACCGGAGCGAATGCCCCTATCAAAATTGCCATCATAGATAGATTTGGCGATGAACGAGATAGGAATCTCAAGACGGCCCCGGCCATGAAACTCACCGCCTCTGAAATTTCCGAAATATTCACCCTTACCCCATTTCGTTGAGAGCTCCAGCCTGCCTCTACCCTCTGTGCAATCGCCAAGAACGCATTCTTCAGCAGTCACCCCTTGGAGAGATTGTGCTGCGCTTAGGGTCGATAACAACGAAAATGCTAGACCTGCTGCTAATTGGAAAAGTGTGAATCGTCTAATATTCATAGGAATAACCACTTGGGTACCTTTCAACTCTCAGGAACATGCTCTAGCTGCAATTATAACGCTTCGCGGGCTGTGCTCAAGTATTCGGCCATTTACCCGGTTCTACGATCCTTGGACTATACGACCTTGCGCAGCACATTAAGAGGACTGGTGTTCACAACCTGACGCGTAGAAATCATACCCAAGCCCCCGATAAGAACCGTGCCAATTAACGGACCCGCTATCCATACCCAGTAGTGCATATTGAACTCCTGCTCAAACACTTCCTCCTGGAGATAATAGAGACTCGCCTCAGCACCTATCGTAGCGATGATGCCTGCTAGAGCACCAATGCTCGCGAATTCTATCAACAGACTGCTAAGAATTAGCCTCCTACCTGCACCGAGAGTGCGCAGTATCGCGTTCTCATGAAAGCGTTCGTCTAGCGTGGCATTAACGCAGGCAAGTAATACCAGCGCACCACATACAAGCACTAGCACCGAGATCAGTTCAATAGCCGAAGTTACCTGGGCGATAATATTCTGTACCTGCTCAATCAGCGCATCTATTTCTATAACAACCATCGTAGGAAATAGCCGAACCAAGTCATTGAGCAAGATTTTTTGATCACGCTCCATCAATGCCGTCGACAGAAATGTTGCACCCAAGTGATTGATGGTTCCGGGTGAGAATATGATAAAGAAGTTCGGCTGCATATTATCCCAGCGCACGCTGCGAAAGCTGCTCACTTCAGCAAAGACAGTCTGCTGGTTGATCTCGAACTCAACTCGATCACCGATCTCTATATCTAACCATCCAGCATAGTCGTCTTCGATAGACACATAGCCCGCATCGATATCTTCTCCCCACCAGGCACCATCGGTAATTAAGTTGTCGGGGGGCAAGTCATCGGCCCAAGTAACCTGACGCCGGCCTAATCGACCTCGAACCTGCCCCGCTTCCTGCTCCTCACCCTCTGCTCCGGATGCTTCGCTATTTCCGGTGGCGGCGTCAAGCTCACTGCGCGCTTGAGCGTAGCGGCTACTTTCTCGTTCCTCAGATTGGGCGCCCTCGGTAAGGCTGCTGCGCTCTTCATCCGCATTGAGCTCTTCCTCCGGCACAGGTATCTCTCCATTTACCGAAATTACTCTAGCGCTGATTAAAGGATAGAACGCATTGCTGTCAACACCATTCTCCGCGAAGAAACTCTCGATTCCATCAATCTGCGACTCGGTAATGTTCATCATGAAATGGTTTGGCGTATTCTCGGGAAGCTGCCCCTGCCAATCAGCGATCAGGTCCGTGCGCAGCAAGGTCAGAATTAGCAACGACATGATCGTTATGGAAAACACCATTACCTGCAGTACGTTCTGTTTTCGTCGCCGTCTGGCCGCTGTCATGGCCAGCTTCCAAGCACTGCCTGCCTTCATGCCAACCGACCCACTTGAACGCAGCATTAGGTATGAGACTACAGAGAGGAACAGCGCGATAGCCGCAACCGCCGTCACCAATACCGTCGTAAGCACCAGAGATTGGCTATACCAATACACAAGAAAAACTGCGCCTACAATACCGAAGATATAGGGCACATTGGCGCCAAACTTCTGCTGATCGAGATCTTTTCGCAGCACTCGCAGCGGCGGTGTGGCGCGCAGCGCCAATAAAGGAGGCAATGCGAATGAAAGCAAACATATAACAGCGGTTAGCGAGCC
>JAESUT010000125.1 GCA_016762995.1 Gammaproteobacteria bacterium | reverse complement strand
TCGCAACTCGAGCTCGCTCTGCAGGACCACGCCTTCATCGACAAGGGCGACGATTTTGTCCAGCAGCACACGTTGTGCCGAGGCCGTTCCTGCTGCAATTGCTAGTGCCAGTCCCAAGCCGATTGCCGGCAGGAAGTGGGCGATCGATCGAGCGCCTTGTCGCAATGCTCCAGATTCTTTAGTGCTCCATCTACTCATTATCAGTCTCTCTAAACCCGCGTATACCGTCACTTAATAGGCTGCTTAAGCCGCCGCCCGTGATGTTGCCTAGTCCATTCAGGGTGAATTGGACAAAAATTCCTTGGTTCGGTTTGATATTAGGGACAAACAATTCGTCCTCGTCAACCCATTCTCGTGCAATAACCCGTATTGTCGCACAACAGTTACTGTATTCGACTCCGGCAAAGGTCTCTAAGTTCCGAGAATTGCTGTGGTCATAGTTCCATCTGGCCAATAGTTTCCAAGTTTGGTTTATCGGCCAAGCGGCTGAGAGGTCGGTCTGCTTGATGCGGGGATCGATTCCAGCCGGTAGTATAAAGTTAGGCGAATCTACCAGATTACGGTAGCGATAGGCGATATTGAATAGGTGGTCCGTGTCCCTGTGGTAGCGAAGTTGAAAGCTGCCTTCGTCTAGCTCTTCAGTCTCTTCATTGTATTGTACGTCAGTATTCAGGCGCCAGCTCTCGCCGAAGGATAAAGCAAATTCGCCTGCCAGCGCGGATTTCTGATTCAGTGGAGAATAGCGCGGTATCCAGGATTGAATTGGGTTACTTAGACTGACCTGCCTGTCTTCGAAGTAGCGAATCTGACCGAGGCTTATTCGTGCGCGTTCTTTTCCCTTCTCGTCGAGTAGACGACTTGTAATAGCTATGCTCAGCTGATCCGCATCGCCGATGCGATCGCCGCCGCTGAATCGGTCTTCGCGAAACAGTTGGCTGAAGCTGAAGTTGAGTTCCGATGTGTCGAATAGCGGAAGCGCGCTCTGATCTTCAAACTCGCTGAATAGATAGTACGCTCTAGGTTCTAATGTTTGGGTAAAGCCTCCTGACATGGAGCGCTCGAAGATGAGCCCACTATCGAAATTGTAGACGCTGATGCCAACGTCAGGATCATCCATCGATGCAGTGCTCTGATTCTGTAGGCTATACGAGGCGTGCTTGTATTTTGCATTGGCACGCAGGAACCAACCCGGCTGCTCGACTGACCAGCTGATAGCGGGCTCTAGGTTCAAGCGTTCGCCCTTTACGAGTGCGCCGTTGTCTAGTTGAGTCTGTGATAAGGATGACTCATCCAACGTCCGGTCGAAAGAGGTAATCTGCCCACCTAGCTCCACTCGAAAGCCCGCGCCTAAATAGGCGTCGGTATCAAAATAGAATTGCGGTAATCGGTCGTAGGGTCGGTTCAGATCTATCGAAGAAATAAAGGGGTCGATTATCTGGGTGCGCTGCACATTCAGGCCTGCTCGCAGATAATCGCTGTTGAAGTTTAGTCGCGCCTGCCTATTTAGGTGTGTGCGGCTGGTCGTGTTTAGGCCATTGCTACCTAGATCGTAGAAATAGTCTTCATCGCTGACGGCATTGTAGTCCACAAAACTCGACCAATTGCGGCCGTAGGCGCCGTAATGTTCATAGCCGATAAACCAGCGGTTATCTGTAGGCGGCGAATCAGAGCCGAGCACATTCGCAGTTGTTTCATCGAACAGTTTGTCATTGCCTAGGTAGGACATGTTCAGAGTGTTTAGTGAAGTTTCGGCAAGATAGCGAAGTTCTAGTCCTGTCAGCACACCGCGGTCCGATATGAGCCTGGGTGAGAGTGTGGCGTCGTATTGCTCTGCAAGATTGAAGTAATAGGGCAGCTCGAAGTCGAAGCCACCGCTGCGCGTCGATCCGGTGCTAGGCGCCAGGAAACCCGACATGCGTTCGTCACCGAGTGGGAAAGGCAGGGTGCCTGGGTAGTAGAAAATCGGTACATCTTTTATACGTAGAGTTACCGCGGTTGCATAGCCAACTCCCTCATCTTGGTTGAGCACAATGCGCTCTGCGCGGAATAACCAGAAGTTTGATTCGGGCTCGCAGCGGCTGAATTCACCATTCTCGATGGTTACGCTGCCGGTGTCGCTGCTGTAGGTGATGCTCTCGGCGTTGCCGTGGGCACCTAAGGCATGTAGAACATACTGCGCATCTTCCACGAGATTAGTGCCTGCGGCATTATCAATCGAGGCTGAACTGCCTTGCAGCATGACGCCTGGCTCGCGGAAAATAACGTTGCCCTGCATTAGCACCGTGTTTTCTTCCCTGTCGATAGTAGTGACGTCGTCGTTTTCGATAGTGCGATAGCCTTGCTGCACGATGATCGGGCCGTCGATACTGATAACATTTGCTGAAATGCCTCTTAGGCCCTGCTCGGAATCGAAGTGGGTTTCTGAATCGGCGGGCCGGTTCTCGCTATTCTTCTCGTGCCCGCTAGGGTCTACAAATGCGCCGCAGCAGTTTCCCTCCAGTTGAGCGAGTTGCTCTGTGCTTAAAGATTCTAGTGGAACCCAATCTAGCGCATAGCGCCTTGTGATGCTGGTGGCTTTGAGTGCAGTCGGGTTCTCGGTGGTGGCACCAATTCTAGCTGCGGCTTCAGTATTATTTGGGGGCCGGGTAGTAGTGGGTACTGTGTTGGTGCTGTTGGGAGTTGGGTTCTCGGGAGCGGCACCAATTCTAGCTTCAGCTTCAGTATTGTTTGTGGGCAGGGTTGTTGTGGATAACGTGTTAGCGCCGCCGGGAGTTGGGTTCTCTCTACAGATCCAGCCGTCGCCTGCATCGTTGGCACGGCAGCTGAATTGCGGCAGCTGTGCCTGTGCTGTGCTGGATATTGCCGTGAGTAGTAGCCCCGAAGACAAGGTCAGGGCAATTTTAGAACAGAGAGGGCGTTTCTTGAACGGCATACTTGATTCGAGAGTTCCTGATTTTTTCAGTAAATCACTGTGACAGGCGGCAGGCCTTAAACAAATCTGGATTGAAACCGACTAACTAGGTGACAAGAGACGCTTTGAGAAAGCATTAAGCAGGGCATAATAATTCATCGCGGATTGAATGCAAAGCGGGGCCGTAGATTTCCGACGCCTCGGCCTGCTAGAGAGCGCTAGAAAACAATAGCAACAAGAGAAAATGAGTCTGAATGAGTGATAGTCGCAAGGTGCAGTTAAACGATTGGGTGAATGGACAATTGAGTCAGCTTCTGGATTTGGGCTCGATTGATATTGAGCTGACTACGGTGAGTGGAGACGCGAGTTTTCGCCGTTACTTTCGTGCCCAGCTACTGGAGCAAAGTTTTATTGCTGTAGATGCTCCGCCAATCAATGAAAACAGTGAATTGTTTGTAGAGATTGCAGGCTACTTGCGAGAAGCGGGGGTTCAGTCACCTCAGGTATTCGCAAAGAATTATTCGGAGGGGTTTCTGCTGATCGAGGATTTCGGCGACCGCCTCTACTTGCCGCGCTTGTTAGAGCTGCAAGAAGGTGGCTTAGATGCCATTTCCGAGTATCAGGTTGGGAGTCTGTACAAGGGCGCGATTCGTGCATTAATCAAGGTACAGTCGAATGTAGATAAAAAGAGACTTGCCCCCTATAACCGCGAAAAGCTGCGCACAGAAATGCAGCTGTTCGAAGGTTGGTTTTGTGAGCGCTTGCTTGGGCTCGATCTGAGCGCTAAGGAGCGTGATTTAATCGCCCGCACTTTTACTTTCCTAGAAGAGGCGGCTCTAGGGCAAGCGCAGTTCGCGGTGCATCGTGACTACCATTCGCGGAATCTGTTAATCCTCGATGATGCGAAATTTCCAGCAGGCTCAGGGCCGGGAATCATAGACTTTCAAGATGCGATGGCGGGAGCCTACAGCTACGATCTGGTCTCCCTGCTGCGGGATTGTTATATCCGCTGGAACCCGGTTTTAGTCGAATCACTGGCGCTGTATTACTTCGAATTGGCGAGCGCGGCGGGATTAATAGAAGGCGTTTCAGCGCCTCAATTCCGCCGCGACTTCGATCTCATGGGTCTGCAGCGCAATTTCAAGGTCATGGGAATCTTCTCTCGTTTGTGCATAAGAGATAATAAACCGCAGTATCTGGCCGATATCCCTCTGGTTATCCAGTATTTTCTGGAAGTAGCCTCCCAATATGAGGAAATGGCTCCCTTCCTAGACTGGTTTGAGACAAAAGTGCTTATCAACGTGAAAGCGAAACTCAATCTGGAACTTTAATGCGAGCAATGATTTTGGCGGCCGGGCTTGGCAAGCGCATGCAGCCCCTCACCGCCGACCTACCCAAGCCTCTACTAAAAGTAGGGAATAAGACTCTTATCGAACATCAGATTGAGAGGCTTGTTGATGGCGGTATAACTGGCATCGTGATCAATCATTTCTATTTAGGAGGAATGATCGAGGAGCTGCTCGGGAATGGTTCGAGGTACGGTACTTCGATCAGCTACTCGAAAGAGCCCATTCGATTAGAGACGGCGGGTGGCATCATCAAGGCACTGCCCAAGCTGAAAGACGATTGCTTTGTAGTCGTGAATGCTGACATCTGGACAGACTTCAATTTTGCCAGTTTAGAGCCGGTAGACGGGATCGATAGGCTGGCTCACCTCGTGCTGGTCGAGAATGCGGATCACAATCCCCATGGCGATTTCTATATTGATGACAAGGGGCGAGTTCACGAAGAACATTCTGCTCGTGATCAGCGCCTTACTTTTAGCGGCATCAGTGTGATGCACAAGAATTTATTCCATGGCTATCCCATTCAACCGAGGTCAATGGTGCCTCTTTTACAGGAAGCTATGCGAGAGGATCAAGTGAGTGGTGCGGTGTATGAAGGTCTTTGGATGGACATTGGTACGCCTGAACGACTGAGCGAAGTGAATGCCATTTTTGCTACCGATATGAAAGCCAATGCTGGGACGGATGAATAGATTATGTTGACGGCGCTTACAAGCAAAGCCTATAGAAAAGCCCTGTTCAAGCGGCTTAGTGGGTTTAGTGCCGCTGCTGAATTGCCCGCAGGAGGCCGTGCCCAACAACGCTTATCGCGTGCTATGTTTATGGTGCTGGGTCGGCTTGCGAAGATGGATGGCAGGGTGACTCAGGGGGAGATCAACTACGCAGACCAGATTATGCAGCGTATGGCTTTGGTTGGTGAGTCGCGACGTCAGGCAATTCTTGCCTATGACCAGGGCAAGTACCCAGATGCGGATCTATCAGAGTCAGTAGCCTTGGCTGTGAAAGTTATGGGGCGGCGCAGCGCTCTAGCAAAATTATTTCTGCAGATTCAATGCGAGGCTGCCTATTTGAAGGGAAACCTTCGTCTGAAAGATAAGATGTTGTTAAGGGATGTAGCTGAGCAATTTGGTTATTCCAAGTCAGAATTTCTAGCCATCGCCTCAGCTACCCAATCAG
The DNA here is from genome assembly GCA_016762995.1 of Gammaproteobacteria bacterium. Classification (GTDB taxonomy): domain Bacteria; phylum Pseudomonadota; class Gammaproteobacteria; order Pseudomonadales; family Pseudohongiellaceae; genus UBA9145. Next base: position 6,459 of record JAESUT010000125.1, on the reverse strand, counting down.
CGTGCTATCAGCGCTTCGATGCGAATCCCAGGGGCGAATTCATGAAGCCACAGGGAAGGTCGTTTCTACAGAATGCCTACCGTGTGCTGCAGTTGGAGCCGGGAGTTGCAGACGGAGAGATCCGCCGCGCTTACTTACGCATGATGTCGCGGTACCACCCTGACAAGCTTGTCAGCACGGATGCCTCCGAGGGCGCCCTGAGGCAGGCGCAGGAAAAAGCGATGGCAATTCGAAGCGCCTATGAAGCACTTTGTGGGCTGCGTAAGCTCCGCGTCTAGCGTCGTAGTGTGTCCTGCTAGGCGTTCTCAATCATATCGGTATCCCATCAGGACAAGCCCTAACATTGTCTGTAAAATGCGGCTTTAGCTATTTACTTCCAACTACTCGCAATTCAGGCCCAAGCAATGAAAGACTATTTAATCGCTCCCTCCATTTTGTCCGCCGATTTCGCCAGACTTGGTGAGGAAGTCAACGCCGTCTTGGATGCGGGCGCGGACATCGTTCATTTCGATGTCATGGACAATCACTACGTGCCTAATCTTACCATCGGACCCATGATCTGTGAGGCGCTGCGTAATCACAAGATCACAGCGCCTATCGACGTGCATCTGATGGTGAGCCCCGTTGATCAACTTATCAAAGACTTTGCTAAGGCCGGCGCCTCGTATATCACTTTTCATCCGGAGGCCACGGGGCATGTAGATCGTTCTTTGCAGCTGATTCGAGAGCAGGGATGCAAGTCTGGATTGGTCTTTAATCCTGGCACGCCAATCGGTTGCCTGGAATATTTGATGGACAAGGTCGATGTCATCCTTTTAATGTCGGTAAACCCAGGCTTCGGTGGACAGAAATTCATTCCCTCGACGCTCAAAAAACTGCGGCAAGTGCGGGAGCTTATCGACGACAGCGACTACTCTATTCGCTTAGAAGTGGATGGCGGTGTCGGTGTTTCCAATATTCGCGAGATCGCAGACGCGGGTGCGGACATGTTCGTGGCCGGATCGGCTATTTTCAATAGCGATGACTATGCCAAGACTATTGCCGAGATGAGATCGCAGTTGGGACAGAATCCCAACAAGCATCACTAAAGCTCGATCCTATTTCGTTTTCCCGATGTTTAGAATAGAGAGCCCTGAGTTATCCAATGACTGAAGAACAATTTCAGAAACTCGCCGAATCTGGTTATAACCGTATTCCGATAATGCGTGAAATTCTAGCCGATACCGAAACGCCTCTGAGCATCTATCTAAAGCTAGCTAAGGGGGATGACAGTGCCGACGGGCATGGAGCCGAGCATAGCTATTTCTTCGAGTCAGTTACCGGAGGCGAGAAATGGGGTCGCTATTCCATTATCGGCTTACCTTGCTCCACAGTGCTGCGCGTTGTGGGTGAGACGGTAACCGTCGAAGACAATGGCAAGGTGGTTGAAGAGGTAGTTACAAAAGATCCCTTCGAATTCATTGCGGGTTTTAAGAGTCGCTTTAAGGTTGCCGAGCTTGCCGATGGTCAGCGCTTCAATGGCGGCCTTGTCGGCTATTTTTCCTACGATACGGTGAGGTTTGTTGAGACCAGCATTGGTCCTTCGCAAGCTGTTGATGAGATCGGTACGCCCGATATTCTGTTAATGCTGTCCGAGGAAGTGGTGGTCTTCGATAACCTCAGTGGAACAATCTGTTTCGTGATAAATGTCGATCCAGATCAGGAAAATGCCTTCGCTGCAGCTCAGCAACGGTTGGACTTTTTGCAGGAGCGGTTGAATAAGCCAGTTCCTTTGCCAAGTCTTCAAGCACCGAAACCGATTTTAGACACAGACTTTGCCCATCACTTTTCGCAAGCCGATTATCAACAGGCAGTTGAGAAGATCAAGGAGTATATCGTTGCAGGCGATGTCATGCAGGTCGTGCTCGCGCAGCGTATGTCGGTGCCTTTTACAGGGGAGCCGCTAAACCTCTATCGCGCGTTACGATTCTTAAATCCCTCTCCCTATATGGTCTACTTCGACCTCGGTGATCATCACGTGGTCAGTGCATCGCCGGAGATTTTGGCGCGAGTAGAAGACGGCAAAATTACCGTGCGTCCCTTGGCTGGAACACGTAAGCGCGGCAATAGCGAAGCAGAAGACTTGGCGCTTGAAGAGGATTTACTGAATGATGCCAAGGAAATTGCCGAGCATTTAATGTTGATAGATCTAAGCCGAAACGATTCTGGCAGAGTCTCCAAAACGGGGTCTGTCACGGTGCCTAAACAGATGTTTGTGGAGCGCTATTCGCACGTTATGCATATTGCATCGATAGTGGAGAGTGAGATTCAAGATGGCAAGTCTGCACTCGATGTCTTGCAGGCGACGCTGCCGGTAGGGACATTGAGCGGCGCACCTAAGGTGCGGGCCATGGAAATCATTGATGAGTTGGAACCTGAGAAGCGCGGCATCTATGGCGGAGCGATGGGCTATCTAGGTTGGAATGACAATATGGACATGGCTATCGCTATTCGCACCGCTGTAATCAAGAACGAGAAGCTGTATGTGCAGGCCGGTGCTGGAATCGTTGCCGATTCACAGCCTCAGATGGAATGGGAAGAAACCCAGAACAAGGCTAGAGCCATCGTGCGCGCCGTGCAGATGGCGAACAATGAACTATCAATCGAATAACAGCGGTGAATCTACGCTTGGCCTTTAGAGTCAGATAGGCATCTAGTTTACTAGCTCGGTTCTGTTTCAAGCCGTTGATCACCCGCTGGAGCTAAGGGCAGATATTGTAGTGTTTTACTAGTGGTGCGCCGAATTAGGCCCTTGAGATCATTGTGGCTGCTCAAGACAGAATTCACTTGGACTGTTAGAATAACGCTCTCAAATTTGGACGTGATGAGGGTCTCTCAGTGTTGTTAATGATCGATAACTACGATTCATTCACCTATAACGTGGTGCAGTATTTTGGCGAGCTAGGTGCTGATGTACAGGTGTATCGCAACGATGCTATCTCGATCGAAGAGATAGAGTCTTTGAACCCTGCGCAGCTTGTTATTTCTCCCGGGCCCTGCACGCCTACTCAGGCTGGCATTTCCATGCAGGTCATTAGCCATTTCGCCGGTAAGATTCCGCTCCTAGGCATCTGCCTCGGCCATCAGAGTATTGGCCAGGTTTACGGGGGCAAGATCGTGCGTGCGAAGAAAGTGATGCATGGCAAGCTCTCTTCGATTCACCACAGCGGGAAGGGCGTATTTAAGGATTTGGCTGAGCCTTTTACGGCAACACGCTATCACTCTTTGGTCGTTGATGCGCAGCAACTTCCCGATTGTCTGGAAGTGACGGCATGGACCGAGAATGAGAATGGCGAGCGTGAGGAGATAATGGGGGTGAAACATAAAGAGTTTGCCGTAGAAGGGGTGCAATTTCACCCCGAGTCTATTCTTAGCGAGCACGGGCATGCCTTGTTGAAGAACTTTCTAGACCAGAACTAGGCCGCTATTTTTCACGAGACATCTTCGACTTCGACATTCAAGATCAACAGTAATTAGCTACGGTTAGAACCAATGAATATTAGAGAAGCCATCAAAGCAGTCACCTCAAATGTAGATCTAGACAGAGATCAGATGATTTCAGTCATGCGTGAGCTTATGTCGGGTCAAACTACCGACGCACAGAACGCCGCGTTTCTTGTCGGCCTGCAGATGAAGGGCGTGAAGGCATCCGAGATATTAGGTGGCGCTTTGGTAATGCGTGAATTGGCGACGAAGGTGCAGCTTGCAGATCACCCGCACCTGGTCGACACCTGTGGAACCGGCGGCAGTGGCTCCAACAAGTTCAATGTGTCTACAGCATCGGCACTAGTCGCGGCTTGTGCGGGGGCAAAGGTGGCGAAGCACGGGAATCGTGGCGCGACGAGTAAGAGCGGCAGCGCCGACGTCTTGGAGGCGGCAGGCGTTAATCTTACCTTGAGCGCTGAGGCTGTTGCGGCCTCTATTGAGCAGGTAGGAATCGGCTTCATGTTTGCGCCCGCTCACCACAGTGCCATGAAACATGTGATTAAGGCGCGAAAGGAAATTGGAGTTAGAACCGTATTTAATTTATTGGGACCGCTGACAAACCCGGCAGGCGCACCGAATCAAATAATTGGGGTGTTTGATGCCGCTTGGATACCTTTGATGTTAGAAGTGTTGAAGGAACTAGGCAGTAGTCATGTATTGATAGTGGCGGCAGAAGATGGGCTAGACGAAATTAGCATCGCAGCGACATCGATGATAGGTGAATTACGCGATGGCAAGATTTCACTGTATACCGTCGAGCCTGCTGACTTTGGAATTGAGCGATACGCTGACTATTCCATGTTGCAGATCGATAGCGCTGAAGAAAGCCTTGCCATGTTAAAGGATGCACTTGGCAATCGAAATCAGGCTGCTGCTGATATCGTGGCTCTCAATGCAGGCGCTGCCATCTATGCAGCGAATTTGACGGATAATCTAGCGGCCGGCGTTGTTAAAGCGCAGGGTATTTTGCAGTCGGGCGAGGCCTTGGCTAAGTTAGAGCAATTGGCTGAGTTCACTCAATCGCTTCAAAAATAGATCGGCTCCGATAATTAAAAAACCTCATAGAAGAGCATTACAGTAGAGCGAGTACTCATTTTGTCTAAAGCTACAATTCTTGAACAAATCATTGCGAATAAACAGTTGGAAGTAGCCGCAGCCAAAGCGACTGTGTCCCAGTGCGAACTGGAGGCTAAATTTCCTTCCATCGACCAAGCGCGATCTTTCTCAGAGGCGATGCGTGAGCGCGTGCAGTCGGGTCAGGTCGCTGTGATTGCGGAAATAAAAAAGGCCTCACCATCGAAGGGCTTAATTCGCGAAGACTTTCAACCTGCGCAGCACGCTATCGACTATGAGGCGAATGGCGCGAGCTGCCTATCGGTGTTGACTGATAACAAGTTTTTTAAAGGCAGCAACGACTATTTACTGCAGGCTAGAGCTGCGTGTGGATTGCCGGTACTTCGCAAGGATTTCATGATCGATACCTATCAGATTGCCGAATCGAAAGCATTAGGTGCCGATTGCATCCTGCTTATTGTCGCTGCGCTGCAACCCAGCCAATTAGTCGAGTTGGCAAACTACGCCAACGAGATTGATATCGACATCTTGGTCGAAGTGCACAATCAAAGTGAGTTGGAGCAGGCTCTGCGGCTTAATACGGACCTAATTGGGGTCAACAATCGAAACCTGCACAACTTTGAGACCAGTTTGCAGACTACGCTAGATTTAGTGGCGCAGGTGCCAGCAAACAAGGTGCTCATTACAGAGAGTGGTATTCATTCGGCCGACGATGTGAAGAGAATGACTGACGCGGGGGTCTTTGGGTTTCTGGTAGGCGAATCATTCATGCGTGCGCCCAGCCCGGGAGCGAAGTTGAAGGAGCTGATGTTTGCTGACTAGACTTAAGTCCCAGCGGTTGAGTTGCTAGCGCGTACCGAAAACGACTATTGTCTTGCCGCTAACACTGATTAGTTGCTGTTCCTCGAGAGTCTTCAAAACTCGTCCAGCCATCTCTCTAGAACAATTCACCAGCCTGCCGATCTCCTGGCGAGTAATTTTTATCTGCATGCCATCGGGATGAGTCATGGAATCCGGCTCTTTGCTCAGATCAATAAGCGTTCGAGCGATACGGCCGGTAACGTCATAGAAGGCGAGATCGCCTACTTTACGTGTTGTATTACGGAGGCGATGTGCCATCTGCTGACCGATGGTGAACACGATCTCTGGGTGTGAACGTATGTAGGAATTGAAATTCGAATAGCTGATTTCTGCTACCTCGCAGGCGTTTCTGGCACGACACCAAGCGCTGCGTTCTTCTGCCTTCTCGAACAGGCCCATTTCACCGAAGAAGTCTCCGGGATTTAAGTAGGTGATGACAACTTCCTTGCCTTCATCGTCTTCGAGGACAACAGAAACTGATCCCTTGATGATGTAATACAGAGTGTCGCATTTGTCGCCCTCATAAATAATGGTGGATCGATTCGGGTAACTCTTGCGATGGCAATGGGATAAAAAATTATCCAAGTCTTCGATATGTGGCGTAATGGCCATGAGTGCCATTGATAAAACTCCTGCTTTTTCTAGCGAGTTAAATATATATCACATTTTAGTCGCAATTGTGAGATGCCTATCACATTAATAGTCGATGCCGAAAGGCCTCGACAGTGTGGTTGCCTACTCTACCAATTGAACCACGATTGCGCCAAGATTTTGCAATGGACCCACCGTCACCAGTGGTGATGCGCGCGTTTCACTAATGTTAACTGTGTTAACCTTGCTCGCCATTCCATATACTGATTATTATCGGTTACTACCTCGGTTTTCTTGATTCGCGTCTAGCAGTATTGTCGATATTTTTTGATACTGACGCTGTGATGCTCGGGTTTTGATGCCGAATATTGCAAGTATTGCGGAGCTGAATTATGAGTATTTTTTCTA
>JAESUT010000139.1 GCA_016762995.1 Gammaproteobacteria bacterium | reverse complement strand
TCGCAGTACCAGATTGTAATAGCTTCTGACGGATTGTGGGATATGCTGACAAATGACGTTGTTGCGAAGATCGTGCGCCGTCGGTGCAACCTCTATTGGCACAGTGCATGCGAGCAATGATGGTCAGGTCGGCAATGATCTGGAAATTGCCTTCAATGCCAGTGCCACGTCTGCCGAAATTCAAACCCTACTGCGCAGTCTTACTTACTCAGCGCCGAGCAGCGCTGGGGCAAGAGGTTTTACTGTTACCACTAATGATGCCGATGGCACTGCCAATAGCGGCACCGAAGAAGCCAGCGCAAGCTTTACGCTGAATATAAACCCAACCAATCCACCGGTGGTTTCCAATTTGGGCGGTGATTCATCCAGTGTCACGGCGGCAGGAAACTTAGCGCTAGATAAAAGTGGCAATGCGGTGGTGACTGATCCTGACAGCGCGGACTTCAGCGGCGGCAATTTAACGGTCACTCGCACGACAGGGCTTAGTGGTAATTTCAGTTTGACTGGAACAGCAGGCACTGGGGTCAGTTCGGGAACGGCGGTTGGCGTTGCCGATGCCGTGATAGCAGCGGGTGACAGTATTTTTGTCGACGGCTTAGAAATCGGCACGGTGACCACCGACGGTCAAGGTACTAACGATTTACTGATTGCCTTTAGCGCCAGTGCGACAGCAGCTAATTCTTCAACCCTAATACAGGCTCTGTTATACGCCTTGCCCGCAGTCTCCACCCATACCTTCGATGTAACGATTAGCGATGGCGCGGCGACCTCGTCGATATCGGCAGTCAGCGTTGCTTTCGTCGCACTACCTCCTCCCCCGCCATCGATTCCAGTCACACCAGTCACGCCCATTATTGACGGAAAGGTTCCAGCCTTCACCCGCCTTAAAAATGTGATCATTGGTGAAAATGCGGTGTTGGATCCAACAGTAAAATTAGGGGCTGGCGTAACATTTAGAGGAAGTAATATTCCGCCGGGCATCAACTTAACTGGTATTTTCGAATCAGCGCCATTCGCCTTGCAAGAAAACATTCTGTGCGTCGATTTAGACACTATTATTTTTGAGGATAGCAGCAAGAGTCTGCTGGACAGCATGGGGGAACTTGAGGCATTTACTCAAGATGGCATCAAGTTAGCGCAGGACTCACTGAGCTGTGAACTGAATATCACTAGTGATGAATTCAGAACGAAGTCGCTTCCCTTCAACGTCTTTCAAGCTGAGAACACTGAGAATTCTGGTGTCAGTGTCAACGGTGGAATCACTCGAATCATTAATGGGAATAGACAGAATATTGTACTCTACCCCCTAGTCTATGATGCGCCGTTCCTTGCGGGCGAGCTGGAAAAGCTGGATTTTGAGTTTGCTATGAATGAGCAGGCGATCTATGTCTTGAGCGAGACGGCAACGGGTAATTCTGACGCACGGTTTCTGGTTAGACCTGACCCATTGGCGATCATTAGCAATGATCTACAGCCTGGCTTGTATACATACACGATGGAAAGCCCAGCAGGTGTCAATGGCGTCTATCTGGTAGTGGAGGATGACGACGGTACAATATTACGGCAGGAGCTCAACAGCGTTCCGGCCGACTGGGCTGCACTTAGCAACGCTCTCGAGGGAGTTTCAGGAATTGAAAATATCCAGCTGACCCAGAAAGGAGTAATAGAGTTCAGTATCGATGGTGCATCTTTTAGAGCAATGATGGACTTTAAGGTTGGAAACTCCGGACCATCGGCTAATGACGATATTCTGTTCGAGCAGCTGGGTGATATGAACGGGGATGGAGTGGATGATTATCTGGTCCATTTCCCCAATGGAGATGAGCAGGTTCTTTATATATTACCTTGATGCTTTTATCAGAAGTGACTACCGAGGAGCAAGGTTAGTGGAAACGTTCAAGTGACGATTCCCTCTGCCTTGCTCCTCAGTTCAAGGTAGGCCACAAACAGGAAGCGCCTCAACAACCAACAGTGTAGCAGTCTCCAACCGGTGTCGAGCCCCGCAACTGGGGAAGAACCCTCTTCGCTTACAGCTAAAGGCCACCAGCTTTTCGTAGTGACTTGCAGCACTTGATGAACAGCACTGCCTAATTCTTGGCCATTTCAGCACTTATAATACTCGAGGCTACAATGTCGACTCATAGCCTTGATGCTCACCAGTTCCCAACCTCCAGCTGCCTCAAGCCAATTGACATACTTGGAAGACCTAAGCTAGTTTAGAGGCCTCTAAGGTGTAAAAGTAATGAATGATCTAAATAAAGCCAGTATTCCCGAGCGTCTCGTCAGCAACCTCAGCCTATTTTGGAAGGAAAATAGACAGTTTTTCCTCTTGCTGGCCTGCATCGTCTTTTTCAAGAGTGCGATCGCGGACTTAAGCTCTATCTCCGGCGCCTCTATGCAGCCTACACTGCTCGATGGCGACAAGGTCTGGGTGAACAAACTCGCCTACGATGTCAAAATACCCTTCACCGAAATATCTTTAGTAAAGCTCTCCGACCCTAGTGGCGGCGATGTAGTCATCATCGACTCTAAAAAGGCTGACAAGCGCCTTGTTAAGCGTATCGTCGGCGTACCTGGTGACACCATCTACATGCAGAACAACGCTCTAGTTATCAATGGCAAGGCCGCACGCTACGAGGTCCTGTCCAGCGATGACGATGCCATTATTATTCTAGAAGAGCTCCCTAATAAGACCCATCAGGCGCGCTTGTCCAACCGATTCGTTAGCCGAACCGCTCGCAACTACGGACCCACCGTAGTTCCTGAGGGCCAATACTTCGTGCTGGGAGACAACCGCGATAACAGCGCGGACAGCCGTGTCTACAGCTTCATTCCCAGAGAAGAGATCATCGGCCGCTCAAGCTCCGTGGTCTTTTCTCTCGATAGTGACAATAATTATTTACCGCGCAGCGAGAGATTCCTCGCAGGCCTCGATCAATACTAGGTATTAGTTCAAAATTGGCGCTGTGTCGCTAATCATGCAGCGCCACAATGCTTCTATGGCCGATTTTTGGCGCACCTCCATCGAGCAGCTCATTGAATTCGAAGTAATTTAATTATCTTGCAATAAAACCCCCAGGAATCCGGTATTGTTAGTGATGTTTTGACGCTCTCAAGAGACGAGGCTCAAAACAGAAATTTTGTTAAAAACCCATGAGGTAGTTATGAATCCGAAAACTCAACCACGCGCCGGGGTAATAAGCAGATTCTTGCTTACTCTGATGTTGCTTGGCGGCTTCCAGATTTCGATCGCACAGGATTTCGTCTGGGCTCCAGACTTTCCTGTAGGCGCGTCGATTCCGGAAATCTCAGCACAAGATCAAGATGGCAATATCCAGTCGTTCGACGGCTTAAAAGGCGAAAAGGGCATGCTCTTGATGATGAGCCGGTCCTTCGACTGGTGACCCTACTGTAAAGCTCAGCTCGTGCAGCTGACCGAAATCAGTGATCAGATAGAAGCAATGGGCATCAGTGTTGTTGCCTTAACTTTCGATTCAGTGGAGACACTGAAGACCGTGCAGGAAGATCAGGACATTCAGTTCCCTCTTCTTCACGATGAAGAAGTTACTCATGTGAATGCCTTTGGTATTCGCAACTTGGACTACGGGCCAGATCACCGGATATACGGTATTCCGTATCCCGGAATGTTCTTGATCGATCCAAACGGAGTAATTACGGCGAAGTTTGCCGAAGAACGGTATCAGGATCGACCTCCCTTCGAAGACGTACTTGAGGCCATCGCTGAACTGTAAGCACGCCGAAAGCGGGTAGCCGAAAGGCTGCCCGCTTTTTTGTACCTAGTCTGGCGAATGACATTTTGACTACCGCAAAGATAACCTTAGCCGTAACCCTTTCCCCTTGTCCGCATCAAATGCAATAATCTAGTCTAGCTTCAACATGAAGGCATGGCCCTCTTGTCAGATTCAACTGCTGTCAGGGCCTACATAAGAATAATCGAGCCAACAGTCTCACAGAATAGTCCTAGAAATGAACCCATCCTCATACCCTGGCGTTAAGCTCTGCACGCATCTTGTTCTCGTCGCTCTCGTTTTCATGGGATTTCCTACAGCCGAGCTTCACGCTCAGTCGCTGACTAATTACACCATTCCCAGAGTGGATGCCAAACCACGTATCGATGGACAGATCGACCAGGGAGAGTGGAGTCAAGCCACGCGCATCCCCGTCAATATAGAAACCAACCCCAATGACAACGTCCCCGCCGATGTGCAAGCTGAGGCCCTGCTCATGGAGGATGGCGAGGTGTTGTACGTCGCCTTTATCGCTCTGGACCCTGATCCTGATCAAATCCGTGCCTTCTATAGAGACCGAGACTCACTGTGGAACGATGACTGGGTGTCGATCGTTCTCGACACCTTCAACGATGAAAGGCGCGCGTTCGAATTCTTTTCCAACCCCTACGGGGTGCAGGCTGATGCCATTCAGGACGATGTGAACGACGATGAAGACGAGTCTTGGAATGCTATTTGGGACAGCGCTGGACAGATTAACGAGGATGGCTACGTCGTAGAGATGGCAATCCCGATGAAGCAGTTACGTTTTACACCTAGCGAGAGCAGCCAGACTTGGGGCATCGATCTGGTCAGGTTCTATCCCCGTGATCGAGATACGCGAATTGCCAACAACCCACGAGACAGAAACATATCTTGTTACATCTGCCAACTTAGTAAGGCAGACGGTTTTGCCAATCTTACGCAAAGTAGAAATCTCGAAGTTATACCGACCCTCACCTCCACGGCGGTAGAAAACAGAAATCCAGCTCTGGGCAACTGGGATAGCGAGAGTATCGATTCCGAAGCCAGTCTTGATGTGCGTTGGGGAATTTCGCAAGACCTCTACCTCAACGCGACTCTGAACCCCGACTTCTCCCAAGTAGAGGCCGATAGCGCACAGCTTGATATCAACAACACCTTCAGCCTGTTCTTCCCCGAGCGACGAACCTTCTTCTTAGACGGTGCAGACTACTTCGATACCTTTGAGAGACTCGTACACACAAGAAACATTTCCGATCCGGACTATGGCCTAAAACTCACGGGAAAGAGCGGAGGTCACACCTATGCCCTGCTCACTGCCAACGATATAAACACGAGTTTCTTGATACCTCGTAGTCTGGGTTCCAGCGTTGCCTCGCTAGGCGATGTCGAATCCAAAATTGCGATAGGCCGCTACCGCTTCGATATATTCGAAAACTCCACCATAGGCGCCTTGATTACGGACCGAAGAGCTGACGGTTACAACAATACCGTAACCAGTATCGATGCCGTGCTCCGGCCTACAGACCAAGATTCGATCTCGATTCAGTCCATGCATTCCAGCTCTAACTACCCAACCCTCATACAGGGTAAATACGGGCAGGCAAGTAGCCTGAGCGATAGCAGCCAACGCCTGGAGTATCGCCACAGCGATCGACGCTGGGATTGGCGCTTAGGCTATACCGACATGGGTGATGATTTTCGAGCTGATCTTGGTTTCGTAAATCGAGTCGATTTCAAGTTCGTGGTGGCAACTATAGGGCACACCTGGCGCGGCGAATCGGACGACTTCTTCAATCGAATCCGCATCGCACTGGACTATGACCGAACCGAAGATCAATCAGGCCTACAGCTCGAAGAAGAATTTGAAGTATTCGTCAACATGAACGGCCCTAAACAGTCATTTCTCAATGGGTTATTCGGTGGTAGCGAGACTTACTGGAATGGCAAATATTTTGATGAGCAATTTAATCAAGTTTGGATTGGATTTACCCCTCAAGCGAATTTGCGTCTCAGCGCTCTTATCCGAGTAGAGGATATTGTCGACTTTGCCAATACTCGCCTCGGTCGATCGAAGCGCTTTGGGCCCARCATYAATTATCGCTGGGGTAAGCATCTCGAAGTAGATCTCAATTATACCCTGCAGCAGTTTGACGTAGACGGTGGCAGGCTATTCACCGCGAACCTGACTGACCTGAAGACCACTTACCAATTTAGTGCCCGTAGCTTCCTCCGGTTCACTCTCCAACATACCGATAACAAACGTAATCCGGATCTCTACCTCAGATCGGTGCAGGCGCGTAGTAAGCAGCTCACCACACAGCTTCTCTACAGTTATAGATTCAGCGCTGCTACCCGTTTCTTTATCGGTTATTCCGATGCTGGWTTTCAAAACGATACCTATGATGCCATCGAGAAAACTAACCGCACAGTATTCGCCAAGTTTAGTTATGCCTGGATGCCATGAGATCAATTTTTTACACGATTCCTCGACCGTTAATTACCCTAAGATAGAGTGTTAAAACACCTCAGGTTCCCCTATTAAAAGACTCCTGCTGTGGGTAAAATGGCGGCTTCTCTTCCCTCCACTCGAGCGTGTTATTTAATGGGTCAACATACCTCTCTATATCAGAAGCATCTCGATTCCGGTGCCAAGATGGTCAATTTTGCCGGATGGGATATGCCCATTAATTATGGCTCCCAGATAGAAGAACATAATCTGGTACGAAACCAAGCGGGCATCTTCGACGTATCACATATGACAGTGGTAGATGTGTCTGGCACTGGGGCGAAGGCATTCTTGCGCTATCTATTAGCAAACGATGTCGCCAAGTTAGATGAGGTCGGGCGGGCTCTATACAGCGGCATGCTGAATGCGGATGGCGGCGTTGTTGACGACCTGATTGTCTACCGAATGAGCTTCGGCTATCGCGTAGTGGTGAACTGCGCTACCCGCGACAAAGACTTGGCCTGGATGCGTACTCATTCAGCAGACTTTGACGTTAGTATAGAAGAGCAACCACAGTTCGCTATCCTAGCGGTTCATGGGCCCGAAGCAATCGACAAAGTATGTTCGATACTTACTGATGACCGCGCCGCCACAAGTAGAGAGCTAAAGAATTTCCGTGGCTTCGAGTCAGGCTCTTGGTTCATTGCGCGCACCGGCTACACGGGGGAAAAGGGCCTCGAGCTAATTCTGCCCAGTACCGAGGCACCGGAAATTTGGGACAAGTTATTGGCAGTTGGCGTCAAACCTGTAGGCTTGGGCGCAAGAGATACGCTACGTCTTGAAGCAGGGATGAATCTCTATGGCCACGACATGGATGAAACCACTTCACCCATCGCTGCCAATATGCAGCAAACAATAGCCTGGCAGCCCGAGGACCGGGAATTCATTGGTCGAGCGGCAGTCACCGCCCACCTAGCTGAGGTCGATGCCGGTACAATGCCACTGCTTACTGGATTGGTTCTGGAGCAGCGGGGCGTGCTGCGCGAAGGTCAGAAGGTTCTCTGCGAAAAAGGAGAAGGCGTAATTACTAGTGGTAGCTTTTCTCCCACATTGAAGCATTCAATCGCATTAGCTAGAATCCCTGTTGATAGCGGTGCCTGCCAGGTAGATATTCGCGGTACGCTGACCAATGTGCGAATAGTAAAGCCAAATTTCGTTCGCTTCGGCAAGAAAGTATTCGAGTAGAAGATTGAGATTTCACGCAGTAATTAGTTCTACTAACTTATAGCGATTCAGCAATCTAATAGAGTTGAAACCCGCACCGACTAAATGAGGAAAACCTAGTGAGTACATATCCAGATAATCTTAAATACGCCGCCACTCATGAATGGGTTCGCCTTGAGGAAGATGGCACAGCTACGATAGGCATTAGTAATCATGCACAAGATGCATTGGGTGATATCGTATTCATTGAACTACCCGAAGTGGGCGCTACGATTCACGCAAAAGATGAAGTCGCGGTTGTAGAATCTGTTAAGGCGGCATCGGATGTGTACAGTCCAATATCTGGCGAAATTATCGCTACCAATGAGCTGCTCGCTGATGCGCCGGAAACAGTCAACGCAGTTCCCTACGACGACGGTTGGCTTTACAAAATCAAGATAAGTGACGAGATAGAGCTGGATGAATTGATGGACGCCGACGCTTACTCGGATCACTGCGAAGAGGGTTAAGAGGCTGAGCCACATCGGCGAATATTCTTCGCCAACTACAGCCCATCGATTAAATTTTCATCTCTATTAGCAACATCAATATCAAAGATGAATTATGTTTTCTGCAAGGACAGTAATGCAAACACAATCCACTCCGGCGACTAAGAACAATTCCGCTCCGTCGCTCAAGACTCTACAATACAGCGGCGAATTTATCGATCGTCACATTGGCCCGAGCAAAGCTCAAATAGAACAGATGCTGCAAGTGCTAAATTTGGAATCGCTAGATGACCTTATCAACAACACAGTTCCCGAAGCGATTCTCTTTAAAGGCGCTCTAGAGTTAGATGATTCGCTTACTGAAAATGCTGCACTGGCGAAGCTAAAAGAAATCGCCGAGCAAAACAGCACAGCAAAATCATTTATTGGGCTTGGCTACTATGACACCTTTACGCCACATGTGATCTTACGCAACGTATTGGAAAACCCCGGTTGGTATACAGCATATACGCCCTACCAGCCTGAGATTTCACAGGGCCGCTTAGAGTGTCTCCTCAATTTTCAACAGATGACTCTAGATCTAACGGCAATGGATTTGGCGAATGCATCCTTGCTTGATGAGGCTACTGCCGCTGCGGAAGCTATGTCGTTCGCGAAACGCGTGAGCAAAAACCGAAAGGCAAATAAATTTTTCGTTGATCAGCATTGTTTCCCGCAGACAATCGATGTCATAAAGACTCGAGCAGAATGTTTCGGCTTCGAGCTAGTCATAGGTGATATCAAGGATGCCGATCTGTCCGAATTGTTTGGTGCTATTTTTCAGTACCCTGCGGCAACCGGCGAGGCTCGAGACCTCACTGAGATTATCAGCCAATTGCATGAGCACAAAGCGATCGCGATAGTCGCGGCCGACCTAATGAGCCTAACACTACTAAAACCACCAGGTGAAATGGGGGCAGATGTCGTTACCGGCACTACGCAGCGCTTCGGCGTACCCATGGGGTACGGCGGCCCGCATGCCGCCTACTTCGCTACTAAAGAAGAATACAAGCGCGCCGTTCCCGGCCGCATCATCGGCGTCTCAATAGACACGCGCGGGCGCCAAGCATTTCGTATGGCGCTACAGACTCGTGAGCAACATATACGCCGCGAGAAGGCGAACAGCAATATTTGTACCGCGCAGGTACTGTTAGCAAATATTTCCGCCCTGTATGCGATGTATCACGGGCCCAAAGGTCTTAAAAATATTGCTCAGCGAATTCATCGGTTAACTTCTATTTTGGCCGCAGGATTACAAAATGCAGGCATTGAAATAGTTAACGAAAACTTCTTCGATACCCTTACCCTTAAAATAGGTGCTGACAATCTTGGTGCTATATTGGAGCGTGCGAAAACGAGCAAGATAAACTTGCGTATCGATAGAGCCGAACAAGACAAGTCAATCGGCATAAGCCTGGACGAGTGCTCCTCCAGTGAAGATGTTGAAAGTATTTGGCAGATCATTCTCGGCGATGCCGCGCAGAAACTTTCAACCGCCGACATTGACGCACAAATCGTAAGTGGCGAAAAGGCAGCAGTTATCCCAGATAGCCTGATTCGCCAAAGCGCGTACTTACAACATCCCAACTTCAATAACTATCACAGTGAAACTGAAATGATGCGTTATTTGAAGAAGCTCGAAGACAAAGATATTTCACTTACCCATGCGATGATCGCATTGGGTTCCTGCACGATGAAACTTAACGCCGCTGCCGAGATGGCGCCAATTAGTTGGCCTGAGTTTGCAAAGCCACACCCGTTCACACCAATAGAACAGATGGCAGGCTGCCAACAGATGATCTCTGGCCTGGAAAAAATGTTAGAGGTAATTACCGGATTCGATGCCGTGAGTATGCAACCAAACTCGGGTGCACAGGGAGAATACGCTGGCCTGCTGGCCATCAAAAAGTACCTTGCAAGCACAGGCGAGGGGGCTAGGGATGTATGCCTAATACCTAGCTCGGCACACGGCACGAATCCTGCCAGCGCGCAGATGATTGGCATGAAGGTTGTAGTCGTTGCCTGCGACGACAATGGCAACATCGATGTTGAAGATCTGCGCAGTAAGGCTAAAGAAAATATCGATAGCCTCGCCGCACTAATGATTACCTATCCTTCCACACACGGAGTGTACGAGGAAGCCGTAAAAGAAATCTGCCAGATAGTTCATGATCATGGCGGGCAGGTCTATATGGACGGCGCCAATCTCAATGCGCAGGTTGGAGTAGCGAAGCCCGCTGATATCGGAGCTGATGTCTCTCACGTAAACCTACACAAAACATTTTGCATTCCACATGGTGGCGGCGGCCCAGGCATGGGGCCCATCGGAGTAAAGAAGCACCTCGTGCCCTACCTAGCAAACCATTCCCTGATTAAACTGGATGGCCCAGAGGCTAGTAACAGCGCGGTCTCTGCCGCACCTTGGGGCAGCTCCGGAATATTGCCAATTTCTTGGATGTACATCGCCATGATGGGCGCAGAGGGACTATTGAAGGCGACTCAGGTCGCAATACTCAGTGCGAACTACATCGCCGTTAGGTTGGCAGAGCACTACCCAGTGCTCTATACCGGACGCAACGGCATGGTGGCTCATGAATGTATTATCGATCTACGCCCGCTCAAGCTCAGCTCGGGCATTAGCGAGGAAGATGTCGCCAAGCGACTTATGGATTTTGGTTTCCACGCACCAACTATGTCTTTCCCGGTAGCTGGAACGTTGATGATTGAGCCGACCGAGAGCGAGTCGAAAGCGGAGCTTGATAGATTCATCGACGCACTGATCCAAATTCGCAAGGAAATCGCAGACGTTGAGTCAGGTAACATCGACGCGGAGAATAATCCGCTAAAAAATGCACCCCACACCCTCGCCGACATGATGGATGAGAGCTGGGACAGGCCTTACAGTAAAATGCAGGCCGCCTACCCTAATCAACCGGAGGACGCAGTTGCTTCGAACAAGTACTGGCCAAGTGTAAACCGAATCGACAATGTATATGGGGATAGGAATTTATTCTGTGCCTGCCCAAGCATCGAGAGCTATGAATAGTCAGTAGGCAGAGGTGGTGGGGCTCGGTTAGTCCGAGTTCTTTCCATCGATATGCGAATTTCGCATCTTCTTGAGCGTTTCTAGTTCACTTTGAATTCGTTCTAATTTTTCTCCAAGTTCTTTCTTTTCCGAGATAATCTCTTCATCTTCCCTAGGTTTGAACTGTTTATAACTCGAATACAGCTTTACCTTCTCCTGTTTAAGCTGGCCAGACTTGTATGACTTATAGTAAGAAACTTGACGCCTTACAGCGAGGCCAGGTATCAACACTATAGATACTGCCAAAACATAAGGTAGAGAGACCCAAAACAGAAAAATAAATTGGACATACGGCTTATGCATATAAGTCCAAGAAACTCCGAACATATACATGCTGATCAAAAACCCAATGACTCCAATTAGACCGCCGAAGAACCAGAGTGAATCTCCGAGCTTCTTAATGCCACCGTTACCATCAGGATTGTTAGGGTCCAATGTGTACTGAAGGCTGGGAGCGAATTTTAGATAGAGCATTATCACAGCGCCGATAGCTAGTAGGCCCATTCCGCTGGTAAATCCGCCTAAGAAAAATCCAAAATAGATCATCACTAAGGAAGGAGTTGATTCGAAAAAAACCGATGGCACGCCTAAAACGTGTCCTATTGTAGTGTTTACCGTTCCAAACGCAAACCCCGCAAGAAGCAGCCATTTGTCGCTCATCACTTCATCAACAACCTTTAGGCTACCGGCATACTTATCTTCGATTTCGCGTATCATATTAAGATTGTTTCGAAAAACATCCGTAGCAACATAAAGTGCAAAAAACGACGTTGAGATTATTAGAGCGAGTCTCCAGCAATTCTCGCTAAAGAAAACCGTCTTATCCGGCAGAGAATAATATTGAAGCCATGCATAGCAAGCACCAAAGCCGAGTGAAATGACTAGCTTACTTCCATAGCCTAGCCCGCCACCATCGCTATATGGGTCATAGAAAGGGTAAAAATTTGATTTATGTAGCATACGCATTTCCGCTCGATCTAGCTGACGCCGTGGTCAGTTTTCGCAGTCAGATGAAAGTTAACATGGCACCTTCCCTGCGAGACTGTATCGCCTTACCAATTCCCTCTACAATCCCTATTCCGTCATGCAATGGTAGCTATTGTGCCGCTTTTCTCTATTTCGGTCAAAGCCCTATTGTTCTCGAGCTTAAATGACGATTTCTGCTGCAACAGCGCTCGCCCGGAGAGCAGCCGGCTCTGTAAGAATCGCTCATACTCTTTACAGAATGGTGTGGCGACAAAATCTCGATATCGTTGAAGCCCATTGGCTTCAATATTTATGAATTGTCGAACTGCTCGATGGCGCTGCAAGAAACATGGACTGCGCGTAAATGCGTTCGCACAGTAGCTAGAATAGCCATACTCACCTGGATGATTCTCGATACCAAAGTTAAGCACATAACGCTCGACAAATTTTTGGCAATCAAGAACGAGTTTGTCGCCTGGTAGCCGACAAACGAGTGGTTCATTCTGCCAAGCTAGGACACCACGTGCAAAGCGAATCAAATAGTACCTGCTATAACTAGCGTTAAGAAACCTAACGAATGAATCGAAACCCAATGGCGTCAACGACGTAACTATCAGAAATATGTCTTTCTTCATAAGAAGATAAGCATGGAGCTGTACTTGGAAGGCATTCTGACAATTCAGGAGACGGCGTAGATAGAAATCTTTGCAAGCATCATCGAAAAATCCAGTACCGAATGTTCTCTGTTTTATTACAGCGAAATAGGTCTTCCCGGGAATTAGGCTTCTAGTGGCCATCATTCTCTGCGCCTCCCTTCAATCGCTGTCTTTCCGTTTCTCTTCTCATATATCTCGTCTTACCTCCCTAGGCACCGCTTGCCCCGAATTCTGCTCGCCCAATACGAGCGAATAGTCAGCGAGGCTAATCAGATCCGGATTATGTGTTACAAGAATTAGAGTAGTCTTAGAATCTCGAATGCCCGCGATGATCTTACGCGCCACATTCGTACTTAGGTGAGATAGCGCCTCATCCAGTACTACTATTTTTGGATGTCGGTAGAGCGCCCTAGCAAGTAGAACCCGTTGAACCTGGCCTGCAGAAAGGGCCACTCCCATCTCACCTACCTGTGTGTTAAACCCCATAGGAAGCTGGCTTATATCATCAAAGATGCAACATATTCGGCACGCCGCTTCTAGTCGCTTTAGATTTAACGGCTCCGTCTCTAGGTGCACGTTGTAAGCAAGAGATCCAGACAACAAGCCGTCTCCGTGGAGTACCGCTACAACTTGTGACCGATAATGGCTCACTCCCAGTTCAGGAATCGTATGTCCATCAACACGAATTACGCCCGTTGAAGGCGCAGCTAAGCAAAGCAGTAATTTTAGGAGTGTCGATTTACCGCATCCTGAATACCCGGAGATCGCGCAGAATTCACCTGCTACGATGCTGAAGTTAAGATTCCCAAATAATTCGGCCTGTGCCGTGGAATAGCTAAAGCCAAGGCCCTCTGCCTCGATGGCGCCAGAAATTCCAAGCTTGAGGAGGTTGGTGTCTTGAAAATTCAGTTCCGGTTCTTCAAAGACTATATCGGATACCCTATCGAGCTCCAGCCTTAAGAGCTTTATTTCCGCTAGTTTAGGAAGCATTGCCGCTACCGATCCAGAAAAATTTTGCTTTAGGAAAATGAAACTCATCAATTGGCCTATGGTCAGCTGGCCACTGAATATTGCAGCAGATCCAAGGTAGATCGTCACAACATGGTCTATGCCGAATAGAAGACTGTGCAAAGTAGTTAGGCTCAGTTGCAGATGTCCAAGTCTATAGCTTGAACGTATAAAATAAGCATAGTAGTTCTGCCACTCCAACAGGCGTTCAGACTCTATGCCATAACTCTTGGTTACCGCTATACATCGAATATTTTCCATGAATCTAGTCTGTTGCTTAGCTCCGCTTTGTAACACTTCCTGTCGATACGATTTTTCCCTAGGTATAGCTAGAAGACGGATCAACGACAATGCGACTACGAAAAGAAGCGCTACAAATGCGAGGGTCGGGCTGTAGAGAAATAACAAGAAAAAGGTTAGCAAAGAAAACAAACCGTCTACTATTACCGTTATCATCTCCTGGGTGACGAGTTGTTTGATATTATCGAGTGAAGAAAACCGGGAAACAATATCCCCCATCTCTCTTTTCTCAAAGTACGATAGGGGTAGCCTAAGCAGGTGCGCGAAGGTATTACTTATCATTTGAAAACCCAGTTGACTGGAGAATTGTAGTAGCACCACTCCTCTGAAATAAGCAACACTTGCCTTCGCTAGAATCACTAGCGAAAAAAGCAGAGCGACGAGAAAAATAATGTCCATGTCTCCCTTGCTGAGTCCTTGGTCAATCACCAGCTGTAGATAAAGCGGGAAGACGAGCGACAGCACCTGTAGCAAGAGTGAGAGAAAGAAGACCTGCCTGATAGCCCGGCGAAAGCTAGGTGTTACCTTAAAAAGCTCTTTCAAAGAGTATTCTTTGCCCTGCCTTTCTCGCGTGAACGAAACAGTTGGAGACAACTCGATTGCAATTCCGGTGAAGTGACGATCCAGCTCAGGTAGACTGTATTTTCGTATACCCATCGCAGGGTCGTGGATAACGAATGACTTCCTAGTGACCTTCTTAAGTACAACGAAGTGGTCTGTGTCCCAATGCAGAATTACAGGCAAAGTCAGCTGCGCAATATCACTAAGATCGAGTTTAAGAGGTCTCCCTCGTAGATCGAGTTGTAGAGCGGCTTGCAGTAAGTGTTTTACAGATGCTCCACCAGGGGGCATACAAAGACTTTCTCGCAAAGTACGTATATCTGAAAACTTACCATGATAGTTGGCTACCATGGCCAAACAGGCTAAGCCGCATTCCGCTATTTCGGTCTGGAATATCATAGGTAATGCATTACGAGACTGAAAAATATCGATCATGTCACCTTACCCTGCAGGCCGAGGATTGGCCTGAAGATGAACTGCATAAGTGACATTTCCCAGAGGACAAAATCGGCCATGAACGTCGTTCCGCTCTGTAACTTATACAGCGAATCTCCCTGTATCGTAGATTCATGCAACTCGGCGATTACCTTAAACACTGGCTCGTTAATACCGATGATCGGCAAGGTAGTTTCCCTCGGGTCCAGCCTAGCCTTTCCAATGGCAACCACCGTAGCCTCTTGTCTGCCGTACAACCTAAAATCGAATGCATCGTATCGAAGCAAAACAGACTGCCCCACTACTAGCTTTGCCTGAACAGCCGCAGACACGTAAAGTGTGGCCCGTAGCTCGGTCTTGAGTGGGTTAATAAAGAATAGCGGCTGATTAGGCAATACCGATTTTCCCCTGACTAATCCCACTGCCGCTACAATACCCGGCCCCTCGGCAATAACCGTGAATAACGCTTGGTTACTTAGTCTCGTTATCTCCTGGTCAATTCCCTGCAACTCTCGTTGAACCTGCAGGCTGGCCTGTTCGGAATCGAGCTTCGCGAGTTGCTCGGTGTTGTTAAGAGAATTTAATTCATAATCGTATTGCAACAGCCTTTGTGAAAGCGCCTGTCTACGACCGAGCAGCTCTAGGTGTACCTGATGCTGTTGATCAAATTCTCGAGCCGAGCTATTTCCCGACTCCAGCAGCGTCGAAACTGCCTGCAAGTTCTGATCGCTCAACTGTGTTCGAGCTACCAACAACTGCGCTTCCTCTTCAAGGCTTAGCTTACTATTCTGAACATTCAGGGCTGCCAGCCTGCTCCAATGCCTAGACTGTCGCTCCACCATTTGCTGGACATCGAACTTCTTAACCAACAGTTCTCTATCAATTTGCAGCGCCTGTATGTTTTCCTGAACAACAGAAATCCCCTGTCCGTTATAGATTCCAGTGGAAAGCGATGCGAGTATGTCGCCTCTCTCGACTCTTTCGCCCTGGCTAACATGAATTTTCTCGACTCTCGCCGCAACGGGAGAGACAATTTTCTGAACATCTTGGATAGGCTCTAATACTCCAAGAGCCGCTACAGTTTCCTTGTAAGTCGTTTTAGTTAGTAGATATGTAGCGACAAGCAGTAAGACTACCCACAAAATTAGTTGCAACTTAAAATGACTTACGAAAGTAATTACCGGTGCGGACGGCGGGCCCATTATTTTATGAGCGACCGCCCTTTCACGAAATAAATTGTTTGAATTCTGTGCCATCATTAGATTCGTCTTATGTCTGAGTAGTAGATGAGCAGAAGGTCTTCACTACATCCTCAACCGTGGCTAGTGATGCTAGCTCAGCATTACTCAATGTCTTCCCGTAGTAATTTTCTAATTCGAAGAGACTTTCCATTAGATCGAGTGAGTCTAGGTTAAGTTCACTCAAGGCTGTTTTTTGATCTAATATCTTCCCATCGCAATGCTTTGCTAGGCATTTCATAACACATGTCTCAGGATATTTATCTGCTTCGAAACTCATACCAGAGTTTTTGTCATTTTTGATCTGTAACATTTTACGATTCCATCAGTGCCTAACGCAGGCAAATTTACCCTTCTCTAGGCTTGGCGAAATAGCATGGCAACAACGGAAGAAACCTCCACTGCTCTGGATTCTCAAGAAATACGGACTCAAAGAACGATACCAAGTCCTGCGTAATCCTCTTCGCTCCCATTCGAAGTGTTTCCGAGGGAAAGAGTTCTGGCTCAATCTGAGAACCTAACTTCAGGTAACTAGAACTGCCAGCTGAGTAGTTGATGAGAGGTAGTAATGGCACTCTGTTAACGAGAGCAAGGATTGCAGGACCTATTGAGAACCGAGCATGCCGGTTAAGAAAATTCACTTCGATAGTTTGATTGAGCCCTGGTGGGACATCGCAGAAAAGAAGTAATGAGGCATTCCCCGCCCGAAGTATTTGGGAGAGCCCTGCCGAATCGGTTTCACAAAGTAATAGTTCACACTCCGGTCCTGAAGCCTTGTGACCGAAGCCTGCAGCCAAATTTGAATAGCAAGCAATGCTATTCCTATTCAGGCTTAGGACATATTTTCTTCGCTTGTTGCTTTCGAGACCGAATAGGCTAGCTGATCCGTACAAAAAGTCACCACAGTGGAACGAGGCGACGATACGTGAGCGCCCATCTTTTCTTAGTAACTCTAAATAATCTTCGCGCTGTGGTATTTCAAAATCTTTACAGTAGCGTTGGACGAGTGAGGCCCGCTCGATTTTGTTCCGCCTCTGCTCGAACCGACCATTGTGAAGCCTGTTCTTAGCGAGGAGGGTGTTGACAATCTTGACCGGCTGCCGGAAAGCGTAAGCGATCTGATCTTCGTCGTTGAGAGTGGGCCTCTCAAAAAGTGCCTGAGTCAGCGATTGAAATTTTTGCTCTGCGTTCGGACGTAACTTCTCGATAAAGAGATTTAGTGATTCATGTAGAATCGGATACTCGTGCTGAAATACGGAATAAGTCACTGGCGTTATCCTTAACTGCTCAGTAGGTTCTCCCTAGTTTAGGACAGCATCTAACTTCTCGCCAATCGACTATCTATTCAATACTAAAAAACCATCCATGGCTTTTCGGTATGTCATGCGCCAAAAGCTAGCGCAAAATGTCATTTTGCTTGTCTTTTGTACACTCGCATTGCCCTTAACGGGCAATGGTTGCACATCCTTGTGCAACTTATTCAATCTCTTTTATTCGCACCGCCGTACCGCTGACGCTTACCATCATCATGCTTCCTTTAGAACCGATAACCTCGTAGTCCAAATCGATCCCAACTATAGCATTGGCACCCAACGCCCTTGCCTCATCTTCCAATTCCATAAATGCAATGTCCCGCGCACGACCCATCTCTTCTTCATAAGCGCCGGCACGCCCGCCCACTATATCGCGTATGGCGCCGAATATATCCTTGAATATATTAGCTCCTAGAATTGCCTCACCCACTACAACGCCTAGATAGTCGGTAATTTCTTTACCCTGCAATGTTGGTGTAGTCGATCGAATCATGACTCAGTTCTCCGCGTAATATCCATTCTTCAATTACAAACGCCTAGCCGAAAATAAAAATCTGCTTATTAGCTGCACAATACAAAATTCTATGCCCTTGGCGGCAACCCATGAACCAGCGTAATGCTCTTCAACTTCGTACCAGCACGGCGAAATTCAGAAAGAGCCTGATATTCGTCATCGTTGTACCATTGCTTGGCGAGTTTTTCAGAGGGAAATTTGAATATAATGACGCGACCTTCTAATGGAGACTCTCCTTCAAGATTTTCATGGTTGTCGTCGAAGGTCACAAATTCGCCGCCAAATTTTTTCAATAGTGGAAAGAAACCCTTTTCATACTTACGGTATTCACTTGCATCCTCAACTACAAGATTGGCTATCATATAGACTTCTACGTCAGACATTTTTTTCTCCCTATCGTTTCAAACTAAGTTCAATCTAGTTTCTATTTTATAAAGACCCGCCACGAATACTATCCAGCGGCATTAACTATACCCAGCCACATAACTAGAACAGAAAGATTGCCAATGGCAAAAATGATGAGTCTGTGCAACACGTTGTTATAGCTCAAGTGAATTATGCTATGCAGCACTCGCGCAGCGACGAAAACCCACGCACTAATTACAGGTAGTTGCCCCGTCTGATCCAATGCTAGGTACACGGCACCACCTGCATAAAACAGTGTCGGTACTTCGAATAAATTATTAAAATTACGCGTCGTCTTGGCGACGAAATCTGGGATATCGTGTCCTTCCATTAAACGGTAATAACTCTCTGGCACCTTACCACTCTGTACAGATCTAATTCTCACGCGAGCCGTGAGCACCATTATTACTGTAGTTAGAATAACCAGCATAAACATTGCGTATAGCATCTTACCCTCCTCTTCAAGTCACGATAACGACCTCTGTCTGTTCACGGTCAATCCACAGTATAATTCCAACTCATCGCATTAAACAGCACTCAGGGGCACGGACTTGACCATAGACAATTATGCCAACCATATAGCTACACTTACTCGCACCTACGCTGACGCCCTGCAATACGCCGCCAACGAGAATCCCCCACTGGCGGCAGTATTGGTGCATAGCGGCTCGGAACAACACTATTATGGGGATGATCGAGGAGTTACATTTCAAGCTTACGGGCATCTGCTGCACTGGATACCGGTAAACCGACCCAACCAATTCATCTATTTTCGGCCCGACGAGAAGCCCGTCTATTTCCAGGTCGTGCCCAGTGATTTCTGGTACGAACAGAGCATAGACTTAGAACCCGAGTGGGAAGACGCGCTCTCTATCGTTAGATTGAGCAGTTTGGATGAACTCATCGTCCAGCTAAAGCAGCGTTCGGTATCAGATGTTGCCTACATCGGGGGACATGCCGACATCGCCGACTCCCTCTGCATTGATAAAGCACTGATTAACCCTAAAAAACTACTAAGCTATCTGGATTTCTCGCGAGCCGTGAAAACAGGCTATGAACTCGAACAGCTGCGTGCTGCTAATCAGCTAGCCCTTGTCGGACATGCTGCTGCTAAGACGTGTTTCTTAGGAGGAGGCAGTGAATATGCGATCCACATGGCCTTTCTGCTGGCCACACAGAATCTAGAGGACGAATGCCCTTATACAAATATCGTGGCACTCAACGAGAAGTCTGCGATATTGCATTATCAGTTCAAACGCAAGACCAACACGAACAAGGGGCAGGTTCTCTTAATTGATGCAGGCTGCCGCGTAAAAGCCTATGGTTCGGACATAACCCGCACTTCGGTAAGTGAAGACACTCACCCTAAATTTCGATCTCTCCTTACTGCTATGGAGACATTAGAGCTCGCGCTAGTGGACGAGGTAAGGCCTGGAAAAACCTACCAGTCATTACATGCGTCGACATTAACAAAAATTGCTGGGATCCTGATTGATCACAATATCTGTAAAGGGAAAGTGGAAGATTTAGTAGAGCGTAATATTCCTCAACTATTTATGCCTCACGGCGTGGGACATCTGTTAGGAATTCAGGTACACGATGTAGGTGGACATCAGTTTGATATTAGTGGGGCCATATTGCCTCCGCCAGAACATTCTCCGGCACTGAGAAATACACGCGTGATGGAAACCGATATGGTCTTTACAATAGAGCCGGGTTTGTACTTCATCCCGCTTATTCTGGAAGCGGAACGCGGCTCAGATCGAGGAAAATTGATAAACTGGAATGCAGTCGACGAACTCTATCCCTGTGGAGGGATTCGCATCGAGGACAATATTCGTGTGACATCCAGTGGTTCTGAAAACCTGACACGCCAATTTGAATAGAGAAAGTCATTAGACTTTTTGAATAAGAGGCTCCACCAGCTTCATCAGTGCGGGCAAGGCATTCTGATTCTCTCTTACTAGCTGTTTTGCTCGCTCGCCCATATTCTGCCGTGCCTTGTCGTCTGCTATTAGTGCAGAAATGCTCTGGGCTAGCTCCAATTCGTTCTTTACAGTCTTTAGCCCTCCAGAGTGTTCCAGTTGTTTGCAGATCGTCGCGAAATTATATTGTGAGGGTCCTACTAAAATTGGTACGCCCAACGCCGCTGGCTCGAGAACATTCTGACAACCGGTATCGACGAGGCTTCCACCAACGAAGGCAATCGTCCCAACACTATAGTAGTCCAGCATTTCACCCATGCTATCGCCAATCACAACTTGAATGTTAGGCTCTACTGCTCCGTCACTGCGCTTCACTGTAGTGAAGCCTTCGTCCTCACTTAACTTTCTCGCCCTAGCGAATCGTTCAGGATGGCGGGGAATTAATATCAGAAGTAGAGAAGGCGTTTTAACAACACATTTTTTGAACGCGGCTAGCACTTTTTCTTCCTCGCCCTCTCGTGTACTAGCTGCCACCAAAACAGGCCGCAAGGTATTTTTGATTGCACAGAAGTACGCTGATTTTTTTTGTCCATGCACATCAACTAAGAACTTCAAGCTTCCTGTAACTTCTACCTGTTTTGGATTGGCCCCGAGATCGATGAATCGCTGTGCATCCGGCGCCGCTTGAGCCGCTATGCTATCAATCTTCTCTAGAAGGCTGCGAGTGAATGTCGCGAATCTGCCATATCCTGTCGCCGATTTTTCCGATAACCGGCCATTCGCTAACAACAGTTTGACACCTCGACGATGGCAGGAATGTACTAAATTTGGCCACAGCTCTGTCTCCATAAGGATTAAAAGACTTGGCCGGTATTTATCAAGGAATCGATTACAGGCACCCGGTAGGTCATAAGGAATGTAGGCGTGCATCACTGACTCGCCGAAAAGCATGCGAACCCGGTCTGAACCGGTGGGTGTCATGGTAGTCATAACAATTTGAGCGTCTGGATAGGCACGCTGTAGTTCTGCTACCAACGGCGCGGATGCGGCTGTCTCACCCACCGAAACCGCGTGGATCCAGAGCGTAAGCTTATTCTTATCAAACCCTAGGGGCATCGACTGTAGGGCAAAGCGCTCAGCAATGCGCTTCCTATAGGCCGGTACTTTCACAGACCGAATCAGCAGACGAAGCAAAATCACAGGCAGTGCAAGATAGAAAATGGCACTGTAGATAATTCGATGCATGAAGATTTAGCCTAGTACTTTAGTTTACCGCTGAAATAGGGAAGTGTGGGAAATAGCCCCTGATACCGATATAATTTGAATCTTATAGTCTATCTAAATGCAGCACGACACTCATGTCCTACGCATCAACCACAGTACCGAGCTAAGGTAACGAATGACATCGAGCTATTCAACCGACATCGTCATATTTGGCGGTGGAATTGCAGGCCTCTGGTTACTGAACCGCCTAAGCAATCAAGGCTATCAAGTCATATTGTTGGAGGCTGACAAGCTCGGTTCTGGCCAGACCCTCGCATCACAAGGCATTATCCACGGCGGCCTCAAATATGCACTGAATGGAGCTCTCAGTGGTGCAGCAAATGTCATATCCGACATGCCTGCACGTTGGCGCAGTGCTCTAGCCGGCGAAGACGAGATCGACCTTAGAGAGTGCCGCGTACTCAGCGAACACTACTATATGTGGTCCAACTCTGGCTTTCGCTCGAAACTTAAGACCTTTCTCGGTAGCAAGAGCCTAAGCGGCCGAGTTACCGCAGTAGAGCAGCGAGACTACCCAGATTTTTTTAAGGCAGCCACTGTCGAAGGAGTGCTCTATAAACTTCCAGATTTTGTGGTGGATACACACTCCCTACTTGAAGTGTTGATTGAGAAACAGCGTGATCGGATATTCAGGGTGCAGCCTGGGAGCTATACGTTCAAGCGCAGTGAATCGGGATTGGTCAACGCCATCGCATTCAATGATAAAGGCACGCAATTTATTCTCGAAGCACAGAAATTTATTTTTAGCGCGGGGAAAGGCAATCAGCAACTAATTGATGATGCCGGCTTAACAGAACCGAAGTCGCAACTGAGGCCGTTGAATATGGTCTATGTGAAGGGGAAAACCCTTCCTCCGGTTTTCGTGCACTGCATAGGAGATAGTTTTAGTCTAACCCCGAAACTAACTGTTACCTCCCATAGCGATGCCAACGGAGAGACGGTTTGGTACCTGGGTGGCGAGATTGCTGAGGCAGGCGTAGGCAAAGATAAAAATGCTCAGATTCACGTCGCGAGAAAGCTTCTAGCAACTTTATTCCCCTGGATAGATTTTGATGCAACGGAATTTCAATGCTTTACCATCGACAGGGCGGAAGCCAACATAAACAACAACACTCGCCCGGAAGATGCCTACTTTATTGAAGAAAGCAATGTGTTGGTTGCTTGGCCTACGAAGCTGACCCTTACACCAAATTTAGCCGATAATATTAGTGATCATTTGGTAGCCAGCGGAGTTGTCCCCTCAACCGCATCGACAGAGCAAAATTTGGGTGATGTGTTAGAGCCCGCCGAAATCGCTACTTCACGTTGGGATTAGAAATAAATGAGCTTAGAAAAAAGAACATTGGGAAAGACAGGTCTCAAGGTTTCCTGCCTAGGCTTAGGTACGGTCAAGATTGGCCGCAATCAAAAAGTGAAGTACCCGAGCGATTTCTCGCTTCCTTCCGATAAAGAAGTATCCGCGCTAATTGACCAAGCCAAAGAACTTGGCATCAATTTTATCGATACAGCGCCAGCCTATGGCAGCAGCGAGCAGCGCTTGGGACGCCTCCTCACCGAGCGTCAAAATTGGATTATTTGCAGCAAGGTCGGTGAAGAGTTTACCGCCGGCAAGTCCTACTTCGATTTTTCGGCAGAACACACACAACACAGTATCGAGCGCAGTCTACGAGACATAGGAACTGACTACCTTGATATCGTCTTGATTCATTCCAATGGAGAGGATATTAAAATCCTCGAATCCAGCGATTGTCCCGAAACCCTTCTGCGGCTCAAGGAAAAAGGCCTCATCAAGGCAGTTGGCATGTCTACTAAGACG
The DNA here is from genome assembly GCA_016762995.1 of Gammaproteobacteria bacterium. Taxonomy (GTDB): domain Bacteria; phylum Pseudomonadota; class Gammaproteobacteria; order Pseudomonadales; family Pseudohongiellaceae; genus UBA9145. The sequence goes on along the minus strand of JAESUT010000139.1, from coordinate 13,881 downwards.
GTGGAAGGCGGCATGAAGGCCGCTGAAATGCTCGACTTAGTAATGGTGACCTATAACCCATCGACTCAGAACGACGCGATAGTGATCGATCACGCACTTGCACTCGAAAAAGGGATTCTCGTAAAGAAGGCGCTGAATAGCGGGCACGATTGTATCAAGCCCGAGGCAAATTCGAATCCTGTTGGCACTAACTTCGCCGAAAAGAACCTTCGCTTCGCACTGAATAAAAAAGGTGTTACTAGCGTGATTGTGGGAACTATAAATCCAAAGCATTTACAGGAAAATGTAGAAGCGGCTCAGTAACAAAGCGCTATTGATTACTGCTATCTCAATCTTTCTAACCCGAGTCCTTCATTTTTTCTACTATAGCCGAGGTTGAGCAATCGTCTAGAAATTCCAGCGCTTTCACTTCGCCGCCATAAGAAAGAACGTACGCGCCGCCGACAACCTGCTCCAAGGAGTAGTCTCCACCCTTAACAAGAATATCTGGCTGTAGAGATTTCAGCAGTGCCTCTGGCGTATCTTCTTCAAAACTTACGACCCAGTCCACCGCCTCCAGACCATCAAGCACGGCCATTCTACGCTCAACAGGGTTAATTGGGCGACCAGGCCCCTTTAATCGCGTTACAGAACTGTCTGCATTGATCGCTACGACGAGCCTATCACCTAGCTTTCTGGCTTGGCTTAAATAACCAACATGTCCTGCATGAATGATATCGAAGCAGCCATTGGTAAATACTATCTTCTCTCCGTGAGCTTTAGCATCATGCACGGCAATGCTAAGTTGCTCTGCCGTCATCACACCCATACCGGAGTCTTGCTCGGCCAGTATCGCTCTTCGTAGTTCTGGGCCACTTATTGCTGCAGTACCTAATTTTCCGACCACTAGGCCTGCTGCAAGATTCGCGATCGCCGTAGCATCAGCAAGGTTATCACCCGCCGCAAGTGCCGAGGCAAGCACAGAGATCACCGTATCGCCTGCGCCCGTCACATCGAATACCTCACGCGCACGTGCAGGTAAATGCAATTCTTCCGAGTCTGGACGCAGCAATGTCATGCCCTGTTCGCCACGAGTAATAAGTATGGCCTGCAATTCGAGGTCGCTCATTAACTTGAGGCCCTTTGTGACCAATTCCTCTTCGTTCGCACAAGCTCCGACAACCGCTTCAAATTCACTAAAATTTGGAGTGATTAATGTCGCTCCACGGTACTTCTCAAACTCTGTCCCTTTCGGATCGACTATGATTGGAATATTCTGTTCCCTTGCAAGCTGGATCAAGGCGGCTACATCTTGCAATGCCCCCTTCGCATAGTCTGAGAGCACGAGTACTTGCGCGCTGGGAAGAAGTGAAATCGCCAACGACTGCAGATCAGCCACGTCTTGCTCATCAAATTTCTCTTCGAAGTCGAGGCGAATCAATTGTTGATGCTGGCTAATTACTCGCAGCTTGGTGATCGTCGGCTTATCTTCCGATTTCAAAAATTCGCAATACACCCCGGCAGCGGTAAGGCGAGACTCCAAGTCCTTCGCATTATCGTCCTTGCCTACTACACCGATAAGCGTAGCTGCCGAACCCAGAGCGGCAATATTCAACGCCACGTTTCCCGCGCCACCTGGGCGGTCTTCCTGATTGCCAACTTGAACTACCGGAACTGGTGCCTCCGGGGAGATACGTGAGGCAGCACCATGCCAATATCTGTCCAGCATGACATCACCGATAACTAAGAGCTTGGCTTGCTGAAAAGGTGGCATCTCAAGTTTCATCTGAGGGTTCCTATATTCAAAGGCGGCATATTTACCGCTTTTTATGGCGGCTGATCATATCACATGGGCTAATCACAGGAATAATGCCAGTTGAAAGTCGACTTACTCCCTCCTCACCGAAAGTGGGGATATTCAGCCGGATATAGCCATTAACTTCCCTGTAGGTGGGCTTTTCATCCAGTTTTTCTGGATTGACAATCAAAAATGCGTAAAGTGCTGTTTTTCTTAGGCTTCTGCTACAATTCGCGCCACCAAGAGCGATAAACCTATTATTCTCCTTATCTCTTAGCATTCATTCTGGTGCTCGCTGGCATACTCGTGGCTGAAGATTCACAAATAAGAACACCCCTAAGCCAATTCATTGCGCCACGTTATTGGCTGACATGGATAGGTCTGTCTGCCATGTGGCTGGCAGCACACCTGCCGTATCCCTTGCAGATTCAACTAGGGCGAGGCCTAGGGCTGCTCAGCTATTATTTCGCTAAGTCGAGGCGACACATCTGTGAGGTTAATCTTCGTCTTTGCTTTCCCGAGCTATCCGAGAGAGAACAACGGATGCTGGTAAGAAAGACTTTCCTGTCTAACGGCATAGGGCTCATCGAAGTCGCCATCTCCTGGTTTCGAAATCCTGAAGACTTCCGATCTCGAACCACTGTAACTGGGTTGGAGAATCTGCAGGTAGCTATCGACCAAGGTCAAGGTGTGCTGCTGCTCTGCGCGCATTTCTCCAGCTTAGAAATGGGTGGTTTCTTGTTCAATCTGATTGGAGATATGGATGTAACCTATCGCCCGAACAAGAACCCGCTGTTCCAAGCGGCGATGTTCAATGGCCGCATTCGCCATTTCCGTCATGTCTACGACCGAAAGGATGTGCGCGGCGCTATACGTAGCCTGAAGACAGGCCGGATTCTCTGGTACGCTCCAGATCAGGACTACGGTGCGAAGCACTCCGTGTTCGTGCCCTTCTTTGGTGTTCCGGCTGCAACTATCACCGCTACTGCGCGATTCGCGAAGGTAAATGACTCCGCCGTAGTGTTTTTTAGCCATTATCGCAATGAAGATAACTCGGGATATCATCTCGACTTCGCCCCAGCCCTAAAAGGGTTTCCAAGCGGCAACGCAGAAGCCGACGCGCGCACCACCAACGAATTGGTGGAGCGCGCAATTAGAAAACAGCCGGATCAATACCTCTGGCTACACAAGCGATTTAAGACACAGGCTGCCGGGCCTTCCGCCAGACCCTATTGATCTCACATTGAAAAATGAATAGTTAAAAATAGAATAAAAAATAGGTGAAAATGAATCTAGATTGGCGGCAACACGACATCAGATGGATCGCGGTAGCGGCGAGCCTAGTGCTGTCCATTTTCACCCTACTCCTGCAGGAGATTCCTAACTCGGATGCTTATACCTATGTACGTACCGCTGAGATATTCCTTGCCGATGGGGTCGTCGCCGCCTATCAACATTATTCATGGGCAACATACTCGATCCTAATCGGCAGTGTGTCTGTAACTGGACTGGATGTATTCTCGGCTGGCTTATTCGTAAACGCGATGTTCTACGCTATTCTTGTGTATGCCTTTCTCAGTATTGTAAAAGAGATCAATGACTACCAGCCCTTGCTGGCCATTGCCGCAATCTGCATCCTGGTTTACCCGCAGTTGAACGAATACCGCGACCTACTAATTCGCGATATTGGATTTTGGGCACTTTCTCTTACAGCATTCTGGCAGTATCTGCTCTACGCCAAGACGCGGTCATTACGCCCTGCTTTTATTTTCTGCACGTGTTTGCTCCTTGCAGCGTCATTTCGTGTAGAGGCGCTTGCCTATCTGGCATTTACTCCTCTTGCTTTATTGATCAATACGCGTCACGAAGCCCGGGTTCGGAAAATTCTTTGCCTTCGGTTGTATGCCTTAATGATTTCTCTCTCGATAGGCCTGCTACTCTTTCTCACACTAATGGGCCTCAACGTAGCGCAGCTCTTCATCGAGTTTACTTCTATCTACGAGCCTTTTATCTCTGGTAATTTTACGCTAAACAATGACGAAAGAGCGCTCTTAGGCTCATTGCTATTCTCGGAATACGCGGCTACCTTCTCTCGTGAATACATTGAAGTATTCCTACTCGCTGGTATGGTTTCAATTCTATTAACCAACTTATTCACTGGCGTAGGCGGCCCGTATCTAATTATTCTAACTATTGGGTTCTTTAAGAATCATCTTCGTCTCAATAGGGAAGTTGCTATACCTATAGCATTCTATCTCTGCATAAACTTTTTGATACTCCTTAGTTTCATTATTGTTACGCGCTATTTATCCAGCCGCTACGCGATGCTGATGTGTATCTTACTAGTCTTATTCGTCCCCGGTGTGGTGCTTCACATTTTAGAAAACGCAAGACTAGCAGGCCGAAAAAGCGCAGCTTATGCCGTTGCAATCTTCTTCAGCTACTGTGCGATCGATGCTTACTATAGTTTCGGTGAATCGAAATCCTATGTCAGAGACTCAATTGAATGGATAGCACAAAATACCGGCGATTCTTCAGAGCTTATAACAAACAATCATGCGATTGCCTATTTCAGTGGCAAGATCGAAGACTACGATTTGGTACAAAGGAACCTAACTGAGGAAGAGATTCTATCCAGCGAAATAGGTACTACGATTGCAGTCGAACTTACCTTCGAAATGAGAAATTTACTGGAGAAAAATACCGTAGTGGATAGATTGAAGCTACTTGCCTATTTTCCAGATACCGAGACACCGCGACTTGCGCTTTTCGAAAGAGTAGATCAGAGTACCTCTGAATGATTTGCCCGCTATCCACTACCAATCATCGGATTGCTCTCGCTTAGTAACCAAGACACCTTCCATGATTAGATAGTCCAGATCTGTGCCCAGAAACATATTAAGCGCGTCCTCTGGCGAACACACCAGAGCTTCTCCAGGACGGCATAGACGCGCGTTGATTAGCATGCTGTGGCCGGTTTCTTTCTGAAAGCTGACTAACAGCGCATACAAACCTGGATTGCTATCTGCATCGACTATTTGTGTTTCAGTACTCTTGTCCACATGAACAATGGCTGGATATTTTTCAGCCCAACTATCGCTGGCGGTTACCGCACGGCACATATATTTATCGTGTTGCTCTCCCGGAATGAATTCCTCAGCTACACTATCCAATGTGCAGACTGAATAGGGCTGCCAGGCCTCCCGGAATTTGACCTGGTGATTGATCTTCTCCACGACCTCTGGAAAGTTAGGATTAGCCAAAATACTACGATTACCTAATGCTCTAGTGCCAAATTCCATGCGGCCTTTATACCAAGCAAGTAGATGCCCATCGGCAAGGATCTGTGCAGCCTTTTCATAAGGTGCATCTAGAATCTCCCAAAGTGGTTTATCTTGGTGGGATTTACAAGCATCGATACACTGATCACTGCTATATGAAGGGCCATAAAACATATGTGTAACCGGCTCAATCTTCATGCCCGATTGCCGCACTGCAAAGCTAGCGGCGCCGATTGCGGTGCCTGCATCGGCGCATGCCGGATGTACGATTAGCTCCTTAACCTCTGGCAGATTCGCAAGACGCTGGTTCAAGCGAATATTCATCGAGCCTGTGCCGGCAATGGCAAGTCGCCCGGTTTCCGCAAGAATGTCTGATAAATAGTGCCTAATTAATTCCACAGACAGGTCTTCATAGAGCTTCTGTATCGCTGCGGCATAGTGCACATAGGGGTCGTCGAGAAGATTGCCAACGCGCCTCGGCCCTAACATGTCGACAAGCTCCTGACTAAAGTAATGCCCCTTGGACTTTGCCTTGTAGCGGCGAATTCCGATGGTGCCAATCAAGGTATTGTCTACTGTAAACTTCTTACCATTAAATTTCGCAAGTGCAGAAAGATCGTACTTGGATGCATCACCGAAAGGAGCGATGCCCATAACCTTGATTTCTCCTTTGAGCATTTCGAATCCAAGGTAGTCGGTGAGCGCCGCATACATGCCAGATAATGAGTCAGGGTTGTAAAATTCTTTGACCTTTTCGATCTTGCCGTTCTCCCCAAAGCCAAGGAAAATATTCGAATACTCACCCTTTGAGTCGTTGCAAAATATCGCAGTTTTCCCTTCGCGTTCATCGAGATGGTAAGCGCTACTTGCATGTGCGAGCTGGTGCTCCACCGGCACAATCTTCACTTTTTCTACTGGAATATGGAGTTTCTCTAAGAGCTCTTTCAGCTCGGCGATATATCTTCGATAGCGTCTATTTCCATTCAGTATGCTATCGATTGCCCTATCAGGGGCATACCAATGTCGATACGCATAATGCCAGCGGGCTTTCGTAAACAAACTAATCGGCGCAAATGGAATCGCCACCTGATCAATCTGTGCAGGGTTTATGCGGGCGATCTGCATACAGCGTCGCGCAGAAAGGTAGGGCGCCTGATCATAGGCATGCCTGCGCCTGATGAGTCGCTCTTCCTCCACAGCAGCAACTAATTCGCCATCGATAAAGAGCGCGGCAGCGGGGTCGTGGCCGATAGCGCCTGATAAGCCTAATGTAATGACAGTCATAGACTACGCCAAACTAATACTTTGCTGCATCTGCTAGCAACGTTTCTACTTCGGGCTCCATCGAGGTGCCCACCCAGTTCTTTCGAAATCGTTTTAAGTCTTTGCTAAACTTCTCCACAAAACTTGCCCTAGAGTTGTTCCGCACCATGGCATCAAGGTCCAACACATAGAGTTCCTTGTCTTGCAGCAAGAAATTCGTCGCCTTCATGTCACCATGACTTATGCGATAATCAGCCATTATTTTGAACAAGCCTCTAAACAACTCCACAATTTCGCTCTCGTTAATCTCTACTTCCTGCTTCTCCCACGCCGTTCCCAAGTCGTGTCCTTCAATATACTCACTGAGAAAATAAGCGCGTTTGCGGAAGAGCCAGAATACACGTTCCTCCAAATAAAGAAATGGATGTGCTGTAGCCACACCAAGCATTTCCAGTACAGACGCACTGCGCCACGAATGGTAAGCACGACTTGGACGAAATGCTCTAGAAATACCGTGCCAGAAACCTTTTATATTGTACCGCTTCAGTACATAACTACGCTCGTTGATATTAATCACTGCCACGGTAGATGAATTACCATTTTTCAACAGTTTTTCCGCAGTAATGAAACTATCGGGATCGGCAATAAAGCTATCGAGTTCCGGGGAGTGAATAGACCTATCGTAGATATAGAAGTAAGTTGAACCCTGCTCACAGCGGTTCGCAGTGGTAGATCGGTTGAGCTTTCGCTCGTAAGCGCTAAGTCGCTTTCGTCGTGCTTTAATTACCTCCTCGGCAAAGCCTGCAGCGTCATCAAGGCTAAGTCCCGGCGCTTGCTTACAGTATTGATCGAATAGATCTCGCCAATGTTTGTCTTGAGATACAGGAAATTGCGCTAGAAACATCGCCAAATTCTTGAGACGAGTATCACTATCGAGGACACTTCCTTTGCTCTTAATGTCGCCGCCATCTAAAACGTAAACTATACCGGCACAGAGCATGAAGTTGTCGAGATGACTGTCATTCTGCCACAGACCAGCCTGATGACAATCAGCAACCACCTTCACACCCATCTCTACTATTTTAGTTTTGCCCTCTTCACTCTTGGCCTCATCAAACAATACCGCCAAGCTAGCTCCTTGACGTAGATACTCGATAATTAGCACGCCACCCTTGTTGTCTGAAGTAGTTGTTTGCAGAAGAAGGTTAGGGCCTGGAATGTGCGCTTGTTTGAGCTTGTTCATCCCGGCAACGTCCTTCAGCATGCCGCGCTTCCAACGGTTGCTACTAATGAATATTTTCACAATGACAGCACGATCTTGCCAGGTGGACAACGCTACTAGTCTTTTCCCTGGCACCGTCCGCAGCAGGGAATCAATTTTCAGCTCCACAGTGCCTTGCTCTGTATCGACGTTAATGCTGAATGGCGTGGGTATGTGTCGACCCATGGCGATAAGCTCTGCGCTTGAGAATACAGTCATGGCATTAACTCACCGAACCTAGTTTCTTATGCATAGACAAAGCACGCTTTTGCACCGAATTCCAGAAAGGTCCGTTATGTGCCAGCGCGTCACGTAAGCTCATGTCATCATAGATTTTGATAAATCGAAAAAAGTCACGCTGCGTTAGCCCAATGTCCATAGCCGAATAGAGAAGCCCGCTTACGTCTTTGATTATCCAACGTAAACCCAGGCGATTCTTAATTAGGGCTCGATGCAAGTCGATTACAAATAGCTCGAACGCCTGATTGGATGCAACATCAAGACAGTCCTTCGGCATTAGGAAGTGACATAGATAGTAATCTCTGTGACAGACGCCCCCCTGATGCAACGTTCTGCTAATACTCGCAAGCTTGCTCAAAAGCTTTTGCTTCCGTGCAAACTCGGGTGAGTTCTGCCGCCAATCCTTGCAATAGTCTTCCAGGCTTACAGTGTTGGCAAGATCTTCAGTGACAATGAGCGATTGTCTGCGCGCAGGATTCCAGCCCCTGCTGCCATAGGCAATGGATGTCATCGTCGTCAAGCCTAGAGACTTCAGCTTGCTGATTGCACGCCATTCGTTCTCGGCTCCCAAGATTGGCATACGCAGCAGAACAAGATTCTTAAGAATCTCTCTCCAGCCAACGCCAAAGTGGTTTTTAATGAAGTAACTCTTGCCGCCTAGCGCGAATTGCAGAGTCTTCCTGCCCTGTACTTCCCGATAGACCTTACCTTCCATCGCCTGCAGATGCTGAAACCAATCGCCCTTGGGGAGGTCCTTTGCAAAGTTTTCATTCAGATAATGCATATGCTGTGCCCTAGGCTTCTCTGGCCAAAAACTCTTCGAAAAAATCTGCCACAGCAGACGCTTGAGAATATAGCTCGTCTTGCTTGCCATATTCCAGACCATTCTTCGACCAATTGGCAGTGTCTAAGTCCCTTAACATCCGCGCCAAATAACTATTCAATTGCGATTGCTCGAAGGGATCACTGCACACTAGCCCGGACTTGGCCTGTTCAACATGAAAGGCATAACCGCAAGTGGAGGTCGTAAGCACTGGCAATCCAGCGATAGTCGCCTCCAACAACATATAGCCCGCACTCTCTGAATAAGCCGGATGTAGCAACAAGTCCGCTGCTGCCAAAAATCGAGGTATGTCGTCTCTACCCGGTAGCACAGTAAATTGTTTAGCGATGCCTAACTTCTTGGCAAGCCGTAGATAACGCCCTGGATTGTCTTGCCCTATGAGTAGATAGTGGCAATTCTTGAGCTCTGATTTCGCCAGGTCTGCCATTGCCCTGAGCGCCCTGTCCACACCCTTGATTCGAAAACCAGAACCAACTTGTAGAAGCAGTTTTGTACCCGCAGCTAGGCCTAGTTCAGTACGCAATCGCGTGCCAATTTGCTTATCAATTACATCGACTTTTCTATCTACTGATATTCCAGGAGGAACTTGATGAAGACGAGGCCCACAACCGGGGTAGTATTTCTCAAATGCTATCCGCTGATGTGGGGACAGGATTAACACCTCGGTAATCAGCGATGCGGAAAATACTGCCTCTTCATACTGACGAAAGTGTTTATACCGCGATGTGAATTTGTAATAGAAGCCTCGCTGCTCTACCGCTTTTTCCATAAAGCAGGGATCTGCGGCAAAATAGATGTCCAAAAATGGCATCTTATTGAAACCAATCACGAGGCTGGCCTCCCGCTGCTTCAGTGCAGAGCGAACCCATTTGGTGTAGGCCTCATTTCGTTTAATACGATTTCGCACTGTAACGGGCACCAGGATAACGTTTAAGCCATCCGGAATATCGCCATCCCAACTCAATGTATAAACAGTAATGTTATGCCCACGCGACTTACATTCTATCGCTACGCGAAGAAAGTCCCGCTGTAATCCGCCAAACGGAAAGTAGGAGTAAATGAGAAAACTCAGATGCATTGGCTAAGGAGCCTCTGATCAAGTCTATGGTCACTCTGCGCGAGTTTGGAGCGTACTGCTGCAAGGCGTCGTGCGCAGGTAATGGTTACTCCATTGGCAAGTACGACAACGTGGCAGCGGTGCGCTCCAAGCCGCGCCCAAGGGGGCTTACAGCCGAATCCGCTCGCAGAAAAACACTTCCTTGTCAGGTCGGCACATGCCTGCAAAAGTGCGCCTTGATAGCAGATTCGGCTGTAAGCCAGAGTGGTCATAGACTTGATCAGAGGCTCCCTAATTATTCATCGATTAAGATTTATCCAACAATTTTTCGAACTGCTGCCAGACCTCAACCGGTCCATGAGATGCAAAACAAGGTGGATTAACAGCAAATGAACTTCCTGCATATTCCCCAGTAACTCCCGGGCCTGAGTATGCACAGGTTTTCTTAACACAGGGCGCGCAATTCAGACTCGAGTTAAGGTGCAGTTGATTATCACCAAAAGTTCCAGAGAGCCCCGGGTTCGTTGGGCCATAAAGAGAAACTGTTGGCTTAGCTAACGCAGCAGCTAAATGCCCTAAACCAGTATCCACTGCGATCACGCCATCAGACTGTTGAATATAATTGGCGAGCCCCGACAGAGTCTGCTTATCAAGTACCTCAACCCGCTCGTTGCCCTGCGCAATGAGCTCTGCGCGTAGCTTTTCCTCTGGGGTGCCCCAAGGTAGAAGAATTTTATAACCCGCTTTCGCGCCTAAGTGTGCGAGGTGACGCCAATAGTCTTCAGGCCAATGCTTTGTCTGCCACGTTGTACCGTGAAGGAAAACTACCTGCTTGTCCGCTTTCTCGTTAATGCTATTCGATACATTTATTCTATTCACATCGATGCCGTAATCGATCTCGTCCGGGTCGTATTCGTATTGAAGCGCCCGAGAAAACAACTGCCTAACCCTGTCCACGGCGTGCTCTGTCCAGGGGACAGAATAGACCTTGTTATAGAACAGCGTGGCCATTGGTTCACGGATAGTCCGATTGCTGAGCCCTACCGTTAGACCCTTCGAGAGCCGGCTAATAAAACCACTCTTGATAAGTCCCTGGGCATCAATGACGAGGTCGTAATGAACGCCTTGTAATTCGCGTTTGAATTCACGAAATTCGTGATTCATATAGGTCTTCAAGATATTGCGCCGCCATCGCCTTAGCGCCACGGGTATGACATTTTCGACTGCTGGATGCCAACTCGGTACCTCGGCGAAATTCTCCTCGACCACCCAATCGAATCGAATATCTTTTCTGGCACGTTGCGCATCAGTAACTGCTGGTAGCGTATGAATCACATCACCAAGAGAAGAGACCTTAACTATTAGTACTCGCAATGAACCATTCCTTTCCTGTTCTCTTCTAATCTATTCTGTTTTGCTCTGGAGCTCATCATTCAAGTTCGCTCAGTGGAGGCTAGCTCGGTGATAGCAGAAATGGCTCTACTTGGCTCGAGCTCTATCAGGCACTTCTTGTGCTCTAAAGGGCATTCTCTCTGAAAGCAGGGCCGACAATCGATATCCGTGAACAACAACTTCGACTTACTACTCAATGGTGGCGTAAAATCGGGCGAAGTTGAACCATAAAGTGCAACAATCGGCTTATTAAGTGCAGCGGCTATATGCATTAACCCAGAATCGTTAGATAGCACGGCCTCGGCGACTGACAAGAGATCGATCGCCTGAGCGAGACTCGTCCTACCCGCCAGACTTACACAATTCTGTCTTTGCTCTTCGACAAGCATCTGCAAAATTTCATCGGCAACTTCGGTATCCGCAGCAGAACCAAATATCCACACATGCCACCCTTTATTGATCATTGCTTCGCAGGTAGCTGCAAAATGCGCCGCAGGCCACTGTTTGGCGACACCAAATTCCGCTCCTGGACAAATTGCCAATATCTTATGCTCTAACCCTAGGCTAAATGTAGCCAGTGCCTCTGCCACGCTTTCCGGGTTGGACTGCAACCTAGGTTCAGGGATTTGATCCGGCGGGCCATTGGATGCTGGATAGGCCAAGGCGGCGAAGCGTTGCACCATAAGAGGAAATGCCTCCTTGTCGAGATGACGGCAGTCACTGAGCAGAAGATTGCGCCACTCACCCTTCCACGCTACCCGGTTCGGGATATCCGCATAAAACGGAATCAGAGCCGACTTGAAGGAGTTGGGCAGCACAATAGAAGTAGTAAATCGCTCGCCACGAAGGGACTTTCCAAGGGCCCGGCGCTTACCTAGCTGCAGCTCACCATGGCCCAACTGCAGGCTAATCCCTTTCTCTACTTCAGGCATTCTTTCCAACAGGGGTCGAGTCCAGTCCGGTGCTAGAACTGAGATTCGGCAATCTGAATATTGTTGCTTTAGGCACATGAACAAAGATTGCGCCATGATCATATCGCCAACCCATGCAGGCCCCACCACCAGAATATTTTCTTGGCTTTTTTGCGTCATCTAGGGAATCTCTGATCACATAGTGTCGATCTGAAGCGAATGCCTTCAGTCTTTGTTATCTGGAGTAACGCGCAAAATTTCTTTGACGGTAGTAATTCCAGCTGCTACTTTTTGCGCCCCGCTCAGACGCAGACTGAGCATACCTTCTTTATAAGCCTGTTTGCGAAGAGTGGGTAGATCGCCCTTATTATCGGAGTACTGTTGCAAAGGCTCAGTGAAAGGCATCACTTCGTAGATACCTTCTCTACCCTTGAATCCAGTTTCACGACATTCCAAACAACCAACTTGCTCAAAGGTTTTTTTCGGTAACTTTACTTTCCAGGGACGAGTTAGTGCTGCCCAAGTCTCTGCCTCCATCTCCGTTTCCTTCTTGCAGTGTGGGCAAAGCACACGTACGAGCCGCTGTGCCATTATGCCTATGACGGTGGCCTTTATGAGGTAGGAAGGAACGCCTAACTCTAGTAGACGAGTAATCGCCGATGGCGCGTCATTGGTATGCAAAGTAGTGAAAACTAAATGGCCAGTCAATGCAGCCTGTATAGCCATCTCGGCCGTAGGAAGGTCACGTACCTCACCAATCATGATAATGTCTGGATCCTGCCTCAACAGTGCCTTCACACCATCGGCAAAGTTCAAGTCTATGTTCTCTTGAACCTGCATCTGATTAAATGATTCTTCAACCATTTCTATCGGATCTTCAATAGTACATACGTTTACTTCTTCCGTGGCCAGCATCTTCAAGGTTGAGTACAGAGTTGTCGTCTTGCCGCTACCTGTTGGTCCAGTGATAATAACGATACCATTGTTATTTCCAATGATATCTTTCCAACGATTCAAGTCTTCGTTTATAAGCCCTAGCTCTTCGAAAGGCTTAAGTAAAACTTCCGGATCGAAGATACGCATTACAAGCTTTTCGCCGAATACAGTAGGTAGCGTGGAGAGGCGAAGCTCAACCTCGTTTCCATTCGGGCTCTTGGTTTTGATTCTTCCATCTTGAGGTTTACGCTTCTCAGCAACGTTCATGCGGCCCAGGATTTTGAGGCGGCTCGTAACAGCTGCAAGAACTTGCATAGGCAGTGAGTAAACCGTGTAGAGAACACCATCTATTCTAAAGCGCACATTGCCTTTCTCTCGGCGTGGCTCAATGTGAATGTCACTCGCTCGTTGTTCGAAGGCATATTGCAATATCCAATCCACAACATTCACTATGTGCTTATCGTTAGCCTCTGGGTCTTTAATATGACCCAACTCCAACATCTGCTCTAGATTGCCGATGCCTTTCTTGGCCGGGCCACCTTCCTGTGCTCGGCTTATCGAACTGGATAGGCTATACATTTCTGTAGTGAGGCGCTTAATCTCAACAGGATTGGAAACAACGCGAACTATCTTTTTCTTCAATACATGTTCTAGGTCTGATTCCCAAGAATCGATATACGGCTCTGCGCTAGCGATCTTCACCTCTAAGGCCGTGACCTCAACAGCCAATATATGGTGGCGTTGAGTGAAAGCAAATGACATAACCTGCGTCACTGCCGCCGCATCGATTTTCAAAGGATCGATACGGTAGTAGTCCTGGCCACACTGTTTACTTAGTGCCATTGCCAGGCTTTCGATGTCAAACTTACGCCCTTGAGACTTGCGATCTTCTATTTGCAGATCGGCTCCCATTCGTTGC
>JAESUT010000171.1 GCA_016762995.1 Gammaproteobacteria bacterium | reverse complement strand
TGCCCTGGATGCTTCTCGCGAGCGAGTAACAGGCTATCGAGGACACCACAGAAACTCGAAATTTCAAGCGCATCTGTATTTGTCGCACGCAATTCATGGTCTAGAAACCCGATATCGAACGGCGCATTGTGAATAACCAATTCCGCGCCATCGATAAACTCAAGAAACTCCGATTCGATCTGATGGAAGCGCGGTTTATCTGCTAGGAAATGCGAGCTAAGGCCATGCACTTCCAAGGCACCTGCGTCGATCTCTCGATCAGGATTGAGATAGCAATGAAAATGCTTGCCGGTGAGCTTGCGATTGTCAATCTCCACACAGCCTATCTCGATAACTCGATGGCCTTGAGTTGGATCCAATCCCGTCGTTTCGGTATCAAGTACTACCTGGCGCATAATAATCTCTTTATGAATGGAACTTCGTGCTTGAGTTACTTAACCGAACTATTTACCTAAACAATTACCTAAACAATTGCCTGAACTAGCTGGTTTGAGTTAAACCGCCAATCAACCCAGCTCATCTATCCCCTGATTCGCCAACTGATCCGCGATCTCGTTTTCAGCATGGCCGCTATGCCCTTTGACCCAAACCCATTCGATGGTATGCCCGGCCACGAGTTCATCGAGCTCCTTCCAGAGCTCTACATTCAGTACAGGCTTCTTACTTGCCGTACGCCAATTCCGCTTTTTCCAATTTTCGATCCACTCAGTGATCCCGGTAAGCACATACTTGGAGTCGCTAGTAATCACCACATCGCAGGTCTTATTCAGCGCCTGGAGGCCTCTGATCACTGCAGTGAGCTCCATTTTATTGTTAGTACTCATCTCCTCGCCGCCATGCAGAGTCTTCTCCACGCCATCATGGCGCAATAACACTCCCCACCCGCCTGGCCCGGGGTTCCCTCGACAAGCTCCATCCGTGAACATCTCAACCACTTGTGACATAGAAATATCTAGCGCCTAAAATTATTGAGCACTGCCGTGCCCTCAATGGATCTTGATTTTAGCACGAACGTTTTCCGTCGCGGGCATCACCGAGGGTCGCGTGCGTAACGGCTGCCACTTTGGCAGTATCGGTGTAACTGGCATCGACTGTTTGATGCAATGTATAAAATAGGCTCCGCCAAGAGGACTATGAAGCTTGTTCCCAAGTTTCTCCAGGCTCTGGGCATGTATTAGTAATTTAGACATCGCCACTGGCATAAAGTGCAGGCCGTATGAAACAGAATCTATGTGTAGGTCTAGCAACTTCAGCCAGTCGCTGACGCGCCCCTTCGAGATAAACTTTCCCCGCCAGGGTATATTCTTCTTACGCTTAAATAGCTTCCAAAACCCCCAGTAACTATAAGGATTGAACCCTACAATTAACATGTGACCACCTGGACGCAGCACCCGAGTTGCCTCTCTCACAACTCGATGGCTGTTCGCTGCAAAGTCTAAAGCATGATGAATAACGACAACGTCGATACTGTCACTGCACAATGGTAACGCCTCATTACTCGCTACCGCTCTAGTAGAGCCTGCTCTAAAACTAGGAGAAAAAATTATCTTGTGACCCACGGGGCTTTGTTCAATGAGGGAATGCTCTTCACTAAGTCCGAGCTGCAAAATGTGGTAGCCAAAGAGCTTCTCTAGGGCTCTATGAATCGCTTCTTTCTCGGCCCTAAGCACAGCCTCTCCCTGAGGGGATTGAAACCAATGTGCTACCTGACTTGAAAGCATGTCTGCGTCAGGCATACCGAGAAGTAGGCGGCGACGGGTCTCATGTTTAGAAAGTAGGTTCATTTCTCGTTTTGCCTGACCTCAAGCCATTGGATCCTATAGCAGGTAGTTTAAACACTATCAGCCGAGAAATTAAGCGATATCCCCTTCGGCACGTAGTCGCAGCGAGGCATTATGGCTTGTAATAGCTGGATTTCCTTATATCATGTCGTTTTCGGCGCAATTGCATCCCTATGATCAGCACTATCCACCCTATTCCCGCCTTTACAGACAACTATATTTGGGCCATTCACGAGACTGAAAGCCGGCATGTCTGCGTT
This sequence comes from Gammaproteobacteria bacterium, assembly GCA_016762995.1. Taxonomy (GTDB): domain Bacteria; phylum Pseudomonadota; class Gammaproteobacteria; order Pseudomonadales; family Pseudohongiellaceae; genus UBA9145. The sequence goes on along the minus strand of JAESUT010000171.1, from coordinate 11,603 downwards.
GTCGATCCCGGCGACGCGCAGCCGGTAATCGAATATTTAGAGAGCAACGGCCTACAACTTACCGACATACTGATCACACACCACCACGCTGACCATACTGGCGGTATTCAGGAATTGACGAACAGGTATTCCTGTCGAGTGCTCGGGCCTAGTTCAAGCGGCATTAAGGGGGTCAGTGAATTTGTATCCGCCGGCGACACTGTCACACTATTCGGCCAAAGCTTTTCTGTAATTGAGGTGCCGGGTCACACTCTTGACCATATCGCCTACCACTGCGAGGACAAGAACCAGATTGATCCAATTCTCCTTTGTGGGGACACGCTTTTCGCTGCCGGTTGCGGTCGTTTATTTGAAGGCACAGCCGAAATGATGCACGAGTCTCTGCATAAATTATCCACTCTACCTGCAAGCACTAAAGTCTATTGCACCCATGAGTACACATTGGCAAACCTTAAGTTCGCCATTGCCGCGGATCCGGAAAACGTCGCGCTAATAGAACGCATCGAATTAGAGAAGGCGAAGAGAGCAGCCAACCTGCCCACGCTACCTTCTAGCATCGAGTTAGAGTTAGCCACCAATCCCTTCCTTCGCTGTAGCGAGCCTAAAGTCCAAGAAAGTACACATGCACATTCGGGTCTACTTCTCAGCAATGACGTTGAGGTATTTGCCGCACTTCGTGCCTGGAAAGACTCGTTCTAACACTTCATTGCAGCACTCTCCATTTGGCTATTACATTTACCTACTTCACGAGCACTTGATTTGCGAACACTTATTAGAAACATTGCCATTACGTTACTTCCACTACTCCTTGCTGCATGCCAAAACTTACAGCAATCGGAACCACCCGTCGTAGAAACTGGAACGACTACAGCAATTAGAGAAATCACGCAGAACCGCGAGCCGTTGCCTGAAAACCCGGCGATAACGAACGCGGCATCCCCGCCGACTACTGAACCTGACATAGGCTTTGATGATCTATGGGAAAGAATTAGAGACGGCCTTCAACTTCAGGCCCACTACTCCCACCCTAAAGTCGCAACACATATTCAGAACTATTCCCAACAGCAACGTTACTTCGATTTACTACAAAGCCGATCCTCACCTTTCTTATTTGAGATAGTCGAAGAAATTGAGCGCCGCGGACTGCCCATGGAGTTCGCGCTACTGCCCATGGTCGAAAGCACCTATAACCCCAACGCCTATTCAAGAGAACATGCGGTAGGCCTATGGCAATTTATCGGTGCTACGGGATCGAGCTTTGGCTTGCAGCAAGACTGGTGGTTCGATGGACGCAGAGATCCTTTAGCCTCAACTGCGGCGGCCCTGAACTACATAGAACAACTCTACAAGCAATTCGACGAGGACTGGTTGCTCGCCATCGCCGCCTATAACACTGGAGATGGAAACCTGCGCCGAGCCATCCGCAATAGCGAAGAGGCCGATATTAGTTTCTGGACTCTCAATTTGCCAGGAGAGACCCAGACACACGTGCCGAAGCTACTTGCCCTATCAGCTATCATCGCTGACAACGAAGCCTGGAACATCGAATTAGCAACACTTCCCAACGAACCGGTAGTACGCAGCGTTCAAATCGGCACGCAGATTGACCTCTCGCAGGCCGCCAGACTGGCCGGGATCGACTATCAACAACTACGAGCACTAAACCCCGGCTACCTCCAGTGGGCCACTCATCCAGACCAACCACAGGAAATGCTGCTCCCTCTAGAGAACGCGTCCTTGCTTGAAGGTGCGCTAGCTGGCATCGATAAACGTGAACTTCTAACTTGGGATCGGTATGAAATAAGACCTGGTGATACCCTAGGCGCGATTGCACGAAGATTGAACACACGGGTTGATATACTGCAGAGTTTTAACTCCTTAGTCGGAAGTCGTATCAGAGCCGGCGAATCCTTATTGATTCCGCGCACGAACGACCCCGAACTCCTCGCTTCTGCGTCACGCATAGAAAGAGATAGAGTCCCCCAGCTCCCCAAGATACCAAGCCAATACAAGGTGAGAAACGGAGACAACCTCTGGGTTATAGCAAAACGCTATCAGCTACGTTCGCAAGAAATAGCAGCGTGGAATCAAATATCTCTCAACGAATTACTACAACCAGGTCAAATATTAGACTTGTCCTACGCACTCGAAAACAAGATTGAAGAGCCCGCTGTTCAGGTCAGCGAGAGTGCCGCCTTCTACGTAGTGCAGCGCCGCGATAACATGGACGCAATAGCTCGTCGCTTTGGCATTGACTTGCAAAAGCTGTTGCTGTGGAATGGGCTAGCCATAGACGAATTAATCTTCCCCGGACAAGAACTTCGAGTTATTCCGGAGAGTTTAGGAAACTAGTAGAAATGACAAATAACCTAAACACGGGCGTTGCACCAAAAGAGTTTCTCGGCCATCCACGTGGTTTGGCTATTTGCTTCCTTACCGAAATGTGGGAACGCTTCAGTTATTACGGAATGCGCTCCCTACTCATCTTCTATTTAACACAGCACTTCCTGTTTTCAGATCAATCTGCCTCAAGCATCTATGCTGCTTACATATCACTCGTCTATATAACACCGGTTATTGGAGGGGTTGTCGCGGACCGCTATATTGGCCCTGTTAAGGCGGTCATTCTTGGATCGATATTACTCGTTGCCGGCCACTTGGGCATGGCCATTGAAGGCTCTCAGGCGATAGAAACTCTAGTGGATGGTGAGACTGTCATTCAGCGCGACCCTTTCTATCTCCAGGTATTCTACTTCTCGCTTGGACTAGTCATCATGGGCGTAGGCTTCCTGAAAGCTAACATCTCTACGCTTGTGGGATCGATGTACGAGCGCGAGGACCCTCGACGCGACGGTGCCTTTACGCTGTTCTACATGGGAATCAATGCCGGGTCCTTTCTAGGCGCGATAATCTGCGGCCTGTTAATGCAGTATAAAGGCTTCGGCTGGGGTTTCGGCGCAGCCGGTATCGGCATGTTATTTGGTCTAGCGGTATTCATAAAAGGCCATCATCTATTTGGAGACGCAGGCCTGCCGAAAGATCCTGTGGCACTACAGCAGAAGGTCATTCCGGGGCTTAGCCGTGAAATGCTAATCTACATACTGGCCTTCGTTGGGGTATTGCTGTGCTGGCAGCTAATGCAGATACCGCCGCTAGTAGGCGGTTTGGTAGGCGCCATGCTTGTAGGCATGACTCTAACGATTGTTGTCTACGCATTCACCAAATGTGATCCTATAGACAGGAATAGAATGCTCGTCTGCCTTTTCCTAATGAGTTATCAAATTGTCTTTTGGTCACTCTGGGAGCAGACTGGCAGCTCGCTAAACTTGATGGCTGACCGAAACGTCGATCGCATAGTTTTCGGTCTCGAACTACCGGCCGCGATGTTTCAGTCTGTAAATGCCTTCTTTATCATTACCCTGGCACCTGTCTTCAGCATCGTTTGGATCTATTTAAATCGACGCGGTTGGGAGCCCAGCACGCCGACTAAGTTTGCTTTAGCACTCATGCAGCTCGGACTCGGATTCTTATTCTTAGTTTATGGCGCATCTTTGGCGACCGATCCCACTCAGGTCGCACTAATTTGGCTGATTCTGCTGTATCTTCTGCACACCACCGCTGAGCTCTGCATATCCCCGGTTGGCCTTTCTATGACCACCAAACTCTCTGTTCCAAGTGTTATCGGCATGATGATGGGCTGCTGGTTTCTAGCTATGGCCGGAGGAAACTATATATCCGGCACTATTGCAGCCATGACCGGCTCCGACACTGTCGGAGGAGAGGTGGTAGACCCTGCCGCAGCCCTTGCCAATTATATGGATATCTACTACACGGCAGGCATCTACAGTATCGGTATCGGGATACTGGCCCTTTGTATATCGCCTGTCTTGAAGCACTACATGCACGGCATTAAATGATTCAAGGGTTTTATCGCGGCTCTTGCTAGTTAGCGATGAGATATGGGTAATCCCTCCCAAAATACAGTAAAATATCACCATAAAAACCAGCTAAAACAGGATAAAGCCATGGGCTATCTAAGCGGAAAAAAATACCTAATTCTTGGCGTTGCTAGCAAGCTCTCAATCGCCTCAGGCATAGCCGAGGCGATGCATCGCGAAGGCGCCGAGCTAGCGTTCACCTATCAGAACGAGAGGCTCAAGGAGCGTGTTCTTAAGTTTGCGGCAACCTGGGACTCTGATTTAATATTTCCATGTGATGTCGGCAAAGACGAAGAGATAGCAGACCTATTCAAGGAGCTCGGCAAAAAATGGGATGGCCTAGATGGAATTGTTCACTGTCTTGCATTCGCTCCTAGCAATGAGCTCGACGGAAACTATGTCGACGTAACAACACGAGAGGGATTCTTGATGGCGCACGAAATTAGCTCCTACAGCTTCGTCGCTCTCGCTAAGGCTGGAAAGTCCATGATGGCTGGCAGGAACGGATCGCTACTCACTCTAAGCTACCTAGGGGCAGTACGCAGCCTTCCTAACTACAATGTTATGGGCTTAGCAAAAGCCAGCCTAGAAGCCAACGTACGTTATATGGCTGCAAGTCTTGGGCCTGAAGGAACGAGAGTAAATGCTATATCTGCAGGCCCGATAAAGACCCTCGCATCTGCCGGCATAAAAAGCTTTAGGAAAATGCTTAAGCACAATGCGCAGCAAACGCCTCTGAGGCGAAACGTTACCATCAGCGAAGTGGGGAATGCTGCCAGCTTTCTTTGCTCTGACCTAGCGTCTGGGATCAGTGGCGAGATTCTCTATGTCGATGGCGGCTTCAACACTACCGCCATGGGGTCGCTCAACGATCTCGCTACTGAAGAGAACTAGCCGCCTAGGAATTGAAAAGTTATTTAGGTTGCCGCAGCTTCGTTAGAAAACGACCCTGCGGCGTCAAGAACGTTTTTAACTGATAAGCTAAAGCGGCTCCCCGTCTAGAATGCGCGACTCGATGTCCGCATTCTCTTGCAAGTTGCTCATATAGGCTTGGAAGTCACTATTGCCTAAATCTGAGATCATAGAACTAACCATGCTTTCTCGATCTGCCTGTGCCAATGAAGCTATTGAGCCTGCATTGATACTATTCAGCTCAACAATGACCGCCGTGTCATTGATTAATGAAAGGTTGTCATAGGCAGGCGTATCCAAATCGGCTAAAGACATAGAAAAGACATGATTTATAATTTCCCGATTAACAGTTACGGCGCCCCTGTTTGCGCCTTCTTCAATACGCCATTCTAGTTCGTTATCAGCCATAATCTGGTCAATAGACGTGCCGTTTTCTATGTTAGTTAGAAGCTGATCATTGAGGTCTTCAACTGCCTTACGCTCCATCTCAGTGCGAATTAATACGGCTATCTCTGGCTCGACTTCCTCAAGCGGGAGAACAGCAGCCTCATTGAAAAGCACTACATTCATCACAACAGCCTGTGAAGGACTTAGTTCAACCACATCACTGTTGTTACCCCCAAGCAAAACCTCCTCAGAAAATGCGGCAGCAATAAGAGCCTGATTGGAGAAAATACCACTTCCTCCCGTACGATCGAAATCACCACTGATGAGCACATCCATTTCGAGCTCTTCAGAAATCGTTTCTAGGTTTCCTGTCTCAAACGCCAAATTAGAAAGATCCCCCAATCGCTGCGCGTAAATAAGTTCTACTTCTGAGCTCTTTAACTCGCGCTCAATTCGTGCAGAAACTTCATCAAAATCCTGAAATACGTTTTCTGAGTCTTCAGTGAGCATCACGATGTGAACGCCGAAATCCGAAATGACCGGGCCGGAAACCTCATTCAAGGCCAAAGTTTCTAGCGCTTCTTCGATGGCGGCAGGAAAGGCACTACCATCGGTATAGCCGATATCTCCATCCTCTTCTGCAGACGCGGTGTCTGTAGACATTTCCAACGCTACCGTTCCAAAGTCTTCACCAGCATCGAGTCGCTGCTTAGCTGCAGCTGCCATCTCTAGAGCCTCATCTTCGCTGAGATCACCTCCTACTTCGAACAATATGTGGGAGGCGCGTTTTTCAGCCGACCCCTCAAATGCAGACCTCTCCGTTTCATATTGCGCTTGAACGACACCTTCATCGAGCTCAATCTCATTTGAGATTACATTCTTATCCAGCATCACATAACTCACCGATACGGTCTCGGGCTGCGTAAAATCTTGCTGGTTCTCTTCAAAGTAACTTAGAATCTCAGCATCTGATATCGCCACACCGAGAGTACGCGTACCTAGCGGAATGGAGAGATAGCGAAAGTCGCGCGTCTGAGCCGACAAGCCAGCTATTCGTTCCAATTCGGAGTCAGTGACAAAGGCAGAACTACTGTACGCGTTAGCAAGCTGTGACAGCAGCATTTGCTGCTGCAACGATTCTCTATAAATAGGAATGCTGAAACCCTGACTAGCCATTGTCCGTACCGCTAGATCGGAGTTGAACACACCGTTTATCTGGAAATTTGGATTTTCTATAATCGACCTATCGACTCGATTGCTAGACACAGCCATCTTTGCCCCTTGGGCAGATTGCCTTAGCAACACTTCTTCGAGTATCTGCGACAGCGCGATTTGCTCAAGTAAGCCCTGATCTAGAGAATCAGCGCTTCCACCAATGGAATTCAATAGATTCTGTGTATTCACCTGCAGCTGGGCTTCGGTAATTTCCTCACCATTGATTTCAGCGACTGGCGGCGATGTTATGAAACCAGTCATAATCGAATCCACTCCGAAAAGAGCAAATATCGCCACGATGAAGCCGATGATGACTTTGGCTATCACGCCTTGTGAATTGTCACGTATATCTTGCAGCATAGTTGTTCCTAAATTTCGCTAAATCGCTACTCTACTACTGGCAATTATGGGAAGTAGTAATGTAATTCGTAAACCAAAAAAGGCGCATCATAGATGCGCCCTACTTTCTCTTGGGAACTGCGGGGGAAAGAAGCCTCTCCACCCCATTCAATTAGATCCGTGGCTATAAATTCTAGAGCATTGAATCTGTAACACCTGAGATAATCTCAGCTTAACTATTGAACTTGCAGTCCAGCTAACTCAACTAAGAATTAACAGAATCCTTAAGTGCCTTGCCTGCTTTAAAGCTAGGGACACGGGCTGCCTTAATTTGAATTGGCTCGCCGGTTTGAGGGTTACGACCAGTTCTAGCCGCTCTGTGCTTAGTGGCAAAAGTTCCAAAACCAACCAACACAACTGGATCTTCTTTCTTCAAAGAACTTGTAATTGCGTCAATCATTGCATCGATAGCACGACCAGCGGCAGCTTTAGGAAGGTCCGCACTAGCGGCAACAGCATCTATTAATTCTGATTTATTCACGTTATCCCCTTTTTCTAAATTTAAGTGATTTCCAAATTTAAGTGATTTTTTTAATCTATAAACGCCTAAAAAATGCTGGTGTATTTAGTGCAATACTGCTGATCAATACACACAAATTCTAAGCGCTGGCTCTATCTAATTCTTTTCCCATAAATATGACGTAAACCCACCGTAATACCTAACCTTTATACCAATTGGGTGAAAGCTATGTCAACAGGAAACACGCTGTATCAATGGGTATTTATGTGCTTTTCATCACTACTTTTATCTTTATCTTCCTGCTTTGCATCTTTACCTGAGGACGCTTTTTTATCATTGCTTAATGGAGTCGGTTGGTACTCCAACGCATGCTCCAACACTTGATCGATCCAACGAACAGGAATGATGTCTAAATCCGCTTTAATATTGTCCGGTATTTCTTTAAGGTCTCTTTCGTTGTCGGCAGGAATTAGCACAGTCTTAATATTTCCTCGGTGCGCGGCCAATAATTTTTCCTTCAGCCCTCCTATTTTCAACACCTGCCCGCGTAGTGTAATTTCTCCGGTCATAGCCACGTCGGCGCGAACAGGAATAGAGGTCAGGGCTGATACCAGAGCCGTGCACATACCCACGCCCGCACTAGGCCCATCTTTGGGAGTCGCCCCTTCTGGCACGTGTATGTGAAGATCGTGTTTTTCATGGAAATTAACGGGTAGGCCAAGCGACTCCGCTCGACTCCTAACCACGGTAAATGCCGCTTGAATCGACTCCTGCATCACGTCGCCAAGAGAACCTGTCATGATGGTTTTTCCCTTACCATTAACAGCAACCGCTTCTATCGTAAGCAATTCTCCACCTACGGAGGTCCAAGCCAGTCCGTTAACCTGACCTACCAGGTTTTTATCTTCCGCCTTGCCGTAATCATATTTGCGAACACCAGAATAGCGCTCCAATTCCATTGAGGTGAGGTTAACCGCCTCGGCACTGCCATCTAGAGAGTTCTCCTTAACTACCTTGCGGCAGATCTTGGCTATTTCTCGTTCCAGACCACGGACTCCAGCCTCACGAGTGTAATAACGAACCAAGTCACTAATAGGCTCTGTAGTGAAGGTCAATTCCTCATCTTTAACACCGTTGTTCTTCTTCTGCTTGGGAATCAGGTAGCGCTCAGCGATGCTTATTTTTTCTTCCTCTGTGTACCCTGGAAGTCGAATCACCTCCATACGGTCCAGTAGCGCCTCAGGAATGTTCATGCTATTCGAGGTACATACAAACATAACTTCCGAAAGGTCATAATCGACCTCAAGATAGTGGTCATTGAAGCTGTGATTTTGCTCTGGATCTAATACCTCCAGTAAGGCAGAAGCAGGATCTCCGCGATTATCCATGCCCATCTTGTCGATTTCGTCTAACAAAAACAGTGGGTTTTTGACGCCAACCTTGGATAATTTCTGCACCAATTTACCCGGCAAGGAGCCAATATAGGTTTTCCTATGTCCTCTGATCTCTGCTTCGTCACGAACGCCACCAAGCGCCATGCGCACAAACTTCCTATTGGTCGCCCTCGCAATCGACTCTCCTAGCGAGGTCTTACCTACACCCGGTGGCCCCACTAGACAGAGAATCGGGCCTTTCAGTTTCTTTACGCGCTTCTGCACGGCGAGATATTCGAGAATTCGTTCCTTAACTTCCTTGAGGCCATAATGGTCTGTCTCGAGAATTTCCTCGGCCTTTACCAAATCCATCCGTACCTTGGAGCGCTTCTTCCACGGAATGCTAACCATCCAATCGAGGTAGGTGCGTACAACAGAAGCTTCCGATGACATCGGTGACATCTGCTTCAATTTATTTAACTCCGATACGGCCTTCTCTTTTGCTTCTTTAGGCATACCCGCATCATCGATGCGAGCTTTAAGCTCCTCTGCCTCGTTCGGCACATCATCCATCTCGCCCATTTCTTTCTGAATGGCCTTCATTTGTTCATTCAGGTAATACTCACGCTGACTTTTCTCCATCTGCTTCTTCACGCGTCCGCGAATGCGCTTCTCTACTTGAAACAGATCGATTTCTGACTCGATCAGTGCCATCAGGTGTTCGACTCTTGCCTGCAAGCTAACTAACTCAAGTAGGTTCTGCTTCTCCGCGAGCTGCAGAGTCATGTGATTAGCGATGGTGTCAACTAAGCGCCCAGGCTCATCGATGCTGGAGATAGAAGTCATTACCTCTGGCGGTATCTTCTTGCTGAGCTGCACATACTGCTCAAATTGTGAAAGCAGAGAACGAATCAATAATTCAGACTCTTTCTCGGGAATCGGATCAGTATTGAGAACAAGGATCTCGGCACGAAAATGATCAGCATCGAAGCTGACGTTACGCAATTGCGCTCTATCTAGGCCCTCAACAAGCACCTTGACTGTGCCATCTGGCAAGCGAATCAGCTGCAGAATCGTTGCGACTGTACCGATCTGATATAGATCATCGGCTGCAGGCTCATCGTCGGACGCATTCTTCTGCGCTACCAACAAGACCTGCTTGTTGCTTGCCATGGCTATTTCCAAGGCTTTGATGGATTTAGGTCTGCCGACGAATAAAGGCTGAACGATTTGCGGATAGACCACTACATCTCGCAGCGGCAATAGTGGAAATTGTGTGTTACTGAGATCGTCAGGCGATATGCTCATATACTACTCTATGAATTTGTGGACACGCTTAACTACTGCGCACTAAAAGTGATTAGATGGCCTTAGAGCTTACATCTAATGATGGTGCCAGAGCCTCAGATATCAAGGCGCTGGCAGATCTTTATCAGCTCTGTTCATCTGCAGCAGATTTGCTCTGCGGCTCGACATTTTCGTACATCAGCAAAGGCTCTGACTCCCCTTCGATCACCGCAGTATCGATGATGATCTTGCTGACCTTGTCCAGTGAAGGAATCTTGTACATGGAATCCAATAACACTGTTTCCATGATAGAGCGTAGCCCCCGAGCGCCAGTCTTGCGCTCTTTTGCCTTTTTGGCGATAGCACGAAGCGCATCATCACGGAATTGAATCTCCACTCCTTCCATTTCAAACAACTGAGCATACTGCTTAGTTAATGAGTTCTTCGGTTCTCGGATGATTCGTACCATTGCATCTAAGTCCAGCTCATCAAGAGTAGCAATCATCGGTAAACGACCTACGAATTCCGGTATAAGGCCGTACTTCACTAGGTCTTCGGGCTCCACGCCGCGCAACGTCGCCCCCATATTGGCTTCTTCTTCCTTCGATCTCACCTCTGCAGAGAAACCAATACCACTCTTATCGGAACGATCTCGAATGATGCGGTCTAAGCCCGCGAAGGCGCCACCACAGATGAATAAAATATTTGTCGTATCGACTTGCAGGAACTCTTGCTGCGGATGCTTACGACCGCCTTGCGGTGGAACGGAGGCCACGGTGCCCTCAATTAGCTTCAGTAAAGCTTGCTGCACACCTTCGCCAGAAACATCTCTAGTGATTGATGGATTGTCTGACTTACGGGATATTTTATCGATTTCATCGATATAGACGATGCCTATCTGGGCCTTTTCTACATCGTAGTCACATTTTTGTAACAGCTTCTGAATGATATTCTCGACGTCCTCACCTACGTAACCCGCTTCAGTGAGCGTTGTCGCATCGGCAATAGTAAAAGGCACATCCAGCAAGCGCGCCAATGTTTCTGCCAGCAGGGTCTTGCCCGTGCCGGTAGGGCCAACCATCAAGATGTTGCTCTTGCTTAGCTCAACCTCACCGTTAGATTTAGCGTAGTTCAGGCGTTTGTAGTGGTTGTATACCGCTACGGCAAGCACCTTCTTTGCACTTTCCTGCCCAATGACATACTCATCAAGAGTTTCTTTAATTTCTTGAGGAGTCGGTAGTTTGCGCGCAGTGGTTTCGGTATCTTTTTCTTGAATCTCTTCACGAATGATGTCGTTACACAAATCAACACACTCATCACACACGAACACCGATGGGCCCGCAATTAGCTTGCGAACCTCATGTTGACTCTTACCGCAGAACGAGCAATACAGCAATTTGCCGTTATCGTCGCCTTTATTACCGTTATCGTCTGACATCTAAACTACAACCTGAAATCTAAAATTTTGGCTAGAGCCCTAAATAGCGGACTTCTAGGTATTGACCGGGCTTTCTATTCAATCCAAACCCGGAACCTGAATGCGAATCTGTAACAAGAGTGAGCTTGTAGGTTCCATCAACATCTAAAATGGCGACATCTGCATGGATATGCAAGCCCCTAGGGCCGCTTTAT
>JAESUT010000124.1 GCA_016762995.1 Gammaproteobacteria bacterium | reverse complement strand
AGCAGGCAATGCCAGCGCCGCAGACATCCTCGACGCAGCTAGCGACACAGCAGGCCGCCGTCAATGCCCGACAAGACCAGACCATGGATGCGCTGGGCATCACCTCGATAACGATACTCGACAACGCCGGCGTACTTGATGCCGCGCCCACGGGTTTGAATACAAATGAACAGACAGTAGTCGACCGCCTCGCTGCCGTGACCGCCTCGCTGCAAGCCACCCTCGACGACGCCCTAACAGACGGTGATGCAGCCTCCCAGGCAGCTCACCAACAAGGTACTTCCAACGTGATCGGCGGCCTGGCTCAGATCGGTGATACCGACGGGGTTACGGCAGCGACCGGCAATGCGGCACAGGCGGATCCGAGCCAAGCTGCGCCAGCCGTGAGTGCGGCGGCGGCCAACCTGCCAAACCTCGATGCTGACACCATGACTGACGTGCTGCAAAGCGCCGTAAACGGCCTGCAAGAGGGCGGAGACGACGTCACGGGAACCACGGTTGGAACACTCACGGCGGCCGCGATAAACAACATGCCTCCCGAGCTACAGAGCGGCATCGGTAGCGATGTAGCCCGAAATCTGGGCGCCCTAGGATCGCAGCAGGCGCCGCCTGCGGTGATCGTGGCCGCCAGCGACACCCCTGGTGGCGCTGGCGGGGCGGCGCCGGTAGGGGTGGGCAGCTTTGGCGCTGCCGATAATCCCAGTATACCGAAGAAAGAAGATAGCCCTTTCGAATAAGGCGAGCAAGAGACGGAGGAGTTTAACGGAGAATATCACCACGTCATCTCTTTTTACGCCGAAGATACCCCCGCGTCCAGAAATGAGCGCGGCATCCACACCAGTAGATGATTTGATTTCTGCCGACACACTAGCGGCGTCTGGCAGGTAGTTTCAAATCGTACAATAAGTGATTTTAACTTTCATTTTGACCCTTCCAAGAATTTGTCAGGAGCGAATACTTCTTTAGGGATTTTTAGTAGCTTAACTCGCAGCTAAAGGGGTTTCGAGTGATCGGCTACCCCCCTGATTCCTCTTATCAACAAAGGCCGCCAAATACACAAGTGCCACCTACAACCCAACGGATGGGCGGCTCGAAAGATTGTGCAGCCATGGTATATGTCACTCCATCCAACGGCGTACCGTCCTCCTTCCAGGTTAGGATTATAATCCCGTCATGCACATGGATTCCGTGAGTATCAAAATCTCGAGGCTGGAAATCTGCAACGCCAAGAGTGCCTTCGTTAATATCCGTTAAGGCGTTAAAGCGTTGAGCATTGGCCGCGACTACTATCGCGTTCTGGTAAAGCCCCGCAGCAAGCTCGGCTTCCGTGAACCTTGCTGAATCGGTGTATATCGCGTATGCAGGAAGCGCAACAGCAGCCAAAACACCAATTATCGCTGTGACAATAAGCACTTCAATCAGAGTAAAGCCCTGCTGGGATTTTTTCATAATAATTATCCTTGACCCTGCCCCACCATCACCACGCGATGTGAATCACTGGTAACGTAGAGCTCGTCTAGCCCAAACTGGCGAGGATTAGGGTGCGATACAGTTACCTTGGCACCTTGGCGTAAAATAATATTAGGGATATTCGTGCCCGGACAACTCATTGAGCTATCCGGAATTCGACCTTCAGATAGCATGATTCCAATTGCCTGGAAAACCTCTTGGCAAGCCACCAAGCGCGTAATACTTTGCTCCTCTGTAAGCTGCTCATCTGATTTCATTAGATTAGGAAAGGCATACAGGCCCAGGGATGCAATGATCATTAGGGCACCCATAACAGCGCCACCCTTTACAAATATGGCGTCCTTGCTCCGGCTCTTTATCCTATCCTCTTCTTCTGTAATCCGGGCCGTGGTGATCTGAGCCATTTCCACTTGCCGCAATTCCTCGTTGCTGTCGCGGGATTTCACGTAGGCATCAGCCTCAGCCACCGACGCGCACCTTTCACAGTACTCACCAGAGTCCAGATATTGGGTGCAGATACCGCAAAGTTCAGATTTGCACTTTTTGCAAGTTGCCGATACCGGAGCGTTGGGGTGGTTTATACAGCCCACAAAATTGTCCTAAAATAATATATAGAATGTGGAGACTACCAGAAATAGGCGCCCTATAAGAGATGTTTTGAGATAGGCATACTAAAAACTAGGACTACCTGCGCAATTCCTGCTGATCTTTGCAGTGTCAGCCCAGCGGCTTGTTGGCCAGAATTACTCCATTAGACAGGCGGCTGTACCGCCAGCTTGTCCAATTGCGCTGTTGTTAAAAGTAGGAGACACTCTGATTTTGAAAATCTCTTTCTATCAGAAATCTACAAAATTACACCAAGTGATTAGCGTGCCCCTCCCTCAATTTGAAATTCACATTGAATTAACATGGTTGAACATAACCTCACACACATGACCAAACCAACAAATAAAACAATCTACGGCTTATTTTTTTGCGGGGCCGTCGCTTGCGCCTCCAGCCCTGGCCATGCCGTCAATGAAGCGATCGTCGAATCCGATCTCTCCATCAGCATCCCTGTCTTAAGGTTCGGATCAGACTATTTTCAGGTGGGTTTAAGCTACGCAAATCCCAATTGGGTAGTTAATAGCGCAAGCGAAATCGATTCTACGGAAGCAGTATCAGCAATATTTGAAGGCAGCACGCTGACGATAAATTGTCTTGTTTATAATGATTCCGAATACACCCTGACGATGAATCTCGATGTTGAATCTTCGAGTTTAGCGCTAGGAACAGCGGCGGAAAACCCGGGTTGCGCTGATGCGCTTGGGAGCGGCAAACCGAGCCTGGCAAAAGTTTCTACTTGGTTCTATATGATAGATGTAAACCTTGAGCAGGATATGGTGGAGAAAATCACCGCGTCGGAGTACGACATGGTGGTGCTGGATTTCATTCCTTCAGAGGCAAATAATACAGATTTTCCGATGGCGGCGGTGGTTGCTGAGTTACAGAGCGCCCCTAAACCTAAGCTTGTCATGGCCTATATCGATATCGGACAGGCAGAAGATTTTCGCAGCTACTGGCAGCCCGGTTGGGGCGTCGGCAACCCTGAGTGGATTACAGCCTTGGACCCAGATGGCTGGGAGGGCAATTTCCCGGTGGCCTATTGGCACGATGATTGGCGCGATATCTGGTTAGGTGTAGATGGTTATCTGCAGGATATTCTCGATCTCGGCTTTGACGGGGTTTATCTGGATTGGATTGAGGCCTATTCCGACGACAACATCATCGCGGCGGCGCAGCAAGACGGCGTCGACCCTCGACAAGAGATGATCTGGTGGGTAACCGACATCGCGAATTTTACACGAAACCAGCAGCCCAACTTCATCGTCATAGGACAGAACGCGGCTGAATTAGTTGCAGACGATGAATATCTGAACGCTGTAGATGCCATTGCACAAGAACAGGTTTGGTTCGATGGGGCCGCCGACAACGACCCGCCTGGCGACTGCCCCTTGCCCCGAACGGAGGCCGATGTCGAAACCAATGCCTATGTGAGCAGTCTGTCGACAGCGTGTAGGGAGCAATACGAGACATTTACCGACAGTACACTGCACGTGAGCAGTGAGGCATATATAAGCGAGCTGGCCCTTGCCCGCGAGAAAGGCGTCATTGTCTTTACCGTGGATTATGCCCTGCAGCCAGACAACGTTAACTTCGTTTTCGAGACCTCTCGAGCCTTAGGCTTTGTACCCTTTGCCAGCAATCGAGCATTGAACCTGTTCTTCCCGCCCACGGTGATTGAAGAATGACTCGATCGGTACTAACACTTTAATTCCCAATCCGCAGGAGCATGCAAGCGAAGGGTCCCATAGCGGAATAAAGCTCGAGAAACTAAAGCCATAAATAATTAATCCCAATCCAAGCAAGAAAATAAGACTAAACACCAGCTTGTATTTTCTCGCACCTAGGTTTTCCACCAATGCGAGCTTAAAGGAAGCCGATGAAACCCTGTGTTTTTAGCGTGCTCTGAAGGAGGGAAATTTATCCTAAACTCATCCGCGGCCTATCTCTCGCGGTGGGTTATATTGCTCTACGATTCCTCCGATTCCTTGCAAAACCCATGAATCTGGACAAGATTTTAGTTTGGGGATAACCTGATGCTTCTGCTTATCTGTGAGTGAAAATAATGCAACAGACTTGCCTGGAGTGTGGCATGAGCGTTAGCGATGCCGTGGGTAATTGCCCAAAATGTGATAATCCGCTGCATCTTCAACATGATGGCTCAACTATCACTGTTGATATTGCGCACCAAGGTGAGCGCGTTAGTGAGGCGCTACAAAAAATGCAAGGCGAGATCGATCTAGCCCGAAAAGGTATCGCCATGTCTATTCGATTGGTAGTTGGATCGGGGCTGATTCGTGACGAGGTAATACTGACACTACGCGATCTTAAGTTTCGCGGTGACGTCATGGACTTTGAATCCGAACCCTTTAACGCGGGTGCGGTTCTGGTAAGGCTTAAATAATCGGAAAGCAGAAATATTCCTACTTCCTGTCAGATATTTTTACATCTATTGATTCTGCTTAGATTCGGAATTGTTTTCATCCAGAGGGGCATGCACAAACTACGACTGCTCACTGACGCTGTAGGTTAGCACCTCGTCTCTAGAGTAAAATACAATGCCTCGACCCTTTAAGAAATCAAGCTGCCCATCAACTTCTCTGAGCTCAATCCAAGTTTGCTCTCTCTGAAATGTATCGGTCTCATCTATCTCTTTTAACTCATCCAGAAATGAGTCGTCCAAGAAGTCGAGTTCTTCCTTTAAAGATTCTCGATCTACATTTTCAACGTCATCTACTTTATCTGCCGCTTTAAGCTGAAAAACATCAACATAAGCTCTCTGCCAACTTGGCACGTCAGATTGCCAGATTTTCATGCCATTAATGTCAGTTTCCTTCATTTGAATGCGCGCAAAGCTAGCGCTCATACCTCTTGCGTCTGCCGCGGTCATTTTGGCATGTTCAAATTGTGCCTCATTCGCATTCGCGCCATAGAACACCATTCCTATCGCCTTGGTCCGCGTGAAAACAACTTCGCTAAGATTTGAGTAAGAGGCGATCACGAAATCCATCTGCGCCGCATTGAAATTGGCGCGCTCAGATATATCACTACCAAAAAAGTGAGCACCTCTCAGATCAGCCCGCTCGTCCTTGTGTTTATTGATTTCGCGGGAGCGGTCATTTTCTGTTCGTTTATCGTCGCCAGAATGTAAATTTAAACCTCTCAGATCAATACGCGAAAGATCGAGAGAATAGTATATTCCAAATTTATCCATGTAAGAGAAGTGTCGGTTGAGCTTATTATCCTCGAGCGCATCCTTCAATTGAGAAGGTATACTCAAGACTTCATTTAATTTCAATTGAGCCTTAATGGAGTCTAGTTGACCGATTTTCTCATTGAAACTATCGACAACACGCTTTATCTGACTCTTACCGGGCAATGATTCTGACCCTGAGCCTTCCCCTTTCAATGCTGCAATAATTCTCACGGCCGAGCTAAAGATTTCCTCTGCCTGCTTGCTGAGCGCCTCGGAATTTTCTGTGTAGTTAAACTTAACCGGCTGACTAGCAAACGCGTCAGAACTTTCCACGTCTCTCACCCACCGGTCAGTCTTGCTCGAGCTCGCAAAATCATGGAGGATGTCAACGAACAGACTCCTCGCCAGCTGCAGTCTGGTTCTTTCGTCATGATAGAGTTTTGATTCCTTCGCGTAGTCGGGCATCCCCAGAACAAATTCAATAAGCGCCAACAGGCCTTCGATTGTTCCCAGGTTTTCTTCGCCTATGCTCTCAAAGAGGTCAAGCTCGCGACTGTATATCTTTTTGTAGGCATCGTGCGTGCCATCAAGAATCCTATATAACTGCTTCAGAGCTTTTCTTCTATCCGCAGGATAGGATAAATAGGCCTTTGCCTCTTCTAGCTCAGCTCTTATCTCTGCCTTTATGTCGGGATTCAAGGTCTCTGCTTGCTTTCTCTGATGGATTTCACTCGCCTCATGCACCAGAGTGAGATAAAGAAAATTCTCAACCGATTCTTTCGCTAGCCCTCCTTTAGCGTATAAACCCTCAAGCACCTGACGCATCCAGCGCGGGTTGTCGCCGCGCTCCTCTTCTCCATCCCGCAGATGCAGAACCAGCTCCGCGTCGGCGCCTTTTCTTTGTATCCTAGACACGCCTGCTGAAGTGATCATATTCTTGGACCAGACTATCCGATAGCGGTCCTTAGAAGAATCGAAGAAGTGACTGTAGATGATCGAATCTAGGCTGAGCCGGGAATGAACAAGCTGATTCGCTTTTAGGTGACCCATTACGACCTTCACCAGTGAGGGGCGTAGCCAAGCCTTGGGTGTTGGAGGGCTATTCTTCAGGTCGTCAAGGGTGCCTGAAGCGCCCTTTCTAGCGCCTACAAAATTGGTATCAGAATTGTTCCTCTTCATAGTCCGCCTGTCCAGAATTCGAGCTCCTGCGAGCACCCTATTTGTCCTTTCTAGTTTTGGCTCAATTACGTGCTGGCCCGTCTTGGATCGAGTTAGGCAGACTGTAATTGGGCCGCGAGTTCAATACATCTAGAGTGGCTGCAGATCTCTCGTTATGTGCCATCCAATCTTCATAGCTGCGGCAAATGCGCTTGCGAATAAAAGTCGAAGTAGTCGCCTCCTGAACGCAATAAATATGCCTTTCAGGGGGCAACTCACGATTGTATGCAGCGAGTTCCAACTCATTCATACCGACGAAAGAAGGGGCGCCGCTGTTGCAGGCAGCAACAATAGCTAAGACCGCTAACAGTAGATATTTCATGGCTCCTATTCTAACTCAACAATCGGAGGATTCAGAGAATTCACAAGTTAGGCGGCAACATAACCAACATCTCACACGATCCGCACCTAATTCAATCACCCCCATACTTATCTCAATTGGATAAAACACTGGCCTCGCAATCCATTTACCCGTGGATCGAGCCTCAATGGACCGTCATGACAGGCCTGTTTTACGTGCCTATGCTGTGCCGCGACCTAGGACTATCCAGCCCACCTTCCACCCTTCCCGTCATTGTTAGCAACAAACTAACTGATGACGATACTGGGTCAGGTTCCGCCGCAAATCAACACTTGGACTTTCCAAAATTTTAACTCTCTAAGGTTTTAACTCTCGTTTTCCGAATTGCCCATGTTAAGCTAACACAGGTCGTGACTGATCCTCGACTTTCTAACTACTACTCACTCAACTAACAGCCCAAACCAATTATTTCCCTATGTCTGCTTCCCTACAAGATCAACTCAAAAAATCTGGCTTGATAGACGATAAGAAAGCCAAGCAGCTCAAGCGCGCCAAAAATAAACAGGAAAAACTTGCCCGCAAGACCAAGAACCCTGCGGTTGATCAGCATAAATTAGCGCTGGATCGAACGAAGTCCGAGAAGATAGCTAAGGATCGGCAACTGAATCTGGAAAAAAACAAGCAAGCCGAAGTACATGCATTGGCGGCTCAGATAAAACAGCTCATTGAGATGAACATTGTCGCCAAAGACGGCGACCAAAAATTCAGTTTTACCGATAGCAAACTAATTAAACACATTTACGTCAGTCAAGATCAGATTGATCAACTCAGTCGCGGCATACTAGCCATAGTTACGCAGAAGGACGGGCAGAAACACAATCACGTATTAGTACCCATAGGTGTAGCGAAGAAGATTGAGCAACGTGATGCTAAGGTCGTGGCGTTCCAGGCCCAAGAAAATACTATTGGTGAAGAAGATGACCCCTATGCCGACTTTCAGATCCCGGATGATTTAACTTGGTAGGCCCATTAATCTTCTTCTTTGGTAGTAAAATATTGAGCCTAAATGCTATCTAAGATAAGTTGTCCCGACACGAAAAGCCCAAGAGCCGAGATCTAGAATTTTGAACCAACCAACTGCCTATGTTTTAGTCGCTACAGGCTTCATTCTTATCCTCAACCTGATGGCCTTTATTAGCCTGCGGGTAAATTACAATAGCACGCGCAAGCCCTACTTGTTGCTGGGTAGTATTGCCATCGGAATCGAAGCCCTAAGACAGATTCCAGCACTGTTGCTATCCTTCAGCCCTGAATCTTTCCTAGCTTTACTTCTGTCTTTCTTTCTACAATTTTTTGCATCCTGGATGTTGCTCTGCGCCATTATCCGCAAAGAAAGCGCATTTAGTACCAACCACAAGATACTCCTTGGCCTCCTATTCGCTTCATACGTTCTTGGGCTCGTCTTTACTGTCGTTACCGGATACCCTCACTCAACACTCAGTTGGCTTGCGATTACTCTGCCTGCAATCTTTACTGTATTGGCGGTTCTCTGGAAAATCAGGCACACGGAAATTGCCGCTCTATCTGGGAAAATTCTGTTATTTCTCAGTGGCATCTCACTTGCGTCCATTCGAATAGCACTACTCATTGTCGATTCGACTGAAATGGTGTATCTGCTGTACTACTTAGATGTCCTGGTATTTCCGATACTGGTGTCAGCGCTGGTCCTTGCGGAAATAGAGAATGCCCATTCCAAGCTGAACACGTTGCTCAAAGAGAAAACACGATCAGAGGCAAACCTAAGGTTTATTCTCGACAACTCTGTCGATATCATCCTCACTGTGAACAGTGCGGGTTTATTACTAACTTGGAACAAAAGGGCGGAGAACGTATTCGGATATACTAATTCACAGGCAATTAGGAAGATGTATATAGACGATCTTTTTTCTGGGAATTATTGGCACAAAAATACCGATAAAGAACAAGAGCTTAGCGCAATCATGGAGCGTATAGATGGCAAGACATTCTCTGTCAAAGCAAGAATAAAAACCATCATAGATGAATCGGAAACCCAGACTATCTATGTAATTAGAAATGCCGAAATAAAATCTGAGCAACCTGATTTAAATTGACACTGCCTTCATCGGAAATGAGCATGAAAACCACTGAAGGTGCAGAGGATTAAGCATGAAAAGATTGTGGGCCAATAAAATGATCGCCATCACGGCCCTCATGACCGTCATATTAGTACCCACCCTGATTCTTCTTTGGTGGTATATGTCTACCCTATAGGATATGACGGGGCACTAGCTCCTAAAGCAACCTATAATCTGGAGAGATGATCTGCATATTGTGATCCATTCCCTGCATGTAAGACGATGGGGGCTTGGCACCATCTCCAAATGAAAAGTAGAAACTACCCTTAACTAGCTTGCCACTGGCATCGAGCGCTGCCCACTCAACCTTGTAATAATCAGCTGCTGCCAGCGAGGGAAGCAGTTGCATGTATTGCATGCCCACAGCCGGGTTATATCGAAAATCGATCAGGATCTCGCCCTGCTTCGTTTCTTTCAGCGCCAGCTTCACCAACCGCACCTCAGACTCAAAATTCAGCATGATCGACTGGGGGGCCTTAGCAACGACTTCGTCATCAGCAGGCACAGTAGAAAGTTGCAGACCGCCGTGATCAGACATGCCAGGCATAACATGCTGGCCCAGAACCAATGAACTGGCCGATAACGAGAACAAAAAACTCAGAGACAACAACAGGCTCACGAATGGTTTTCGAGATTGGCTTACCAAATTGCGACTCTTCACGCTACGCACTACACCCACATCAATCTCCTGACTGTTAAATCGTAAAAAAACCAGAGGAAGTAATCCCTCCCCTGGTTTTGCTCATAGTCGATAGCTCTAGGGTTATTACTAGAACATCTCTACCTACCTAGCTGTCTGTAAAAAACCTACCGGGTAACATTAACCGTCAGGTATTGATCTTGGTACAACCCGCCATCATCTGCGCGCCCCCAAAGCAGGTAAGTACCTGGCTCATCAAAGGTGACAGACACTTCATAGATTCCATCTTCAGGTAACTCCGGCGGTATCCACAGCCAGCTCCAAGGTGAGTTAGCTGTAGGACGGGTATCTTCCCAAGGCTTAATCTGCGGCGGATCGAAATGCACCACATCCTGTGCCGCCGTTACGGATTCTGGAGCTCGGTAAACATTCCAGGACAAGAACAAACCATTATTCTTGGCCACTGTGGGTTTTGGCGGTGGCATCATCATCATTCTTTCGCGAACCGACTCTTCCGTTATGAAGGCCGCGGCTGCACCCCCGAGACGCCTGACGCGCCGCATGGGATCGAAGGGCTCTGGAACGCCGTCATCACTAACTCGAGTCTGAAACGTCAGGGCTTGACCCACACTAACCGTCCGAATAGTGTCTCCGATTAGTTCCGACACTGGCGGAGTATTAGCCCTGATTGTTTCATCGGACGAACCA
Source organism: Gammaproteobacteria bacterium (assembly GCA_016762995.1). GTDB lineage: Bacteria > Pseudomonadota > Gammaproteobacteria > Pseudomonadales > Pseudohongiellaceae > UBA9145. Next base: position 3,640 of record JAESUT010000124.1, on the reverse strand, counting down.
GCTCCTAGAGAGCCAGTTTCCGACATGATCGTTATATTTTCTATCTTGTAATCATCTCTGAGAGTCGCGTAGGCTCCGCGGGTCACTCCGTTAGGAGACGTCACCTCCCACACCAACTCATCATCTGCAGCGAAGCCTTCAGGCGCCGGCACATCGAAGGTAAAACGGTTTCGACGCGGCAAGAAATGAGTAGGCTGGCCACGGTCCGGATCACCCGTAGTGAAGCGATTATTCTCACCAATGGGAATATCGAGTTCTTCTTCCCAGTTGTGATTAAAGTAACCAAACGTGAACGTAATAGCACCGCTGTCATCTACTCGCCAACCCTCGTAGGCAACTTCAGTGTGTTGACCACTAGCATAACTGTGCTTGGTGTATTCGTAGTCCGGCTCTGCTGTCGCCAGGCTGGAAACCAGTACCAGACTGCTCGCGAAGAGCACTAGGACAGGCTTTAGTAAGCTATTGAACTTGTTATCGATCTCTTGCTTGAATGCTAATTTCATATCTAGATTCTTTCCTATTCAGAAAGACCTCCGTCTGTAAGAGTTTCGCTGTATTAAAATTTGCGGCTGGTATTTCCCAGAAGCGACGTTGCTTCCTTCAATACCAGCCAATCAACTATCAGTTAGTCATTGCCGCCAGCGGTTTTTTCAATCGGCCATACCAGAGGGGCAAGGCACAACGGGCAACCAATAACGTGATCGTTAGGACCAAGATTCAAATTGGTACGCCGTTTTTCCATCTCCTCCATAAACTGCTCATCGGTCATGGCTACCCTGCTTCCCAAGTCGATAAACATATTAGTTACCGAGCGGTTTCCAGAACCCTGCCAGTTACGCGCATCTGGCACATTGGCATTTCCAGCCGTGTTGTCGAAATAACCCGTGATGTGAAGAATGGTGCCCTTTGGTAGCAGTGGTGTGTAGTCATCAGCAAAAGGATAGCCTCGCACCCAATTGTGGTCGTAGCCCACGCAGGATAGTGTCTCGACCGCGTAACCCCAGATAGCTTCCAGACACATACGATCACCTGGAGCATGCAAGTGAGGCTCGAAAGTAATGACCTTGGTGTTTTCTGTCAGTACTTGGTAGGCGTGTAACTCCTGATCCTTACCGTTGCCTTCAACACTAATATCAACGCCATTTCCCATGATGCTGATTCCAGTCTTGTACTTAGGCTCATAACCATCTGGATGAAAGGTAAACCCTATCTGTAGATGACCGGTGGTATCACGGCCGTTTGAGTGCATGTGTACGGAATCGGTAAAAAAAGCAGAACCGGCTTTAAGTAAAGGGCCTGCGTCCGGGTCGAAGATGTCACCATTACGGCCCACTTCGTGTACCGGCCAGTTAACGGCCTCGCCTTCAACCAATCTGCCATCCTCGTCCAATACCTCAGTACGCCAGATCATGTGATGGAAAATATACAAACCACCCACGGTATCAGATGCTTCAGCGCCAACGCCTACATCATTCACTTCTACGATTTCTACGGATTTCACATAGCGATCTTCTGTTAGACCCGTTGATATCCTTGGAAGCTCTCCCCACCAGTCCGGTCGACCACCGGCCATAAAGAAGTCTTCCGTATTTACGATCAAGTCAGGCTCGCCCAGACTCCATTTGATACTGTCATCGAACACCAGAGGCTCGGGGGCATCGGCTACATCCCCTTTAGGTGTTCCACTTCGGGCCCAGGTGGATATGGCAGCGATCTCTGCATCACTAAGAGAAGGGTCACTCTTAAAGTGTTGAATGCCGACGTCCTTCTCTGCATACCAAGGTGGCATTGCGCCAGCACGGTCACGTAAACCCGTCTTGTACTCAATAAGCCCGGCATAAGGGGCAACTTGGTCATACTCGATCAGAGGCATTGGTGCCACACCGGCAGGCCGATGGCAGTTCTGGCAGCTGCGCTGCAGAATTGGCTCGATATCTTTGTGGAATGTGATTTCCTGAGCGAGAGTCGCCGACGGAAGTATCATTCCAAAAAAGGCCAGTAGCAGGCCCTTGCTCATGATTGACGAAATTCTCATGTCTATCCTCTCATTTGATATGAAATTTATGTCGATTTCGATCAATCGGAGTAAATTCCAGAAGGTTGTTAGTTCTCAGCCGAGTCTAATCATTTTGATAGCAGGGTTCTTTCTAATATCGAATAAACAGCAGTGAATAGGCCTTTATCCACCTAAACCTTGATGTAGAACAAGCATTCGGGCACTCGGTTTTCACGCCCCCGAAGCCTGGACTATTTGAAGTGACTAAGATGCTCGCAAAGAAAGCGACCACGATAAAAGCTCGATATCGAAGAGAAATCAAAGGGGCGGTGTAAAAAGGCGGGAAAGCCCAGCGACCTAGTTGGCCCTGGGCACTGAAATGCTAATTTTGCTGAACCCAACCGCTAATTAGCTGAAAATAGACAAAATCACTCCCAACAGAGTCAACGCAACGTATGTCGCCATCTTCTGGTTTGTCGTATTCCTCCAGGCCTTCCAATGCGAGCACCGTTTGCATCATCGGCTTGCGATGACGTTCCTTAGGCAGCTTATCAAGATGTAGCTCTTCTGCCGTCCACACCATGCCATCTCGTTCAACTGGAGCGGCTTTGTCAAAGTCGCTTGAAAGGAATACTGCAGCGGTACCAGCCATTTTCTTGTATGCGGGAGCGTGCATGGAAAACCTCAATCGTTCTCAATTGTGAATAGCGTACAAAGATAGTGTTTTCTCAGAAGTTATCCTTGTTCCACATCAAAACCAAAGCTGTCACAAAGAAATGGATCATCAAGCTGTTTTAGGAAGGTAGAGCTAATTCGAGATCACGTTCTGAGTCTCGATAGTCTAAATAGAGGAAGGCCGTCATAATAATTGTCGCCAACATGGAAGTCACAATGAGAATAAGAATAAAATCCTCCCACCCACCTTCTTTGTTCGCCACTGCTCCACCAATAAAATCGAACATCATTGCACCAAAGTAGGCAAATGCATCGATTAAGCCAACAAGCAAACCGCAATGCTTGCCGCCAAAGCCGATCGAGAAGACACTCATAGGAATGTAATACGCCGGAGAGATCGCGAAGCCAAAAAGAAATATGAGAGCGATAGTAAGCACCAATTCTAGTCCAGCGCCTAAATCATAGACACCAAGCAGCCGCAAACTCAGGAGGCATAAAACAGCCATAATCAACGTAGCGCCCATTGTATAAACGATATTTCTTTTAGAAAGTTTATCGTAGATAAAACCTCCGCTGAAAACCGCAACGAGGCACCCCAGTGGAAATGCCGAAGACGCCATGCCAGCTTGTGCCGGCGGCAAGGAAAATGTCTCACTAAGATAAATGGGCAAAAATACTTGGAATTCAAAAAGAACTGCCAATGAAGAAACGCCAAGGCTGATTAACCAGAACCTAGGATTGCTTATGAAAACGCGGATAGCGGCGCGTGTCTCAGTTTTACTGAGCGGATGATCTTCTGAGGCACTAGCGACGGTCTCGGTTGAGTCTTCCTCATTTGCGGCCAATTTCCCTGCGCCGCGCTTTTATCTTTGGGTCGCCTTCTGAATCTTTATGTTCATTTTTGATGTCTTGAATGCTCATGCGTTGCTTTTTTATCCATTGCATGCGTTTCCAGATAATGTCGAAAAT
>JAESUT010000221.1 GCA_016762995.1 Gammaproteobacteria bacterium | reverse complement strand
TACTAAGGTGATGCAAGTCTGCAGAAATCCGGCTGGAGTTTCCGCGCGAATCACGACATAATTGCCCGCGTTATTTCTTAGGATGACGCAGCTCAGAGACTGCCTCCTGTCCAAGTAAATCAGCATTGATGATACACCCTCAACGTGAAAATTAGGGAGCCTCGGATCAAGTCTATGACCACTCTGGCTTACAGCCCTTCGGGCACGGCCTGGTGCTCACCACTGCTGTAACGACACCAGATAGCTAACAGACTATACAAAGCAACGTAGCTCAGGAAATCAAATGCACAAAATTAAGACCTATAACGCAATCTCAGCGAAGGGATTGACGCGCTTCCGTGATGCAGAATTTCAAGTCGATGCAGACATTACTGGCGCCGATGCCATTCTGCTACGAAGCCATAAATTAGATGCATCGACTATAGATGCAGACCTGAAAGCTGTCGCTCGAGCGGGTGCTGGCACAAACAACGTGCCTGTCGATGCATGCACAGAGGCAGGTGTCGTCGTATTCAACACACCTGGCGCGAATGCTAACGCCGTTAAGGAGCTAGTATTGTGTGGACTTTTGCTCGCCTCACGAGGAATTGTTCCAGGCATCGGGTTTGCCAGCACACAGACTGAAATCAAAGACGAAGCCGAATTATCCAAGCTGATGGAGAGTGAGAAGAAGCGCTTCAAGGGTAGTGAGATTGCCGGCAAGACATTGGGCGTGATAGGCCTGGGCGCGATAGGCTCTCTAGTTGCCGAAATGGCGATCGATCTGGGTATGCAAGTGCAAGGCTACGATCCCGCCCTTTCTGTAGAGGCCGCATGGCGCCTACCAAGTAAGGTGCGCCGCAAAGAGAACATTGCCGCCTTGGTTGCCAGCTCCGATTTTATCTCTCTGCATTTGCCAGTATTAGATGCGACACGTGACTTAATGAATGCGGAAGTTTTCGCATCCATGAAAGAGGGCACCTGCTTATTGAACTTTGCACGCGATGAAATCGTCGACTCTAAAGCCCTTCTCGACGCTCTGGAATCTGGCAAGCTCGGCAAGTACGTAAGCGATTTCCCTCGACCCGAATTGATGGGCAGAGAAGATGTGATTTCCATGCCGCATATCGGCGCCAGCACTAACGAAGCCGAAGAGAACTGCGCGATCATGGCCGCAGACCAGCTTATGGATTTTCTTGAAAACGGCAACATCAAAAACTCGGTCAACTTTCCGGCAGCATCCTTAGATCGAACTGCCGATGCAGGCAGCTGCACTCGTCTGGCCATCTGCAACCGCAACGTACCTAAGATGCTTGGTCAGATATTATCGGTACTCGCAGATCAGAATATCAACGTAAGGGATATGCTGAATAAGAGCCGCGATGATATTGCTTACAACTTAATCGACTTAGAGGCGCGACCTTCAGAAGAAGCACTAACCGCGATTTCAGAAATCGAAGACGTGATCAAAGTTACACTGCTTTAGCTCACCACAAACTGACACACAATTGGAATAAGACAATGACTCGAGTTTTTAATTTTGGCGCAGGACCGGCGATGCTCCCAACAGCTGTGATGGAGATCGCACAGCGGGAATTTCTAAATTATCGCGACATGGGCACTGGTCTCATAGAAATCAGCCATCGCTCCAAAGAATTCGAGGATGTAATCAATTCGGCTGATGCTCTGTTAACCGAACTTGCGAATATTCCTGATAACTACAAGATTCTCTATGTTCACGGCGGCGCACAGATGCAATTTTCCGCCATACCCATGAATCTAATTAGTCGCAATCCTGCCAAGAAAGCGGCCTATGTTGAAACAGGCAACTTCGCTGGCCTGGCTAGAAAAGAAGCCGCTCGCTATGGCAATGTAACTGTCGCTGCTAGCAGCGAGGACACAGACTTCGATCGAATTCCTGAATTTGATGTTGCTAGCCTCGATGCAGACACATCCTATGTGCATATCACCAGCAATAACACGATCTATGGAACACGCTGGCAGCAATTTCCCGACACTGGCGAGATTCCTCTCGTTGCTGATATGACCTCAGAGTTACTCTCCCGCAGGCTCGACATCTCTCAATTTGGAGTGATCTATGCCGGCTTACAAAAAAACCTGGGACCTGCGGGCCTCGCCTGCGTAATTATCCGCGAAGACCTACTGGGCCACGCGACACCAGAAACACCCACCCTGCTGAACTACAAGACCTATGCAGACAAGCACTCCCTCGCAAACACCAACAACACCTTCGCCATCTATATGATGAAACTGGTATTGGAATGGCTGAAAGGCGAAGGCGGCCTTGATGCGATGGAGGCCCGCAACGATGAAAAATCGGCACTTCTGTATGACGTAATAGATAACTCGGATTTCTATCTAGCGGCTGTTCAAAAGGCACACCGTTCCACTATGAACGTTACGTTTAACCTAGCCAACAACGACCTGCTAAGCGATTTCCTCGAGCAGGCATTGGCGAAAGGCCTGTATGCCCTCAAGGGTCATCGTAACGTCGGCGGTGTGCGCGCGTCGATCTACAACGCCATGCCTAGAGAAGGCTGTATCGCTCTCGCTGAATTCATGCAAGAGTTTGAAAAAAACAACGCCTAGACAAAGGCGATCACGCAGCGGGCCCTACCGCATTTACTTCTGTGGGGGCCTGCTGTAGTTTTGGCAAGCATTGCCAAACTAGAAATTGTCATGGGTATTTCCCGAAAAATCATTCACTGCGATTGCGACTGCTTCTATGCATCAATAGAGATGCGCGACAATCCAGAATTAGTCAATCTACCGATTGCCGTGGGTGGTTCGCCGAGTCGCCGTGGAGTAGTCGCAACCTGCAACTATGAAGCGAGAAAATTCGGCATTCATTCAGCGATGGCTTCAGCCATGGCACGCAAGCTCTGTCCCGACCTTATAATCATTCGTCCCGACATGGAAAAATATCGGCTTGCCTCCGAACTCATTCATCAAGTCTTTCGACACTATACTGAGTTGATAGAACCGCTCTCACTCGATGAGGCCTTTTTAGATGTTAGTGATTGCAGCCATTATCTTGGCAGTGCCACCCGTATCGCCGAGGCAATTCGTCAGGAAGTAAAGGACACCGTCGGCATAACTATTTCAGCGGGCATCGCACCGAACAAATTTTTAGCCAAGATCGCCAGCGACTGGGAAAAGCCCGACGGACAGTTCGTGATTCGTCCCGAACAAGTCTCGGCATTCGTCGCCACTCTACCGGTTAAAAAACTACACGGCGTCGGAAAAGTCACTGCTGCTAAGATGAAGCGCCTAGGCTTGGAGTGTTGCGAAGACCTTAGACAACTTGGCGAGGAAGAACTCCGAAAACACTTCGGCTCATTCGGCGATCGCTTGTACAATCTTAGTCAGGGAATCGATGACCGCGCCGTGCAAACTGACCGCATTCGTAAATCGCTTAGTGTGGAGAACACCTTTGCGGAGGATCTGCCCTCGCTAGAAAGCTGTCTCAATGCACTCCCTGCGTTAGAAGCTCAGCTACTTAAGCGAATGCTGAATCTCAAAGACAGCTACCAAATTCAAAAACAATTTGTGAAAATTAAATTCCATGACTTCGTAGGCACTACAGTCGAAATGATATCCTCCACAACGGATGCCGATAATTATAGAGCGCTTTGCGAACTAGGATTTGCCCGCGGCAACAAACCGGTTCGATTGCTTGGTATGGGCGTCAGATTGATCCCACTTACAGATAATTCAAATACAGAAAATGATAAAGACCAATTAAATCTCGGTCTGGACTCCTGAGCGCATGAGTAGATACCGACCACCACGACCGCCTAGCGCAAAATACATTACCGCTGAGGGCGAGAAAGCAATGAAAGCAGAGCTACATCAGCTCTGGAAGGTCGAGCGCCCAGTGATTACCCAGTCGGTCTCCGAGGCCGCCGCACAGGGCGATAGGTCAGAGAATGCCGAATACATTTATGGCAAGAAGCGTCTGCGTGAAATTGACAGCAGAGTCAGGTACCTAAGCAAACGGCTGGAGGAGATGACGGTAGTTTCCGAGCCCCCGTCAAATCAAGACAAGATCTATTTCGGCGCAATCGTCACTCTCGAAGATGAAGATCAGAACACGCTCAGGTATAAAATTGTTGGCCCCGATGAACTAGACCCTCAGAAAGGCCATATCAGCATTGATGCACCATTAGGTCGCGCGCTCTTGGCTAAGGAAGTCGACAGTGAAATCGAGATAGACTCTCCTACCGGCCACAAGGTCTACTATGTCCTCGCTATTGAGTACTGAACAGAAAAAACACCGATGATTGGATTATGAAACACGTAACCATAATCGCCGTACCTAAGGCACTGGGATCGACCGTTACTATCCCCTTAGAGATGCTGAGTGCCGCTAACGATATTGCAAGGTCCAGACGGCAACTCGACAAACTCGTTACGATTGAATTGGCGTCAGGCACTGACTCTACCGAACTTACACTCAGTGGCGGCATGCGCATCAGTTGTCAGACCACGCTAGACGGCATAATAAGCAGCGATCTTATCTTTGTACCAGGCATTTGGGGAAACCCCAGATCCTCACTCCTCAAACTAAAGCCCATGATGAATTGGCTTGTACAGCAGCACACGGCCGGTAGCACACTCTGCTCGATCGTGACCGGCAGTTTTTTTCTCGCTGAGGCCGGCCTACTTCAAGGCAAATCTGCTACCACCCACTGGCGTTTCTTTGATGAATTTATTGAGCGCTACCCCGACATAAAATTACAGCGCAAACGCTTCATCACCAGCGATGAAAAACTCTATTGCACCGGCAGCATCAACGCATTTCGCGACATCATGTTGTATTTTGTGGAGCAACTGTATGGCGAATCGATTGCCGGCGAAATAGCGCGGCAATTTACCCACGAGTTGAAACGCTCCTATGAATCCTTGCTCCTCAATGAAGATCAGCAGCGTAGTCACCATGATGAAGAGATAATAAAGGTACAGGAGTGGCTTGACCAAAACTACCAAGCCGACGTGGTTATAAGCGCCCTAGCGGAGAGGTTTAAGCTCAGCGTACGGTCCTTAAACCGCCGATTCAAACTCGCGACCAATACTTCACCACTGCAGTACTTACAGAACCTTAGAATCGAACATGCCCAAGAGTTGTTAAAGCAGAGTAACCTCGCAGTATCCGAAGTTGCCGATATGGTCGGCTATCAGGATGCGAGTTATTTCACTAGCCTATTTAAGAAGGCAACCACTGTAACGCCGGTAGAGTACCGTAGCTTGGTTCGCAATAAGCTATTTCTAGCGGAGAAGACGTAGCAACGAACTAGAGTGATGAATAAAGTAGTCACCCTAGGATGTAATGATGGAGACTAGGAAGTCGAATCGGCAGGTGCATTTTCGAAGGTTCGGCAGGGAAATCGAAGCTTATACCTGAAGGAGCTCTCCTGTAAGATGAGGCTATGCCAAATGGAACATAGCAAAAAAGAAAAACCTAGCTGTTTCCTATAATTAAATGCGCTATTACCCCCCCCAAAGTATTCCCTGGAACATAGAATGAGTGAATCCCAAGCAGCAAGTAAACCCATAGTGGCGGATAACAAGCCAGTTAAAGTCTCCTTGAAAGAAGGAGAAAAAAATTACTATTGCATGTGCGGGCGGTCAAACAACCAGCCTTTTTGTGATGGCTCACATAAAGGAACAAACTTCACTCCAAAAAGCTTCACGGCAAAGGAGGAAGGTGATGCTTATCTTTGTAATTGTAAGCATTCCAGCAATACACCGTATTGTGATGGCACACATAAAAAATTTAAGGCAGAAGATGTTGGTAAAGAGGGTCCGGGTATTCAAGCTAGCGATTCCGGCGCGCCCGTTGCTATCGCGACTCAAGAAGAGCCAACGGTTGAGTTCATACATCAATTAGCTCGTGAGGGCTTAACACAGATGGGGCATCATGGCCCCATGACCTCAATGGGAGTGCCGCGTCACAAATTGCCGCACTGGGATGACCTGCAAATCATGACGGCTCAAATGGCAACAAAACCTTTGTTCGAAGATGCACCGGTTGCCACTGAACTCGTCATTGGCCCAGAATCAAAGAAGCCACTCAGGCTGAAGATTCCTTTATTTGTCTCTGACATGAGTTTCGGTGCGTTGTCGGAAGAAGCGAAGATAGCCCTTGCAATGGGGGCGGAACTTGCTGGCACAGGTATTTGCAGCGGTGAGGGAGGCATGCTGCCCGAGGAGCGGGAGGCAAATTCACGCTATCTGTATGAGCTGGCAAGCGCCCAGTTTGGGTATCGCGAATCTCTTCTAGAAAATGTGCAGGCGTTCCACTTTAAAGGAGGGCAAGGTGCAAAGACGGGCACGGGCGGTCATCTGCCGGGCAATAAAAACACCGGGAAAATTTCCCAGGTGCGGGGTATTCCCGAGGGCGAGCCGGCGATATCACCGCCTACGTTTAAAGACCTAAACACGGCAAGTGATTTTAACCGCTTTGCCGATCGTGTAAGAGAAATTACCGGCGGTATTCCCATTGGCTTCAAACTGAGTGCCAATCATATTGAAGCGGATATTCAATTCGCGCTTGATGCTAGTGCCGATTATATAATATTGGATGGCCGCGGCGGCGGCACAGGTGCCGCGCCAGAAATGTTCAGAGACCATATAAGCGTGCCAACTATTCCAGCACTAGCAAGAGCACGCAGGTATCTAGACGAGCAAGGTGCCAGCGGTCGGGTCACGCTAATTATAACTGGCGGATTGCGAATGCCTATGGATTTTGTAAAGGCATTGGCATTAGGAGCAGATGGCGTGGCTATCTCTAACAGTGCCATGCAGTCTATAGGCTGTGTAGCAGCGCGTATGTGCAACACTAACAATTGTCCTGCAGGTATCGCCACACAGAAGGCAGATTTACGCCAACGACTCAATGTAAAAAAATCCGCAATGCAGTTGAAGAATTTTTTTGAAGCATCGGTTGAACTAATGCAGGTTATGTCTAGAGCCTGCGGCCATGATGATCTAAGTAAATTCAATAAAAATGATTTGGCTACCTGGCATAGAGAAATGGGGATGCTATCTGGCGTCAAATATTCGGGGCTAGAACTGCTTCCTTGAATCACTTTAAGTGTTTAGTGGATACTGACAAGTTAACTTCCAATCTGCCAGAATTTAGCGCATCACCCAATATTTACAAGGAAAAGGGAAATCTCTAAGTACGCTCAGAGATTTCCCTCGATGTGCATTGCAACTAGCTAGTCGACTGGTCGACTATCGAATTTCCGCAACTGCTCCGCACTGGCTTCCGATTGGTATTTGGACTTCCATTCGGGGTAAGGCATGCCATAGACAATCTCTCGTGCCGCTTCATAATCAATATCCGTGCCGCGAGACTCTGCCTCTGCCACATACCATTTCGACAAGCAGTTTCTACAAAAGCTTGCAAGGTTCATCAGATCAATATTTTGAACATCCTTGTTGTTATCTAAATGTTGCAGCAGTCTTCGAAAAGTTGCCGCTTCAATTTCTTGTCTTGTTGCGTCGTCCATGTGCTTTTTACCGCCCTTTTTGACTGCCGCCCTGATTAATTAACAACCTAGGCAGCAGCCTCGCTATTGATCTCGGCCATAACTTCTTCCTCATCCAACACTTCCTTCGCAGCCGGATTAGAAGCTTCTGGCGCCACTGTTTCGATTTCTTGATGCAGCGGTGTTGCCCTGTGCTTTTTGTCGATGGACTTGAACTGTCGCTCTGCCACGTTAAAGGCATCCCGGATTGCGACATACAGATCTTCATGCGCGTGGTTGTCATGTTGATCTTGGTTAACTCGAACCTCTAACTCCGGCGTATGAATCTCTAATGTGACTGAATAGACCTTTCCCTTATGGTGATTGTTATGCGGGGAATCCAATACCACTCGACCTTTTATAATATGGTCGCAATAACGCTCCAGCTTGTCTATCCGCTTTTGTACGGCGTCGCTGATCGCTTCAGTTTGATCTATATTGTGATACACAACTTGGAATTCATTAGTCATAAATTACTTCTCCTGATTTCATTCAAAAATGGCGAATTGCAAACATTCTTAACTTAAATAATACCCTCCTAGACAGTAGTGAATTTGTTCTCGATCAATTTTCAAGCGCGAGAGAATAGCCACAGCAATGCAATAAACAACAGTTGCTGCTAGCGAATAGTAATTAGATATTGAACTAGGAATAAGAGTAGAAAATTGAGCTTGAGTAAGGGAGCTAAATACAGACGTATCTAGATAATGCTTTAGGAAGTGCACCAGGCGATAGTTCTCGAACATCCCCTCTCCTTAGTAGTTCGACTTCTAGATTACCCCTTTCATTTGCGTTTGTCTAAAAATTTATTCTTCTTTATAGCACCAGTGCCAAGGCTCGAAATCTATGCCGAAGGGGTTAGCAATAGGATAACTCAAGAAGAATCCATAGCTAGCCGAATGTTCTGTAAGCCACTGATACGCCTCAGTTTTAGAAAAATTTTCGCTCAGCGCATCGCAGCCCATCGTTCCAAGGTCGACAGCACGACCGCTGTGATGCTCACTGTAACCGGGAGCGGCATTCACTCGCAGGATGGCATCTATCGCCTGCCCCTTCTCTAACTTTCCTGCGATGAGATCATGCTGATATTGATAGCCACGGAAGGCTGAAATCAGGAACAATGAGATGCCCTGGCTCGTTGCTGCCTCGCGCATTTCTGACCACGCAGTGAATGCTGCAGGCGTTAGTCGCTGTTGACGTTTATAGAAGTCGAGTTCTGTATCTACCAGTAAAGCGGGCTCTAGGCACAATGGGAGTGCGCAACTTACCGCGTAGTCAGGCGGTATGCCCAAGGCATGGTGCAATTGCTTCAATCTTGTTTGCGTTTCGTCGTTATTGTTCATGAGAGGCGATGCCTCGCCAAAAGTTTTGGCGAGGCGAGCTCCATAATACTAAAGGGTATTTGCTAGCTGAATTCCAGTTATCGAGGATAACTTGCATAGACAGTTTCTATCCAACGCTGTTCGTTGATGAACCCCTGCCCCCAAGATTCGTATTCGCCGCCCAAGCCCTCAGCGACAGCCTCTTCTACACTCACACCTTGTGATTTCATCACACGAATAGTCGTCGATGTGTCTTTCACCACGTTGTAAAAAGCTAGCAGATCGGCTTTCGTGCCTAGCGGTCCATGACCTGGGATCACCGACGTGTCATCGTCTATCCACGACAGCGCCTTTTCCAAGTTAATAACATAACCTTGAACGGTGCCACCGCTAGCTAGGTCGACGAAGGGAAAGCCACCATTGAAAAAATGGTCACCCATATGGATGACGTTGCTGTCTTCAAACATCACGACACTATCGGTATCGGTGTGGCCTCTTGGCATGTGGATCAACGTAATGTTCTCGCCATTAAAATGAACAGTGACATCATCATCGAAGGTGATTACCGGTAAAGCTGTACTCGGCGAATCTGCAGCTACTAACCTGCCGCGCACGTTCTCATGAGCGATGATGATACTCGCCGCACCGAAGTCTGCATTACCACCGGTGTGGTCGCCATGAAAGTGTGTATTGAGAAGAAACTTCGGCGTATCGGAGCCTAATTGCGCAAGAGCTGCACGGATTTTTGCCGCCAAAGGCGCGTACTGATCATCGATGATCAATATGCCATCAACACCTGTTGACACACCAATGTTGCCACCTGATCCAACCAACATCGAGATATTGCCAGTTACCGGCACAGTCTCGATAGTTACATTTGCGAATCGATCATTTTGAGCCAGAACGGTAGCTGCAGCACTGATTCCGCTCAGCAGTAGACATGTGGTGGCTAGCTTTTTGATATTCATGATTCCTCCAAGGAATATTGATGGTTTGGTTTTTATGCCGTCATGCTATGTGTGGCACAGGTTTTATGCAAGTTGTTCAACACTGCAGCCGAACAGCTCATAACCCCCACCACACGTAGCCTATTCTTCTACTAGCGAAAACTTTCTGACCATTATGACCTAGCTACTGTCCAATATGGCCTAAAGTTTTAACGGAATAGCCCACTATAGTCTTACTAGGGGCATTTATTACTATGCTTCCAGTCTAAAGCTCAATACAAGACCCCCAGAAGGAAAGAACAATGGCAAGATTACCGGTGATCACAGGATTCGGCGGGATCAATGCGGCAGGTCGCAGCTCTGGCCATCACGGCTACAGGCGCATGGTCATTGATGCCCTGCCCTCGTCTCAGGTGCAGACCACTTACAACAGTCTCGCGGCACTTACTGGACAGCTCAAGAAAAGCGGCGGTAAATGGACTGACGGCAGCGGAGTCGAAGTCAATCTCGATGAATATCTTAGTCAGCTAGGCCCAGCTCTAAAGCAGGGCACGCTAATTCGAGGGCTGGAAAACAACCTATTCGAGCCTGACCTCTTGCCCTATCTAAGAAATGCCACCTTGGGCTCCACATCGGATCAAGCTCTAAAATTTACCTTACGCAAAAAAGATTTACCCACACCACTGCCTACTGGATGGAAGGTCTCAGATGCTGACCTGGAAGGTCGAGTTCAAATAAGCACAGCAGAAAACTTCGAAGTGTCGCTGAAATGCAGCCGCGAGATTGCCATACATAGCGCAGGACAATTGCCATCGGGCTTTGATCCTGCTGCCTTGTATCCTGCAAGAAATCATCCACGGGGATTGCAGCTAACCGTATATGCAGCATCCGATGCGATTAATTCCATGGGCATCGACTGGGAGACCGTGAAGCAGCATGTTGCTGCCGATCAGATTGCCGTCTACGCCGGCAGCGGAATGGGCCAACTCGATTACAACGGCTACGGCGGCATGATGCAGGCACGCCTACTCGGCAAGAAAGTCACCTCGAAACAACTTCCCTTAGGTTATGCCGAGATGCCAGCTGACTTCATAAATGCCTATTTGTTAGGGAATTTAGGGACAACTGGCACCAACGTGGCTGCCTGCGCCACATTCTTGTACAACCTTCGCCAGGGTATTCGCGACATACAATCGGGAAGCCACAGAGTTGTTCTCGTCGGCACTAGCGAAGCGCCTTTGGTGCCGGAGATCTTCGACGGTTTTGCTACAATGGGCGCATTGGCCGATGACGCTAGTTTGCGGCAACTCGACAAATTATCAGCGAATGAGACACCCGATTTTCGCCGCGCGTGCAGACCCTTTGGGTACAACGCCGGATTTACTCTCGCGGAATCGGCGCAGTGTATCGTGCTTTTCGACGATGAATTAGCGCTAGAGCTTGGTGCCAATATCTATGGCGGCGTTAACGATGTATTTATCAACGCCGACGGCTTCAAAAAATCTATAGCCAGCCCAGGTTTGGGCAATTACATCTCGTTGGCAAAGGCCGCAGCGGCTACGAAAAACATCATCGGGCAGAAGGGCCTAGCGACTCGCAGCTACGTGCAAGCACACGGCACCGGCACGCTACAGAACCGACAGACCGAATCCCATATCATTAACCGCATAGCTGAGACCTTCGGCATTCAAGGCTGGCCAGTCGCCGCCGTGAAATCTTATATCGGTCATTCTCTAGCCTCCTCCTCGGGCGATCAAATCGCCGCGAGTCTTGGTGTTTGGGCTGAGGGAATTATTCCAGGCATTCTTACTGTAGATGAGATCGCTGACGACGTTGATCACCGCAGCATCGAGATCCTTCTTAAGCACCGAGACGTAGGCAAGCAGGCCATGGATGCTGTCATCATTAATTCGAAAGGGTTCGGTGGCAACAATGCGAGCGCCTCGATACTCGCGCCACATATTGTAGAGAAGATGCTAACAAAACGGCACGGAGAGAAGGCGATCAGCAAGTACAAGGCTCTCAATGAAACCGTGGCGCAGGCCTCACAAGAGTATGATGACTCAGCGTTGGCAGGTGAGAATCGTACGATCTATAAGTTCGATCATAATGTGCTGGGCAGTGAGTCTATCGAGCTAGCCGACGGCAGCCTTTCCGTAGCCGGACTGACACGGGAAATATCCTTACAACTCGATAACCCCTACGAAGATATGTGTGACTGATATAACGGCATTTCTTCGGCTGTGAACTCATGGATAGCCTCCATGCCCAGGGCCTCGAAGGTTACGGTTTTTGCCTTACGAATTGTTTTGGAAACCAAAAAGCCGTACAGACGCCGCTAAGGGCGGTCATTGTTTTCTGCTATGAGATTGACTTCTTCTGTATTCGAATGTGAGCCGTATTAGCATCCTATTATTTGACTAGTGTAACAGGGCAGGATGCTTGATTTGCAACTGCTTGGCTAACGCTGCCGAGAAAAGCGCGCTTCAGCCCGGATCGGCCATGTGATCCAATCACGATAAGATCGACGCTGTGATTATTAGCATATCGGCATATTTCTTCCGATGAATGTCCCCATGTGACGACAGCATCTGGCTCTTTTGCTAACTTACCGAGCGCCTCTGCAGTGGCGGGCAGCTCATTCTCATGCGCATACTTCTCAAGAGAACTCCGAACTTTCTCGACCGAACTCGAATTATCTGCCCCACCGACTGGAAGATTGCTGGCGGCCCAGGCATCTGACAAAATGTGGGCCTCATCTTGTACATAGAGCAGGGTGACTTTTGCATCTAGTGACCTAGCAAGATTGCCAGCCAGCTCGGCTGCATGTAACGCTCCATCCGAGCCATCAGTCGGAACAAGTATGTGGCTAATGTCTGTCATTTTCTCTCCAAGGGTACTTAAAATAATAACAGCTTAGTGTTTCCCTGTTCAGAAAGGAATATCTACATATCGTGATAAATTTTTCTTATCACTGAAAATGACAGCCTATCTGCAACGTTTCGGAATAACTCATTATCACCCTCTGTTGAATCACTGCGATCTATAGCCTAAATAGAGTCACATCGCATCTAGCATTATTAGCCACGCCAGTAGCTGTTGAGCCTACTGCCGACTGCAAACCTTTCTTCGAATGCGTTCCAAGAACAATAAGGTCAGCTTTCCTTCTGCCAGCTTCTTTGCAGATGACCGCGTACGGCTTGCCAACTTTGATATAGCAGTTTTTTCTAGGGATACCAAAAGGTGCGATGATTTTCTCTATCAATGGAGATATCTCATCTTTCAGTTTCTTTTGCAGGTTACTCGGGAGCAATGTATAGGGGAGAACGCTCACCACCATAAGTTCACTGCCGTAAAGTTCGGCTAGCTGAGAAGCCTTAGTTAGTACCTTTTTCCCTTCTGGGGAGGCTTCGATAGCACAAAGAATAGTTTTATACATATATTGTAACCCTCTTGAAATGTGTTGATAACTAGCCAGTAAGCTAAGTGATATATTATCTCTACCTTACATGTTTAGTCTATCAGTTCAGAGAGACTGCCCAACTGATATCGTCAAGCTAGCTGATCTAGGACAAGAATTCTGCCAAAGTATTTAGCCTGCCCTAACACGAAAAAATCTTAGTGGCGCAAAGAAAAATAATAACGGGACAAGAGAAGGGGCTCTGATTACTTCATAACTTAAGAGATTTTCGCAACCCAAATGTACTCGTTAAATTACTAAATGACCGGTGTCCCCTTCCATGTTTCATATCCATGGATTTGACTCTAAATCTTGAGCTGTTTTTGCGTAACCCTCTCCCTCTTTTGATTGCTGTTGTCGTGTTAATGGTAGTTTAAGTTCATTACACTTTGGTTGTTCTCGAGCGTGCGGAAGGCAGGCCTGTATACTTTGGCGACGAACAGCAACCCGAAGCACTCAGCGCGGTAGGGGCTGCCGATACGCCATTTCTGATTATTTCAATTGATGACCTAAAAGCGGAAGAACAGGAAGTAGAAGCTGCAGTGAATCACTTCCGGAAAAACTACTACGGACGAATCAATACAAGTGTGGCGGAAGTGTGAACTGCGGAGTCGAACCACCGACACGAATGTGTTCAAACTTCTGCTCTACTACCCTCGTTTGAAAACGCCCGCTTTTTGCTATGAATTCAACTGCTCAGGGCAACGCATCCATTAAATCTAGCAGCCAGCGTTTCGTGTTCCAATATTTCCTTTGCCCCTCATTGCTTCCAGCCCACTATTTCACTTCAATGGCATGCTCTTCCGCAATTTTCTTTTTCCAGATTGCCGGACCGGTTTGGTGAACCGATGTGCCATTCACGTCTACCGCTACAGTTACCGGCATTTCTTCGACTGTGAATTCATGGATAGCCTCCATGCCTAGATCCTCGAAGGCAACAATTCTTGCTTTGCGGATTGCTTTGGAAACCAAATAGGCAGCGCCGCCCACGGCC
>JAESUT010000220.1 GCA_016762995.1 Gammaproteobacteria bacterium | reverse complement strand
CCCGCCATGGCTATGACGGCGTAACGATGCGACAGATTGCTGCCAAGGCTGCAGTAGATGTGGCCTTGGCTAGCTACCACTTCGGTAAAAAGGTAGACCTGTTTCACGCCGTGTTCAATCGCAGAGCCGAGCTACTGAGTGCCTCGCGGCAAGAGGTCCTTCTTGCCAGCAAGGAACAAGCCGGTGGAGGCACACAGACTTTAGAGCAAATCATCGAGGCCTTCTTACTTCCGTTGAAACTCGCCCAAGAGAGCCGAGATCCAGGTTGGCGTAATTACCTTGCGATGGTCGCTTATGTCATGGCCTCACCGGTTTGGAACGAGGTTCTCATGCCGAATGTCTACGACAAACGCGTGACCGAATTCATCGACGCATTGAAGGCAGCGCTCCCACACGCCAAGGAAGAGGATATTCATTGGTGTTACCACTACATGTCTGGCGCACTGGCCCTGACTCTTGCGCAGACCGGCCGCATAGACCGTCTGTCAGGTGGCAAATGCAAATCCTCTGATTTCGATGCAGCCTATAACCGAATGATACCGTTCGTAGCCGCCGGTTTCCGTAAAGTTTGCGGTGTCGATTCTTAGAATATTTGCACAAGCTAAAGTAAGCTGCCTACCCGCATCTCTTAAATCCTACCTAGCCTGAAACACCTCGGCACCCGGATGAAAGGCATACCAAGCAAACCAGAATGCGGTAATGCTAGGTTGAATTTCGTTATCACGTAGCATGGCTGCTGATTTATTTTTCTCATCCCAGGCAATGGTGAATTTTTCCCCTGCTAGCTCGTCAGTAAACTGCCGTAAACCTTGAGTTGAAAGTTCCGCGAACGGATAGGCTTTGTACTTGCCGTTAATCTCCACACCCAACACCCAATCTTTCGCATGCCAGGGACCAGGCGCTCGATTTATCACCGGGAACAAAGTTCGCGGAGAATCCGCGTAGCCCGCATAAGGATCTTGCATGTAATCCCGTTTCACACCTGTATCACGACTAAGCACATCAGTATCGGGATGCTCATCTCGCCAAGCTCCCCAGCTGGTATGCGTCAATGCTAAAGAGTCTAGTTTCGTTCCCTGCTGCGGCCCGCTGATCGCTTCGCTCATAATCTGCGACCACAAACTCTCAGTTTGTCTGTCATACAACAAGACGTCGCTTTGAAATAACAGACCTGACACGCCGAACTTTACATTGCGATTGCCGACCCGCGAATCGAAGGCCATTCCAGTACCGCACAGTGGGCAATAGCTAATTACTACTGGCCTGCCGCTAATCACATCATTCACAACCTCGTGCCAATTTAATATAGCGATTGGATAGGCACGGCTAACGCCTTCTAACGAAATGCCGAGTATGCGCTCCTCAGGTTCAAGCCAAGTGGCTGAGCTAGCTGATTCGAAAACAGGGCTATCGATAGCCGGTATCCCGTCTCGAGACGGGCCGCCACTCAGAATATGCTCAACTGGAATAGTCGCATTGCCCAGATCGAATCCATTCAAGGACTGCGCAGTCGCTAAGCTAGGAATTGTGCATGCCAAAATAGCGGCAGAAAGCCACGATGTACGATTCAGGTTCACTAGCGAAATCTGGCGCATTAGCCGTTCTCCTCATAACTGGTGTTACGTAAGCAGACCGGACAAGCAGATTTGTAGTTCATTCTGGGTCAATCAATTATTTATTGAAAGCAAGTCTAGCGACCTCCGGTCTTGTGCTATCACAAGAGAGAACTTATCGAAAATAGTTTCGAAATGAGAGATGCTGATGAAGAATAAAATCCTGTGCTTTCTATACGCACAACTTGCCCTGGCCGCCTTTTCTTATAGTGGCGCAGCGCAAGCGCAAAGCGCGCACCTTGAGGGCACTACTCTAGTACTGCCGGTAGTAACGGCCGCTGACAAAATCTTTCGCCTAGAGTTTTTATTAGACACGAATACCTCACCTCTACAAATAAGCCTACTTAGCGCAGTAGAGCTAAGCAATCCAGATTCCATCGATACTAACAACGCCAATTCCTTTATTGGAAGCACTCTTTCAATTCCCGATATTGCCGTAGACGGAGCCTCATTTAGAGCAGACTTTACCTTGCTAAGCGAAAACCCGCTTATTTTCCTGCTAGCCGACGCGGCGGAAAATGGCACACAAGCCCCCGAAAACACGCCCAATGCGTGTTCGCGGCCAGCCCCTGATTTAAGTCATGGCCCCAACAACGCGGCCGTTGTATCTGGATTCTCTGTCGATCCCAGCAAAATTCAGGATGGCGGCCCGGCTCCCGATGGCATTCCACCACTCACTAACCCGCAGTTTACGCAGAACTTGGAACTCACCGGTATTTTTCCAGACTCACTAGTAGTCGGCGTAAAAGTTGGCGACGATATTCGTGCCTACCCTCATCAAATCTTAGACTGGCACGAAGTGGTGAATGACACTTTTACTGTAGACGGTCAGCAACAGCAAATGACTCTAAGCTATTGCCCGCTGACCGGCTCGGCAATGATGTGGAAGGGCTTTTCCCAGTCGACGAATAAAACATTTGGAACGTCTGGATTACTATTGAATTCTAACCTGGTTATGTACGATCGCGAGACCAATAGCCTGTGGTCACAAATGCTGGAACAGTCCATACGAGGTAGTACGGTATTGAATATTCCCGACAAGGTTCAGGTAGTAGAAACCACGTGGGAGACCTGGCAAGCCATGTATCCTGAAACCATCTTAATGACCGAAGACACTGGCTTCAGCCGCCCTTATGGCACCTATCCCTATGGCTCGTTTAGGACAGACCAATCCCTAATATTTAATGTAGATAATATGAATGATCTACGACTACATCGTAAAGAGCGGGTGCTAGGGATAAATGTGGGAGACAACTCGAAGGTCTATCCGGTTGCTGATTTTGGCGACAGTGTATCCCTCATTCACGACCAGGTCGGCGGGTTGGATGTTGTAGCGGCAGGCAGTGCTACGCAAAATTTTGCCGTGCTTTTTAACCGCCAACTTGAAGATTGCACGACACTGGAATTCACCCCGGTACAAGA
This sequence comes from Gammaproteobacteria bacterium, assembly GCA_016762995.1. Classification (GTDB taxonomy): domain Bacteria; phylum Pseudomonadota; class Gammaproteobacteria; order Pseudomonadales; family Pseudohongiellaceae; genus UBA9145. The sequence continues at coordinate 11,609 of JAESUT010000220.1, read as the reverse complement.
TCAATTACCTGTTGTCATGATAGACAACGAAGGCACGCAATGGGACGTTTTTGGCAATGGGGTTTCGGGTCCACGAGCGGGCACAAAATTAGAAAAGACCAATTCATATATAGCCTACTGGTTTGCATGGACTGCATTCTTTCCCGGCACTGAGATCAATTAATGACTATTAGGCTTCTTACACTCTCCCTACTGTTGCTACCAGCGCTATTGCTTACACAGGCAGAGGCAGCGACTTGCAGTTGTGCCGGCGCGCCGTTGTTAAGCGCAATTGATTCATCGTCTACTGAGCCAGGCGACTTCTTCTTTAACTACACAACAGAGTTTCATGAAATTAGTGATCTCGTTGAAGGGACACAGGACATCCGCGATGAATCCGGCAGGGAGCGTTCTTCTTTTTCACAAGTGATCTCTAGCACCTATGGCCTGGCTGATCGCTGGTCAGTTTCAGGGCTACTCTCCTACGTAGAACATAGTCGCAGCGTGGGTACAAGTTTTCTGGGCGAGCAAAACACATCTGGCCTTGGCGATGCAGTCGTTCTTCTGCGCTATACCCCCTTGTACATCACTCCTTTTTCGCGCCATGAAGTTTCTCTTGGGGTTGGCATTCGGCTCCCTATAGGCAAAGACGATGCAGGCGGCCTAATTGTGCAATCCGAAGATATGCAACCAAGCGTTGGTGCGCAGGGCGAAATATTGTGGAGCAGCTATAGCTACGCCTTCAATCAAGCTGCCACCTTGCAACTAAATTTCTCTACCAATTATACCTTCAACAACGAGGAAAATGATCGCAACTACTCGTCTGGCGATGAGTTCAATTTTTCCGTAGGTATCAGCCAAAGCATCGGCACACGGTTTGGCTATTCCGCTGGCCTACGCTACAGAGCTACTGATGCTGATGAACGAAACGGTTTCGAAATTCCAAATAGCGGAGGCGAATGGCTAGACTTCGTGCCCGCCATACAATATGGCGTAACGGACGATTTAACACTTTCTCTTTCTGGACGCGTACCGGTTGCTCGGAATCTCGAGGGCGCCCTGCAGTTTACTACCAGCTATTCCTATGCTTTATCCATGACCTATGCACTTTAAATTTATCAGGTTCGCCATTTTTATCTTCTGCCTCCCAGGCCTAGCAATTGCTCAAGAGTTGGCGCAGGAATTTAGCGCTCCGAGGATAATGGGGAACGAGCAGATACGGTTATCAGACTACCGCGGCAAGGTTGTGTTTCTAGATTTTTGGGCGTCCTGGTGCCCTCCTTGCTTAGTATCACTTCCAGCCTATGACAAGATGTATCGCGAACTCGGGAATGAGGAATTCGAAATCATCGCCATCAACGTGGACGAGAACGTCGACGATGGTATTGCTTTCTTGGAAGATCATCCGGTTTCCTATCCGGTCCTTGCAGACCCTAATGGGGAGGTGGGCATTCCCTACGAAGTTCGAAGCCTGCCAGTATCCTACCTAATCGACAGGGAAGGCCGCATAGTGCAAAGATATCGCAGTTATAAAGCTGGCGATGAAATTGAATTGCAGCAATTGATTAGAGAACTTCTGAAAAAATAGAGCATAGCAACCCATCCCATCTACTCTATATACTGGGGGTCGTACTGTTTTTTTGGCGAGGCAACATGAATCTCCCGCTGCACGCTCTAACCCTAATCAATTCTCAAAAAAGGAACATCAGGCTGTCATTTCTAGCCTTGTTTCTAGTCTCAATTTATTCCTGTCAAGCTGCGCCAATTGCCGGCGTTGATCCCGATCTCATCGAATCAATTCGCTGGTACACAGGCGAAGCTGGAGCGGTGGATAATGCGAGAGCGAAGCAGCTTTTACAGCGTGCTGCTGCCGACGAAGATTCCTTGTCCACCATGTGGATCGCGCGCGTCTATTCAACCGGACGTATGGGCTATCCAACCGACAAGGCGCGAGCCCAGGCAATAGCGCGCTCAGTCATAAACAAAGTTGAAGCAATGGCAAACGCAGGCGTGAGCGAAGCGCAATTCTTGATCGGCACAGCCTATGCTGAGGCGCTAGGCAAGGAGCCTAACAATCACACTGCAGCAAACTGGTATCGCCGTGCTGCTGAGCGTGGACATGTTCTTGCTGCGCACAATATGGGAAATATTCATTTCTCAGGGACGGGCGTAGTACAGGATGATGCGCTGGCTGTTTTTTGGTGGACACGGGCGGCACGGTCCGGGGATGCAATCCCGCAGTATCGCTTGGCGCAGATGTTTGAGCAGGGGCGCGGAGTGAATCTCGATCTTGTGCAGGCTATATCCTGGTATCAAGACTCCGCTCGCCGCGGCAATACCAACGCCAAGGTTGCGCTCGAGCGGCTCCTAAATTAAAGACAAAAATTTCGAGTAGCAAGAAGATAACTTTATAAACGATTAGTCGGCTGAGCCTACAAAGCCGCGTCAAATAGTGTAACCAATGCTAGAATTGGCTACCAGCTGCCGGCTCTTCACCCGGATTGACATAAATCTTTAACCAGGGCTTATCGTGCAAGACTTCTACTTACCCATTAAGACAGTTCACTTATCACTGGCTATGATTAGCTTGCTTGGTTTCGTGATTCGAGGCTGGTGGGCAATAAATAGTTCGCCTCTACTAGAGAGGCGCTGGATAAAAATTGTTCCGCATATTGTCGATACACTTCTGCTTACGAGCGCCGTTCTTTTAATGCTTATTCTTTCTCAACACCCCGGCAATCAAGACTGGATACTCGCGAAGCTTATTGCCTTAATATTCTATATTGGCTTTGGCAGCCTCGCGATCAAGCGCGCACCCACAGCCTCCACAAAAATACTATTCTTTGGATTAGCTATCGCAACCTTTCTTTACATCATTGGAGTAGCTATAGCCCACCATCCAGCAAGCTGGCTACAACTAATTTCCTGAATCTATGACTAAAGAGCGAAGCACCTGGCAGAAAATACTTTGGCTACTGCTCGCGTATGTCACGCTAGCGATTGCTGTAATAGGTGCCTTCTTACCGATATTACCCACCACCCCCTTCCTGCTGGTTGCAGTTTGGGCAGGCTCCCACGCCTCTAGTAAATTCAAATGGTGGTTGCTTCGTCACAAGCGCTTTGGCCCAGGCCTGCGTGATTGGTACCGCGACAAGGCGATTGCGAAGCGCGCAAAGATTGCTGCGGTGACAGTTATTGCCGTTAGCTGGCTAATAATCATCCTAAATGGCAGCCCAACTGGCGTTATCGTTCTTACAGGATTGATTTTTGTCGGCTGTATTAGCTTCCTGCTAAGTCGCCCTGATCCCAGCAAGATTCGACAATAGATTGGGTCTCAATCTTAGATGGCTAGGAGAAATCGCTAATGGCTGGTGATTTGTCGCCGATTTCCGGCATCCCGTGGCCTGTCCCCCCAATGCAGTCGCCGTATCTGCTAAAGTCCTGTTTTTCAGCCTGAGCCCCCCATTAGGAGAAGTATGAAACACCTATCCCAATTCAGTAAACTCAGCCTGTTGCTCTTTCTAGTCAGCGCACAGAACGGCTTCTCTCAGGAGAGCACTCCCAACCAACAATTAGGCCGAGAAGCTGCTGTTGAGGATTCTACTGACGCCGATGAAAATGCTGCTTCCACCCTCGTTTATTCTGCCGATTTTTTCGCTCAATACAGCCCAGTTACTGCCAAAGACATGTTGGACCGTATCCCCGGCGTCTCTTTACGAGGCGGGGGCGGAGGTAGAGGTAATCGTGGTCTCGGCACCGGCGGCAATCTACTGATTAATGGGCAGCGCATTGCAGGCAAAGACAACTCTGCATCAGACCAGCTTGAACGCATCACGGCAGCAGAAGTCGAGCGCATCGAGATTATACGAGACACGAGCGGTGCATTAAATGTGCGGGGCGCCAGCGAAGTCATTAACGTCATTTTGATAGCGGTAGAATCAAGATCGAGCACAACTGTAGAGCTGATAAACCGGCTCAATCATGATAACAAATTCGAGACGGGTGGCTCCGCTGCGTGGTCACAGCAGATTGGAAATTTCCAGGCTCTGGTCAATCTACGTTCTCGCCCCAACTATGAGAATCGAGACAACCGAGAGGTACGACTAGGACCCGACGGAGAGCTATTAGGCACCCTATTCGCGACCACTATACGCGATCAGGACGAGCAGACTTTATCTACCAACCTGAGTTATAGCCCCGGCCCTCACCGCATGCAGCTAAACGCCTCAATTAGCGAAGGCGATCATCCTAGACCGGTCCACCGCGACTTCGTAGACTTCACCGATGCCGGAGTAATCAACAGCATTCAAGAAGAGCAGGTTGAGAACGAGGAAAGCAACTGGGAAGTCGGCGGCGACTACGAATATAACTTCACCAATGGCACACGCCTATCTGTGCTTTTCGTAGCAAACAATGAAGTTCGCAATTCCGTACGCGAACGCTTCGAAGCCGATCCCGCGAACATTGGATTAAGTAAAAATCTCTTCATCGATTCTAGACGTGAACGTCAAGAATTCATCGTACAGACGAATTACAACTTCTCATTGAACGAAGCACAGTCCTTGCGCGTAGGCTTTGAACGGGCCGACACACAGCTCGATTCGAGCCTGCTTATTGGCAGCAGTTTTGGAACCGAACCGCTTTCGGCAATTGTCGGCGGCCTATCTCCTCTGTCATCGATCTCCAATCCAGGCACGAAGGTTCAGGAGATTCGTTACGAAGGCTTTGCATTTCATAACTGGTCCCTGAACGATCGCAGTTCGCTCGAAAGCAGCATCGTGTATGAGACATCTGAGATAACGCAAACTGGCGCAGTCACAAAAACCAGAGACTTTCAGTTCTGGCGACCGTCATTCGATTACCGCTTCAACATTACCGATAATTTCCGCTTTCGCGCCACTATAAAGAGAGATGTTTCACAACTGAGTTTTTCCAGCTTTGCTGCCACCACGAACGAAGACGATAGAGACCTCAACGCTCTTGCCGGCAATCCCGAACTAGAGCCTGAAACAAGCTGGAGTTATGAAGCTGGATTAGAATACAGACTACCTAACGATGGCGGCGTACTATCCAGCAGCATCACTCACACAGACATAGATAACCGCATTGGCAGAGTCAATGCCACAATCGACCCGAGCCAACCACTCTCAGCGACGGGCAATGTTGGTCCAGCCAAGCGCTGGAGCATGTTTAATCGAGCAAGTATTCGCCTTAACCGACTAAATTTACCCGACGCAATCTTAGGCGTGATTGTTGGACTCTTCGACTCTGAGATTAAGGATCCGTTCCTGCAAACAGAACAGCGCCTCGGTGGCCGCGGCTTCGTGGGTATAAATTTTCGGCATGACATCACCTCTCTCGGGTTAAGCTACGGCATTGACTACAGTCACTCTTTTTGGGGTGGCAACTACGATATCGACATTCAGACTATCACTCGAAATGACCGGGAACGCTCACTGGATTTGTTTGTATCTAAAGTGTGGTTCGAAGATTGGACCTTCCGACTTGAAACTGACAATACGCTCGACGCATCGCGCTGCCGGTTCCGACAGCGCTTCGATGGCACTACTATTGATGGCTCGTTGGCATTGATACAGGATTCCTGCAGTAGTCGCTATCGTCGCTGGACGCTGAGTGTACAGACGACGTTCTAAATTTTTCTTGAAAAAATAAAAAAAGCCTTGCTCGTTCAACGGGCAAGGCTTTTACTTTGACTTAAAGAGAATTTGAGCTAGCGTGTAGTCCAGTAGAACACTTCCCAAGTATGCAGAGGCTCGTTCTGTCCGACGACTATCTCGCCCTCGAAATCGTAACGCATCTGCATGCCGTTGTTTGCTCCGTAGGCTTCTAGCATTGGGAGTCGTGCATCGCCAAATATTTCTGTTGCCTGCAAAGCATAAGTCTCGTCACCAAAGCGAATCCAACCATCGGGATTTTCTCTAACTCGTCCCGCCCAATAACCTTTATCAGGACGGGTCGCGGTGATTATACCGCCCTCGTCAGAGGCATAGAAAACTTTTACGACAACCGGAGGGAAACCAGCCAATTTTAGATAGACGACACCCTCAGTATCGATCGTATTCCAGTTAGTAGGATGTTCAGTTAGCTGCCCTCCAATCCTGACGCCCGGAAGCCTCTGGTAATTGAATGGTGCCGTATACACATAGAATACGGCGACCGAAGCAAGTACAAGGCCTAATACCCAGCCTGCTATTTTGAGTTTGCTCATTTGACTAACTACCTATTTTTGATTATTTTTAGTGCCGCCATTCTCACATAATTTGGCGGCACCTATCGCTTGAAAATGTAAGCATTAGTGACGGAAAAGCCGCAATTTTTAGCCGATTTCGATAAGCACTTCACCCGGTGTGATTCGGTCGCCCTTAGTGACATTGACGTTTAGAATCTTGCCGTCGATGTTGGCGTGAATCTCCGTCTCCATCTTCATCGCTTCGGTGACTAACACAGCCTGACCGGCACTAACCGAATCGCCTTGGGACACTAGAACTTCGACAATGTTGCCTGGCATCGCGGCGGTGACATGACCCGGTTCAGTGGCCTTCTTTCTCTTGTCACCCTTCTGGGCAACATATTCATTGAGTGGCTCGAAGATCACTTCCTCAGGCATACCATCCATAGACAGGTAGATCTTGCGGCGTCCAGCACCAGAATCACCAACGCCGGTAATTGCCACTTCGTAGGATTCGCCATGTACATCGAGTTTGAACTCCGTAGCCATGGAGGCTTTAGCCTTGCCCCCGCTATCGGGAGGCAGCAAGGCCTCTGGCTCCAATGTGCCGTCGGCACGTTGCTGCAGAAACTCACGACCCAAATCAGGGAACATGGCGAAGGTCAAAACGTCTTCGTCATTTTTCGCTAGATCGCCAATCTCTTTGCGTAACTTTGCAAGTTCTGGCTTGATAAAATCTGCAGGCCGCTCATCCCTATAGGCTTCCTTACCAATAGCCTTATTGCGAAGCTTTTCATCTACTGCCGCGGGAGGCCGCCCATAGCCGCCCTGCAGATAGCGTTTAACTTCATTGGTTATCGTCTTATAGCGCTCACCAGAAAGGACATTGTAGACAGCTTGTGTACCAACAATCTGAGAGGTTGGGGTAACCAGCGGCGGAAACCCAAGATCTTCGCGCACTCGCGGTATCTCGTCGAATACTTCTCGAATGCGATCAAGTGCGTTCTGCTCTTTTAGTTGATTAGCCAAGTTAGACATCATGCCACCCGGCACTTGATTGATCTGCACCGAAATATCTTCTCGCGTAAATTCGCTTTCGAACTGTTGATACCTCTTGCGCACCTTACGAAAGTAATCATCGATAGCGGTAAGTTTTGTCAGATCCAAGCCCGTGTCATAGGGGCTGTCTTTAAGCGCGGCTACCTGCGCTTCCGTCGATGGATGGGACGTGCCTCCAGCGAACGCCGATATAGCCGTATCGATCCTATCCGCACCCGCTTCCACCGCCTTGAGTTGGCAAAGTGACGCCAGACCAGAAGTAGAGTGACTATGGATGACAAGATCTAAAGGAACGGCCTCTTTTATCGCTTTTACTAATTCGTACGTACCGTAAGGGGTCAGGAGTCCCGCCATATCCTTTATGACGATAGAGTCTGCGCCCATATCTTGCAACTGCCTCGCCTGCTGTACATAGAGCTCAGCATTGTGCACTGGACTAGTCGTAAAACAGATTGTCCCTTGGGCATGTTTTCCCGCATCCTTCACCGCCTTCATCGCCGTTTCGATGTTGCGCAAGTCATTCAATGCATCGAAGACACGAAACACATCGATACCATTGTCCGCAGATTTCTGCACGAAGGCTGCGACAACATCATCAGCGTAGTGGCGATAGCCGAGAAGGTTTTGCCCTCTAAGCAGCATTTGCAGTCGCGTGTTTGGAAGCGCCGCTCGAAGTTTTTGTAATCTCTCCCAGGGATCTTCTTTTAGAAAACGTATGCAGGCATCAAACGTCGCGCCTCCCCAGACTTCGAGTGACCAATAGCCGATCTCATCCAGTTGCTTGCAAATGGGTAACATGTCATCAAGGCGCATACGTGTCGCAATCAATGATTGATGCGCATCTCGCAGAATGACATCGGTGACTTGAATGGGTCTAGGCTTGGTCATACTTATTTCTCCTGCCAATGTTCTTTTGTTACCAGCCCGAATAGGCAGCAACTGCTGCCGCCAGAGCCAAGGCTACTTCGCTAGGATGACGCTTGTCGGAATAGTTAAGTAATTCAGGATGCTCCACTACGAAGCTAGTATTAAAATCTGGCTGCTGAAAATCTTCATGGCTGAGTATTTGTTTGTAATACGCTGCCGTTGTCTTAATCCCATGCAGGCGCATGTCATCGATCGCTCGCTCTGCTCGCGCCGTGACCTCCTCCCACGTGAGTGCCCAGACTATGAGCTTCAAACACATCGAGTCATAGTAGGGTGGAATTTCATAGCCAGTATAGATGGCGGTATCGACACGGACACCAGGACCGCCGGGGGCATAATAGTGGGTAATGCGACCGAACGAAGGAAGAAAATCGTTCTTTGGGTCTTCCGCATTAATACGCATCTGTATGGCAAAACCGCGATAGCTAATGTCTTCCTGTCGATAGCTGAGCTCCCGGCCTTCGGCGACGCGTATTTGCTCGCGAACTATATCGACACCGGTTATCTGTTCGGTAATCGTATGCTCCACCTGAATCCTGGTGTTCATCTCCATAAAATAGACATCGTCGCCACTGAGGAGAAATTCAACCGTACCCGCGCTTACGTAACCAACCGAACTCGCTGCTGTCACGGCTAGCTGACCTAAATACTCTCGCTGCTCTTCGGATATCTGCGGACTAGGGGCAATCTCGATAAGCTTCTGGTTGCGACGCTGAATGGAACAATCGCGCTCATAGAGATGAACCACGTTCCCGTGGGAATCTCCAAGCACTTGAACTTCTATATGCTTGGGATTGATAATGCATTTTTCGAGAAACACTTCGGCCGAACCAAAGGCCTTAGTAGCCTCAGAGATCACTCGTGGATATTGGCTCTTCAGTTCTTCCTCGCTATCACAACGACGAATGCCACGGCCACCGCCACCGGAAGTCGCCTTAACCATTACTGGGTAACCGACGCGTGCCGCCTCGATGATGGCCTCGTCGATATCAGCGAGATTGCCGTCAGTACCTGGGGTGACCGGCACACCGGCCGCCGTCATTGCTTTACGTGCCTCGGTCTTATCTCCCATGCGCTGAATAACGGCACTAGAAGGACCTACATAGGCGATGCCTTTCTCTTCGCAGAGCCGCGCCAATTCTGGATTCTCAGACAAGAATCCATAACCGGGATGAAGAGCATCACAGCCAGTTTCAACTGCGAGGTTCACTATTCGCGCAGGGTGCAGGTAACCTGCTAGAGGGTCCTCACCAAGAGAATAGGACTCATCGGCACGCTTAACGAACAGACCATAGCGATCTGGTTCGGTATAGATGGCCACCGAACGAATACTCATTTCGGCGCATGCGCGGACGATGCGCAGAGCAATTTCGCCACGATTAGCGATTAGTAATTTCTTGATTTTCCGCTTGCTCATGTCTTTCGGGTCCGTGAGTTTTACGCGTAGTGTGGTCCACACCAAGTTATCTACACCCAATCTTGGCCGCGCGCTGCTTTTAGGCTTTGGGGGGTCAAGATTCTACCTAAAATCAGCCAGTTAGGCGACAGAAGAGGCGATATTAAGGCAATATCCATCCTCAGCATGTTTTTCTAGAGCTAGCCAAGCAATCCTGCCAGATAAGAGCGAGACCAAACTCCCCATTCATCACCTGCTGAAATTGCTGTAGACGCTAGAAATTAAAGAAAGGTTAGCTGACGAAAACTTGCAGCCAGCCTTAGGGGAGCTGTACTACGAGATCGGCGATCTCACTGCGGATACAAAACTGCGCGAAAGACAATCGCTCTGCTCACTGTGCGAATTCGGATTCAGCCAATATCATCTAGCCTTTAAACATATCTATACTAGAGCCAGAGAAGCAAAAAGGTTACTCAATAGATCGATTCGGCTCTCAGTTTTATCGACCTGTTTTCTCGTCCATTTCTTCGCGTCGGGCGCCGGCTAGAATAGCAGGTAGCGAATAGTTGCCCTCGTGACAGGCATATTCATACATCTGCTCGCTCAGGATTGCCATTGGCATCTCTGCTGTCCACGGCTGCGAGTACAGCTCCGGATCATCGATGGTGAATGAATAATGAATTCTGTTGTCTGCAACACGCGTGAAGCGCTCGGTTAGCGTCACGTTCGCTGAAATCAGATATTCCTTAATTTGCCAGGGATTAAAATCTCGGGTGACTACAACCAGCGTATCTTCCTCGTAGTAGCCGATTGAATCTCCCAACCACTGCTCGAAGGGCAGATCACGAAAGTCTTGGTCGATACGCACGACGCGCACATTGTGCACCATCTCGGCTAACAACATAACGTGGGTAGGAGACTGCACGATCTGCATATTGTTGTTGTAGAAACTACTTACGAAAGGCATCGTCGATGCATAGCTTACCAAGCAGCGATCTGCCAGTCCTCTGCCCTCAGGACCATCGCTGCTGTCTCTTCCCATTAACAAACTATCACGCTGGGTTTGGCGAACCTCTCGCCCACCTTCTTTCCATGGAATCTGTCCATCGACCGGATCAACGATCAAAGAAGTTCGGTACATGCCGTTCATAATCGCCAATGCGTTACCCGGCGCGAACCAAAAATCATTGTAGGCACCTACAGCCCCACCGGTAGGACCCTCGGCACCGGTCTCAGCGAGAAATTTATTGTACTCCTCAGTAGAAATCATCTTTGCCAGCATTGTCTCTTCATCAATTTCAAGCGCGCCGTCATAGATATCGGGCCTTTGTAGTGATGTCCGGGTTTCATAGGTCCAAATGCCCTGCACATCTGGCACGCCAAATGCTGTCCTGGGCGGATCATAATTTTCTGCTGCCATGCTGAAGGCCATACCCAAAGACAAGGGCAAAGCGCTAAGAACGCAGATTACTTTTTTCATGAAAATCTCTCTTTTGATTAATCTAGCTCGTTCTCTATTGAGCTAGTCTCTTGATAATTATTGTATGACAGTTAACTAATCAGTCACTCATAGCCTTCAGGGGTATATTTAATGGAGCTGGGAAACACCATTTTCTTAACGTCGGAATGTCCTACGAAGATTGCATCTTCAGCTTCCCTTCTCCTTCCATAGCTACGCATGAATGTATTTTCTGAAACTCGATCTGGAACTTCGCCATTTAACGCTGCGCGAATAATTTTCGCGACCTGCTCAGGTTTCTCCCGCTGCGGATAGTGTCCTGCTGTCGGCAGCATCCAAAAAGAACTCTCAGCCTCGCGCTCATTGAGATAATTAAGCCACACATAATTGGGAATACGAACCGGGTTGATATCGTCTAACAGTCCCCACATGTAAGCAACTGGTATTGGGCTACGACTCAGATTGTCAAGCCAACGAAATTCATTCTCAGCCCTTTCTAAAAGATATCTTCCCACATGCAGGAGCGCACTATCACCATCGTTAAACTTAAAGATATCCGAATAAGCTAAAGCCTGCGGATTACCCTCGGTCATTCTTGG
>JAESUT010000170.1 GCA_016762995.1 Gammaproteobacteria bacterium | reverse complement strand
GACGTTCAAGGGCTGAATCCAATCGCTCTTGCGTCAACGCATCACTACTTACAAGTAGCTCGCCGATCTTAATTTTTTGCTTAACAATAGCCATATCGTATTACTGGCTAAGTGCGCCAAGCCTCTGTTGACTTCGGCGACGCAGGTTCGCGCTTAAGTTGGAATACTGCATCGCTTGAGAATACGCCTGCCTAGCTTCTCCTGAATTTCCTAGTTGATCATGTGCCGCAGCAAAACCGTACCACCACTTGCCTTGCGTCTGATCATGCTGAACTAAGCCTCGGTAACTTATTACTGCTCCAGAGAAATCCCTACTCGATAGCTGTGCAGATGCGAGCAAGTCATGGTACTCAGAGTCGTCAGCGATATCAGGAGCACGATTTATTAACAGGCTAACCGCTTCGCCAATTTCCCCGACGCTCATTAGTAGTCGAGCCTTCACTTTCTTGAACCCTGTATGATTAGGTGCGAGCTCAATACCCACATCGATTAACGTGTTTGCTTGTTCCAGATATCCTCGGCTCATCAATAGCTTTGCATAGGTCTCGCGCGATTGGTGCGCATACCGATTGGTATCTATGAAATTTTCGAGCGTCTCGTTCGCATCCTCAATATTGCCATCGGAAATTTGCCGCAACGCTTCTTGCACCGCGATCGTATCCAATTGTTCATTTGAAAATTTAGGCTCCTCTTTCACCGACTGAATTGGACTGCTTCGCACTAAAGCTGGGTCTGCGACAATTGCAGGTGATTCGGCTTCGAGAACCACTGGATTAGAGGGGGTCGGTAACGCCGTATTCTCAGCAAGAAAATTTCCCTCAGACTGAACAGTGCTAACGCGTGACTCTACAAGTGATGCCAGTGATCGCCGGCTCAGCGCCGGAGTGGACTCAGCCACGTCTTGTTCGTGTTCAAGCGCTTCTTCATTCAATATTATCGATTCCTCGATTTCCTGAATGAGCTGTTCCGAATCGACAAGTAGGCTCGACGCCGGAGATCTAACCTGAATATCTAATTGCTGCTCGAAACTCACTTGATTCACTGCATACCAGTAATAAACCAATGCTGCCGCAAACAAAGCCATTCCTAGTAGAATGTAGGGAAGAAAGCCTCTGCCCTCCTCACTGATATATTCAGTGACAGGCATCAGATTAACTCTACCGCCAGAACTGCCCGATTCTTTTCTACGCTGATCCAAGTCGCGCAGCATGTTATTCACTAGGCTCATTTGTAGAATCCACCGAGATAAAATGCCAACACAGCGCCAATCAAGAGTGCACCAAAGCCTATTAACACAGGCATGTAGCCCCTAGTTGCTGGGCTCACGCCCTCGGTGTCATCTGCAGCACTTTTAACATGATCTATTTGAACCATCCTCTCACCTTTGCCAAATGCAACCATCAAGGCTTTATGACTGAGGATGTTAATTACACGCGGAATGCCATCGCTCGTTCTATATAGGAAATCTAGCGCTCGTTTAGAGAATAAAAACGGGCCGTTGTATCCAGCAGTAGCTAGGCGATGAACAACATAGCGCTCAACTCCATCGCGATCTAGGGCCTCGATTTCAAATGAAAAAGTAATGCGCTGCCTTAGTTGTCTTAACGATGGTTGACTCAATAATAAATCTAGTTCTGGTTGTGCAAATAGCACTACCTGAAACAGCTTCACCTGCTCCGTTTCAATATTGGTGAGCAGCCTCAACGCCTCAAGTGTCTGCTCAGGCATCGCATGCGCCTCGTCTATGAACAATACCACTTGCTTGTTTTCAGCAGAGAACTCCACCAGTTTTTCGGTAATAGCCTTGAGCAGTCGATGGTGTCCAACGTCTTGATCGATCTCTATGTTCAGCTCTTCGGCGAATGCTAGAAACAACCCTTTAGGACTTAGAACTGGGTTGGGAATATACGCTGTTACATAATTCTCTTTGTCTTCCTCGAGGGTGTTCAAGACCTTTCGGCACAGCATTGTCTTGCCCGTACCTACCTCACCTACGATTTTTATGAACCCCTCTGCATTAGAGAGAGACACCATAAGCATATTGTAGGCTTTATGATAACTAGCCATATTCAAGAAAAAATGTGTGTTTGGTGTAAGGGAAAAAGGCAATTCCCGCAAACCAAAATGTTGTAGATACATGCCTACGTTTCCTAGTCTAATTATTGGCGAAAGGGTCAATCGCTCTATTCAGTTCGCGAAATCTCTCGTTGCTTTCATTCAAAACCTTTCTATTGCCTAACTCAGTTGCCACTATCGGCTTGAGCAAAATAATAAACTCGCTCTTAACTGACTCTGTTTGTCTTTGCTCCAGAGCGCTTCCAAGTAAAGGCACGCTGCTCACGCCAGGAATTCCAGCAGTCCGATTAATGTTTCGCTCAAAGGCTAGGCCACCAAGCACTACAATCCGGCCGTTCACTGCCTTAATTACGCTGTCAATTTCTCGCGTTGTAGTAAGCGCCAAGGGCACTGCTTGGCCGGCGATGCTCTTGATTTGCGATTCTACTGAACTGATGATCGGATGCACATGAAGAGTGATTTCGCCATCGGCACTAATCTGCGGAGTTATATCCATGGAAATACCAGAGAAAAACTGCTGAAGGTTGTTGTTGGCATTGGTAGTTGTATTGTTAGCAGACGCTACCGTAGTAGTGTCTGCCTGTGTTTGAAAGAACTCTTGAGAGCCATCTTGAAAAACCGCTTTCTGGTTATTAAGTACGCGAAGTTGCGGACTAGAGATTACTTGTGTAGTACCGCGTGTCTGAAGAAGCTGAAACACTGAATCGAAATCACTAAAGTTAGTGCTGAACTGAAACGGGTTTGCAATGCCTTCGATACCAGCAACTCCAGACAAGAATTGACCGGCCTGGTCGTTGTTGCTGCCTAAAGCGCCACTGGCGTCACCTCGAAATGCTCCGCTACCCGTTAATGAGTTGTTAGCTTGCTGACCAAAAGTATTGAAGTCTAAGGCATATTGGAAACCCTTATTCAGTATCACTTCAAGAAACTGAACCTGAATGATTACTTCTCGGCGCAAGGACTCCTGCGCTGCATCAATGAATTTTTCGATCCGATCTAATTCATGAGGAAAGGCTGTAACAATGATAATCCCAGTAAGCGGCTGTACTAATACACTCTTCCCTTCTTCTGTTACCGTGGATTGATTCCTGCTTCCCGCGCCGCCACCAATACTTCCAAACAAACCGCCTCCAGAAGCTGGAGCTCTCCCACCAGAGCTTTGCTCGCCTATCAAGTTTGATATGGCCGTTTCCAAATCTGACCAAAAGTCAGTGCTTGTAGATGTAGTTACTTGCCCACCAGCACCTCCGCCGAACCCGCCCTGTCCATTCTGTCCGTTTTGCCCGTTTTGCCCGTTTTGCCCGTTGTTACTAAAATTTCCAGAATTGGAGTTAAATCCGCCACCGCCGTTAAAGCCACCATTGTTATTATTGCTGTTGTTGTTACCGCCACCGCCCTGATTACTCCCACTTGTTACTTGTACATTCGAACTCCCTGTTCTTTGCACATTCAAATAGTCGATTGTAAATTGACGCGTTCTCAAGCCGCCAGGTCGGACTGAATAAATATTACCGCGGCGGGTAATGTCGAGATTATAAATTTCAGCAACGGTGTCCATCGCCTCTTCTATAGTGACATTTGGCAAACTCAAATTTATATTCACATCCACATCCGGGCTTACAACTATACCGAAGCGTGTGCCTGCCATAAGGCTGGTGAAAAACTCTGTTGCAGGCAAATTGAGAGGCGTAGAAATATCGATGCGCTGCTCAACAGGTGCCAGCAAATTTTCATCCAAAGACAGCGACGGAATTAATTCATCCAACAAGTCGGTATCGTTACCACTTAAGTTTTCAAACTCCTGACCTTGCTCAGAAAGAGCCGCATCCAAGGTTACTTGGATTTCGCTCAATATCGTAGTATCGGGCACAGTCGCAGGCCGAGTTGCACATGCCGACAAACCTGCTAACAATATTCCTACTAACAATTTTTTCATAATTTCGATTTCAAATTTCTCGACATTAATTAACAAAATTTATTCCACCCAGCTATTGGCTTACTGTATTCGATTTTACACTGACTCCATACAGGTTAACTCTCTGCTCTTCATTATTAATCCTAAGAGTTACACCGCCGCGATCTATAACAATCACTTCAGCACCACCAATAACATCACCGATGGTTAACTGTTGTTGATTAATTACGGCAATTGGGCGATCGCCTCCTGCTCTAACAAAGCTCAAGTCATAACTCGACGGAATGACTGTTCTGATTAAATCTAGTATCGATGTGTCATCATTCACAGCTGTAAGCTGAAAAGGCCTAGTTGGATCAAGCAGCTCTTCACCATCTATGACGTCAGCTAAGCTCGTACTCGCCATTAGAACGATTACAAGCAAGGTAATTATGTTGCGGAGTCTACACACCGATGAACCCCGCATTCGCACTAAGTGTATGTATTTCAAGTATCACCAAAGCTTCAGGCCATGCTAATTGCTGAAAGCTAACCGAGTCCCAAAAAAAGCTGCCTGAAACTTCCTCTATAAAGCGCAGATACTTCAACGTGCTGAAGAAATCTCCACGAAATTCAATCACTAGCCCATGCTCAAAGACCTGGCCATCTACTTCATTATCTTCATCTACCCCGATTCCGGCTCGCAATGGCACAGCCGCCCTATTCTGGAAACTTACTAACTCCAATCCAGATTGCCGCCCTAGCACCGAGGTCAGGATTCTCGTCATATCTGCAGGAGAAATTAAGTCACCTGCGAGTCTGGAAATTTCAGCATCTAAGCTATTTTGTTCTCTGGCGATTACCGACAATCGCTCATTAGCAAACTTATTTGGGTCTTCCTGGCTCGCGGCAACCATAGAAGCGTAAGAAGTCTGTTGTATTTGAATTTGTCGCTCGACACTATTTATTTGACTTCCTAGCCCCGAGATACTCGCTCTAAAGGGGTCAAACGCCATTGTTAAATAGACCATGACAACGCCAAAAATAAGCACAGCTACTACCGCTATTTTTTCTGCTTGCGTTCGCGACTCAAAATTCTTGATCACTACTGACAAATTCTGTTTTAGCTGCTCATTCATTCGATGTACTCAACTCAAACTCAAAAAAACTACTGCTCACATCTAGACGATAGATTCGAGAACTAAACAACAAATCTCGAATCGAACTATTGCTGTTTTCTAAGCGACTGACGTAGCGAGGGACCATTGCAGAGTCTAGAACATTTCCAAATAATTTAACTTCCTCACCGCCACTCTCTAATGAAAATCCCGAGACACTTAACCCACTAATGCTAGCTCGTGATATATCCTTAAAATGCTCTGAAAAACCCACTACGTTTCCCAGTTTAGTTTGACTCAAAAAACTACGGATTTGGCGACTCGATTCTAATTGCGCCTCGGACTCATCGAGCCGATCTGTCAATACGGTATTCTGAGATCTCCTCGCCAATACTTCGTCGAGCTCACTCGTTTTTATCGTCTCTTCCTGAAGAGTCTCTCTAAGAATGGCCAACTCGCCACTGAGGCTCCGTTCGGTATAAATATCGAAGCTCGTAACTAACACCATCACCGCTACAATAGAGCCCAAAATTTGCCCCATAACTAAGGCACTTAAAGGATCTTTCTTCAGCCTGAATTCAGACAAATATAAATTGATCTGCTGATTCATTAGGCAGCTTCCTGCTTAGACTTTTCTGAGCTACTGGATTTCTTGTTATCTCTTAGCGTGGCGCCGATAGCAGCCATGCCAATCTGCTGATATTCGGGAGACAACTCTTCAGCGCTTTCTATGTGTTCGGCAAGATTCAAGACACTAACCTCAGCCGTTAACATTTCATTCAACGCTTCTGCCAGAGCGGCACCATCATGCTGACGCTGGGCGATAACGATACGATTGATCGGAATCTGCCCCATCTGGCTTTCGTAATAGTCCAATGAACGTTGTATTTCTAAAACAAGACGGTCCTTCAGGCCACCCCATTCGACGGACTGCATAACCTCTGGGTCCAGCTGAGTATTGATCCTACGGCTCAGATACAGCTCACCACTACGAGTAATATTCATAGTGCTACCATTACGACGTAAGTCCATGAACGCCACACCGTTTCCGTCTTCAATGTAGCGGCTGGATAAATTACGCATAACCAGCTCTGGTATATCGATAACAGCCAACTCTAGGCCGCTTTCCTCCACCATATTCACGATGCTCTTAATCTTGGACTTCAAAGATGCAACCACATACACCATGTCTCGTCCGCGGTAGGCATCCGCTGGAACCCGAAATACATCTATAGCCGCGTCTTCCACCTTCATGTCCAGAAGGTCTTTGATCTTCCACCTTACTGCCGCTCTCAGCTCACTAGCTTCGACTTCCGGCGCCTCTACTAGATGAAGGTTGTAATCTTTGCGGTTCAGGACAAAGCTGCACTGCCTGCCCTCGATCTCCATGCTTTTCGTGAGGTTTGACAGAGCCTTGCCCACGTCCTTCTCTGATCGCAGAGAAACCTGCTTAAAATCAATTAGATACGGGGAATTATCGCGCTCCCCCATATGGGCTACAGCGAGCTGCTCGGAGCTGACGACAACACCGACTCGGCTGTTAGACTTTGTTTTTTTCTTAAAAAACTGCATTATCGCCCTTTCAAATTCACTGAATAGTTACTGCCGCTACCGATCGACTGAAGCCCGCAAAACCTAGGCCGTCGCTTTCTTTTGAGAGCTAAAATTTCGGTCTTGCACGCAAACACGTCCAAGACTATAAGGAACTCATAAAGGAATATCGTTTAAGCCACTAAATTCTAAAACAAAAGAGCGTATTCAGTGAGATAAACTAGGGATGATATGGACGGGCTTGGGAAGAAGTGGCGGCCGAGTCACAATTCCTTGGGCAAAAGCGGGAAGGTTTTGAATAATCGGGTATTCTAAACTCCCCCTCGATTGCAGTAATTGTTAAGTAAACACTGCCTACTAGACTGGTGAATTTTTGATCAACATCGTGCTTTTTGAACCTGAAATACCTCCAAACACCGGAAATATTATCCGTTTAGCTGCAAATACAGGTTCACACCTGCACTTGATAAAACCCTTCGGTTTCGAACTTGATGATAAAAGAATGCGCCGAGCAGGCCTCGACTATCACGAATTTGCCGGCATTTCACAGTATGAGGACTGGCAAGACTTCATGAGCCAGCAGAACGGGAACCGGCTCTTCGGAATTAGCACCAAAGCCACAGTACATTACAGCGAATGCCACTTTGAAAAGGGGGACTTCCTAGTATTCGGGCCGGAAACCCGCGGATTGCCAATCGAGATCAGAGAACAGCTAGGGCCCGCAAACCTTCTAAGAATCCCAATGCTGCCCGACAGCCGTAGCTTGAACCTCTCCAATGCTGCGGCTGTTGTGGTTTACGAGGCCTGGCGTCAGTTAGGCTTCATTACAGGCAACTAAGCTTCTTAGTTTGTTGCTCCGGGCGCTGGGGCTTCGCCACTAGCGTTAGCCTGCGCTGCCAGCTTCTGTTGCGTATACAGGGCGTCAAAGTTAATAGGCGCCAGCATGAGAGCAGGGAAACTGCCCTTCACTACCAGTGAATCGATAGCTTCTCGCGCATAGGGAAAAAGAATAGTCGGGCAAACCGTGGCCAACAATTGCTCTAATTCACCCGCTTCGAAGTCTTTGGCAGTAAAAATGCCCGCATGATGCACTTCAGCGATAAAGCCTGGCTCCTCGTCAAGAGTGGCCTCAACGGTTAACACCAAAACCACTTCAAATACACCATCCTGTATCTTGGTGTTCTTTGTCTTAATATCGAAGTTGATCTTCGGCTGCCATTGTCCCTGAAATACGGCTGGGCTGCGCGGAGATTCGAAAGAGGCATCTTTCAAATAAATGCGCTGCACCGCGAATTTGGGGCCTTCGGGCTGGTCCGCAATGGGTGCTGCTACAGCTTCTGGGTTGTTTGCTTCGTTCTCTGCCATGATTGATCCTATGTAATTACAGTCTATTTACTATTAACTCGAATCGGGTTTACTAAATTTAGACGACCAACGGCATGGACTGAGCCTTCCACTCAGTCACTCCACCGGACAGCTTATAAACTTGCTCGTGCCCCGCCGCCTGAATTTTCTTTGCCGCCTCACCAGAATGCTGGCCTAGTTTGCAAACCACGATTACCGGCTTTTCTTGATGTTTCTTCAGCTCTGTTACCCGTTGATCCATTTTCGCGAGAGGAATGTTGATAGAGTCCACGATGTGCCCGGATTCAAATTCCTTCTTGTCACGAACGTCCACGACTATGGCGTCGCTACGATTGATAAGCATCACGGCCTGCTGCGGCCCTACGCCTTTGCTACCAGTACGTTGATGGTAGAAAACGATAGCTGCAAACGCAACCAACCAGAGGCTGGATAGCAGGAGGTGATTGCTAATAAATTCTAAAAATTGCTCCATTATCTTCTCAATATCTCTAAACTGACTCGCGCGCCAGGGGCATTATCCGACGTGAATGCACACCCACCTAAGAACGAGCGCCGCCGCAAAAAAGGGGTGCAAGTATACACGTGTCCTGTGGCTTAAAGAAGGTCTCAAGCTGACAACTGAGGCCTAGAAGTCAGCTTGCTAGACCATGATTAGTAGATTGCTCGCGGAGTCCAAGCTTCTCGCTATGAATATCGCTTTCAAGGATAATGATCTCTCCATCAGCAAGCCCAATACAGGACTCATAAGCACCCCATGAGCGATATCGACAACAGTAAAAAGAAGACCGCACTGCTGCTAATTTTAGATGGCTGGGGCCATCGCGAAGAAACTAGCAGCAATGCTATACACAGTGCGAACAGCCCAATGTGGGATTCTTTATGGGCGGACAAGCCACACGCCTTAATCGACACCTCAGGCAAATCAGTTGGGCTCCCAGCCGGGCAGATGGGCAATTCCGAAGTAGGTCACATGAATCTAGGCGCTGGAAGAGTTGTCTATCAGAGCCTAACCCGAATCGACAAAGACATAGAAGAAGGCACCTTCTTCTCAAATCCCGTATTGACCTGTGCCGTGCAGAAGTCCGTAGAAGCTGACTCAGCACTACATATTTTCGGACTCATGTCTCCAGGCGGAATTCACAGTCACGACGATCAAATTATAGCCATGATCGAACTCGCCATTCGAAATGGCGCGCCTAGAATTTACCTACACGCGTTCTTGGATGGACGCGACACCCCACCGCGCAGCGCACTTCCCTCGTTAATCCGTGCGGAGAAAACATTACTAGGTTCTAGCAAGGGACGCGTTGCATCAATCTGCGGCCGCTTCTTCGCCATGGACAGAGACAATCGCTGGGACCGCGTACAGCCTGCTTACGACATGCTCACGCAGGCTAAAACAGAATTTCATTATGGCGATGTTACTGCTGCGCTAGAAGCCGCCTACCAACGTGACGAAGACGATGAGTTTGTACAGGCAAGTCTTGTAGGCTCTGAATCCGACACGCCTGGCATTGTCGCCGATGGCGACGTTGTAGTGTTCATGAATTTTCGTGCCGACCGAGCAAGAGAAATTACCCGCGCATTTGTCGATGATGATTTCGACGGATTTCAACGCAGCGTTAATCCCAAGCTCAGCGAATTCGTAATGCTCACCGAATACGCGGCAGACATTCCTGCAAGCTGTGCCTATCCGCCAGCAAAGCTCGATAACGTATTAGGACAATATTTGGCCGATCAGAACAAAACTCAATTACGTATCGCGGAAACTGAAAAATACGCACACGTTACCTTCTTTTTTAATGGTGGCCGCGAGGACCCATTCGACAACGAAGATCGCACCTTGATCCCGTCCCCTGATGTAAGAACCTACGACCTGCAACCCGAGATGTCGGCCTTCGAGCTCACTGACGCATTAGTAGCCGCGATACGTTCACATAAATATGACGCAATCATATGCAACTACGCCAATGGCGACATGGTTGGGCACACGGGCGATTTCGATGCAGCAGTGAAGGCAGTAGAGGCAGTGGATAAGTGCCTGGTACAGATCGTTGAAGCTGTCGAAGAATCTGGCGCGGAACTACTGATCACAGCAGATCATGGCAACGTAGAGCAGATGCTGGACCCGAAAACCAATCAGCCGCTTACCTCTCACACTAGCGGTCCTGTACCGCTAGTGTATGTGGGAACCAGCGGTCGACAGTTCATCAGTGATGGCAGCCTTTCGGATCTCGCCCCTACGCTTCTCTCATTATTAGACATGCCAGTACCGAAGGAAATGACCGGAAAAATTCTCCTAGGCTAGACGAAACCTCGAATTAATGAACCAGCGGTAACACAGCCATTAGATGAAACAGTTACTGCTCGATACAAAGCTGGATTTAAAACTAGCCCTCTGCTTTTCAGCTATCTTTTTTTGTGGCTGGGCATCTGCTCCAGCCATTGCAGCAGAAAATAGTGAAGACGCACAACAAGAGCTTGCTGCACTCGACAACGCAATTGCTGAGATTCAATCTTGGCTCGTCGAGGCTAAATCCGCTCAGTCGGAGGAGCTACAAAACCTGCAACAAGCAGATTTACAAATTTCAAACCTCAGCCAGTCAATCGCGGAAACTGAAGCAGCCTCGGCCGCAACAGAGTCTGAAATTACATCCCTTTCACTACAAGCAGATCAGCTAAAAATTCAGAAAACAATACAAAGTAAAATTCTTGAGCAGGCTATTCGTGCCGCGTATATGGCGGGCAATCAAAGCGCCATAGAACTCCTGTTAAACCAAGAAGACATTTCGGTGAGCGCACGCATGCTCCACTACCATCGACTTTTTTCTCAGGCACAGCTCGACAGCATCTCATTGTTTCAGGAAACCCTCGACGACGTTCAGGCGGTCAATCAAAAACTGGAGTCCAATGCTGCCGATCTCGAAGAGAAACAACTAACACTTAGCAGCTCCTTGCAAAAACTCAGCGACTCCAAAATTGAGCGCGAACTTGCACTCAAGCAACTTCACGCCAACATTGCCTCGCGTAGCTCACTTTTGGAGCAACTAGAAATCGATCAAGTGCAATTGCAGGAGCTGATAGAACAAATCAATCGCGCTGTCGCTGATATTCCCACGGCCATGCAGCGCTCTCCATTCGAGTCACAACTCGGCAAACTTCCCATGCCCGTTGCTGGACAGATTATTGATCGCTTTGGTTCGCGCTATAGCGAGGGCGCCTTGACTCGGCAAGGCATAACCATAGCCGTGAGTGAAGGCACCCCCGTTCAGGCAATTCACCCCGGACGCGTGGTCTTCTCGGACTGGCTAAGAGGCACAGGATTGCTGGTAATCGTAGACCACGGCCAAGGCTATATGTCTCTGTACGGCTCTAACCAAGCCCTATCGAAACAGGCTGGCGATTGGGTGAACACGGGAGATATCCTAGCGACTTCCGGCACGACCAACGAGCTGACAGGAACTCGAACAAACAACCAGACTCGCCCAGGCATGTATTTCGAGATACGCCACCATGGCGAGGCTCAAAACCCAGCCCAATGGTTCTTCGAGTGAAATATTATCGCGAATGAGGCGATCTCATCCTAGGTGAGGGCTGTTTCATCGAATTTGCCTATTAAGGAATAAACTGAAACACTAGGATTAATCGTATAAACAGCTTACTAGATGCCGAAAGACTATCACCACGCATCGCCGAATCGGCCACCACTAGCAAAGAATAATCAGGATTTAGCTATGAATTTTTCTCCATCCACATTTCCACTTGCCTCAGCGAAGCAGCTACTGTCCGCATCAACGCTAGCGAGCCTTTCTCTATCGCTACTTCTAGGCCTGGCCCTGCCAACACAGGCGAGCGCGCAGGATTCTCAGGACACACTGCCGCTCCCCCTGAATGAGGTAAGAATGTTTACCGAAGCCCTCGACCGTATCCGCATGTCCTATGTAGAAGAGATCGACGACCAGACCCTATTGGAAAATGCGATTCGTGGAATGCTCGCAGGACTCGACCCGCATTCCTCCTATTTGACAGGCAATGACTTCGATCGACTTGAGGAAACCACTACCGGCGAGTTCGGCGGTCTGGGCGTGGAAGTTGGGCGCGAAGATGGTTACATTCGAGTTATCAGCCCTATCGACGATTCTCCAGCTGATCGCGCAGGCATCAAGGCTGGCGATCTCATCATTCAGATCGACAATAAACCGCTTCGAGAAATGCTGCCTGAGGAAGCGGCGCAGATGATGCGCGGTGCGCCAGGCACCGATGTCACTGTAACTGTTTCGAGAGAAGGGCAGGAGCCTTTCGACGTGACCATAACGCGCGAAATCATCGCCATCACTAGCGTACGCAGTCGAATGATTGCCCCAGGCTATGCTTATTTGCGCATCTCGCAGTTTCGCATTAACACCGGCAACGAACTCGAAGAAGAAATCGAGGAATTGTACGCAGAAAACGAAGCCATCGATCAGCCCATCAAGGGCATGGTATTGGACCTGCGCAACAATCCCGGCGGAA
Source organism: Gammaproteobacteria bacterium (assembly GCA_016762995.1). Taxonomy (GTDB): domain Bacteria; phylum Pseudomonadota; class Gammaproteobacteria; order Pseudomonadales; family Pseudohongiellaceae; genus UBA9145. Next base: position 2,169 of record JAESUT010000170.1, on the reverse strand, counting down.
TACTGCAGGCTTCTGTAGGCGTGGTTGACGCATTCATCAGTGAGGGGCGAATCGTGTACACCGAGGGCAGGCTGGAACAGACCGGTCTTGATTTTTCTGCGACGCGCAAGACTGTGGCGGGAGACGTGCCGTTAGTCGTGTTAATAAACAACGGCTCCGCATCGGCATCAGAGATCGTAGCTGGCGCGCTACAGGATCACGGCCGCGCGATCATCATGGGTACTCGCAGCTTCGGCAAAGGGTCCGTTCAGACCGTCTTGCCATTGGATAAAAGGCGCGCGATAAAACTAACGACTTCTTTGTACTTCACACCAAGCGGCAGATCGATTCAGGCACAGGGTATCGAGCCGGACATCCTCGTTGAAGAGGCGTTCGTTACGCGGCGCTCACGCAGCGTTATGCAATACAACGAAGCGGATCTAGATGGACACCTGGAAAATGGGAACGGCCCAAGCACGGAGAACGAGAGACTCGCCGAGGCGCTAATTTCAGCTGAGGAAATTCTAGTCAGTGACTACCCATTGAATGAAGCTCTGAATGTGCTTAAGGGAATCAATGCGTTCAAACCAGCCCGAGCAATCAATACAACCGGATCATTCGCGCAGAGCGACTTAAACTAAAACAGTTTGAGAGGAGTTCGATTTTACAAGCAGGGAATTGAGATCTAAAGTCGAACCTCAATTCCTTTGTCAGCCATATATCGCTTCGCTTCCTGGATGGAATATTCCTGGAAGTGAAAGATGCTAGCGGCGAGCACCGCATCGGCTTCGCCCTTCAAAACACCGTCTACCAAATGCTGAAGATTCCCCACACCACCTGATGCAATTAATGGTACTTGCACGGCACGGCTTACTTTACGGTTGAGCTCTAAGTCGAACCCACTCTTCGTGCCGTCTCTGTCCATGCTAGTAAGTAGTATCTCACCTGCGCCGTAACTCACCATGCGCTTAGCCCATTCAATAGCGTCAATGCCCGTTGGCTTGCGGCCACCGTGAGTGAATATCTCCCACTTTGGCGCCTCGTTATCGATAGATACCCGCTTCGCATCGACAGCGACAACTATGCATTGTGAGCCGAAGCGCTGTGCTGCCTCACGAACGAACTCTGGATTAGCGACTGCGGCGGTATTGATACCGACTTTATCCGCTCCGGCGTTCAACATAGTGCGAATATCTTCCAACGTGCGTATGCCACCGCCAACAGTTAACGGAATGAATACCTGACTGGCAATTGCCTCAACCGTGTGAACAGTGGTCTCTCTTCCCTCATGGCTGGCAGTAATGTCGAGAAAAGTAATCTCATCGGCGCCAGCATCGCAATAACGCTTGGACACTTCGACAGGATCGCCCGCATCTCGGATATCGAGAAATTTAACGCCTTTTACAACGCGTCCATTCTCGCAATCGAGACAGGGGATTATTCGTTTAGCTAGAGCCATTATTAATTAATCCGGCTGGTTAATTTCTTCGTCACAGAGTTGCTGTGCGAGCGCAAGATCAAGGCTGCCTTCATAGATTGCACGCCCCGTTATTACGCCCATAATGCCACCACCTCTGGAGGTCTTAGAAACCTCCCGAATCGCAGCAATGTCAGCTAACTTACTCACGCCTCCGGATGCGATGACAGGAATAGGCGAGCGAGCCGCCAGCTCTTTCGTCGCCTCAAGATTCACACCACGCATCATGCCATCACAGTTAATATCGGTATAGACGATTGCTGCGACGCCATAGTCTGCAAACTTTTCCGCTAGGGTTACAGCAGCAACATCGGACACATCCGCCCAACCTTCCGTAGCCACCATGCCTTCGATAGCGTCAATACCGACAATAACCTTACCTGGGTAGGCTTCACATGCCTCTTTTACGAACTCGGGTTTCTTCACCGCTTGCGTGCCAATAATTACGTAACTAACACCCGCGTTCATGTAGAACTCAACGTTGTCCATGCTGCGGATACCACCACCAATCTGAATCGGCAAGTCGGGGTAGGCTGCGGCGATCTTGGCAATAATTTCAGCATTAACTGGAGTGCCGGCGAAAGCCCCATTTAGGTCAACGATATGCAAACGCCTAGCACCTTTAGCCTGCCAAGTACCGGCCATGCTTACAGGGTCATCGGAAAAAACAGTAGAATCTTCCATACGCCCTTGCTTAAGGCGGACACACTGGC
>JAESUT010000123.1 GCA_016762995.1 Gammaproteobacteria bacterium | reverse complement strand
TTATGGATCGCTGTGTCCAATAGAAAAGCGTAGCTAATTGTTACGGCCCCTTTACAAATGATCGTAGACGCTCGATGGCGTCATCTCATTGAGTGGAGATGAGCTTTAGATGCGCTTGAAGGGGCGTCAATACTAAGGGAACAAGAAGTAAGCGGGGTTAGAGATCTGCAGGAGTAGACTTCAAAACCTCGACATTTTCCAGTACTCGAAAATGCTTCGTCATTCCCTGTCTACTAGGCTTCATGCCGCAGTTTAGCTCAGAAATGGCGCTATGTTTCCCCGTGCTGGTGAAATCGATTAGCCGTAGTCTCGTGCCATCACCTGGCGCGGTGAAAAGTCGGTCTTTACTAGTTTGGTTGAGCTGCTTATTGGCTTTCAACGTGTGCTGCAATATTTTGAACCTGTGCTTCCCAGCCCTCGGCGTTTCGATGCAGCGCTTCCTCCCTAGATACACCGGCCGGTAGTGACGCGAAACCTGATTCGATAATGGTTAGGCGGGTGCCGGATTTTAGTGGCTCCAGTTTAAATTCCACCCGTGTTTCCATGCCGCCTAAGGGTGCGTTTCCTGTTTCATCTGGAACGGGACACCAGGTAAAAGCGAACAGGGCGTTCTTGTTCATCGTCTTAACTACTGCCTCAAGTCGCATGTGTTCGTAACCTGGATAGGTAATATTTCCTTCGGTTTTCTCTCCAAGGACGAATGGTTTTTCCAAAGCGACGCGGAACCATTCGCCAAATTCATTGTGATCTGTGATGGCGCGCCAGACGCGCTCTACTGTTGCCTTTAGGTCTATTGTTTTTACAATTCTATCTTCCACAGTAATCTCCCGAGGAATAATGAGGCGGCTACTTGAGGCTGGCTCTCTAGGTATCTGAGATCATCGCTGCGCGGAATTTTCCTGCAGCTTTGTCATCAGTCTGTTGTTGGCGCCGGCGTTCGCCGCGTTGACGTAACTCTTCTTGGTTGCTGTCATCGATTAACGCGTAGTCGCGCCTCCAGGTATCGTCTTTCCATTGATGCGAGGTGCGCTGAGTGGTGCGAGCTTGCTCGGCTTTTTCAATGAGTGCTAATCCCTGCCGCACTATTTCGAGTTGCATGGCTTCGTCGTAGGGGACGCCACAGGGGTTGCCGAGTGGGAAATCGTTATGCAAGTATCGAGGTACACCGCAGTGCTCTACTATGTCGATCGCAGACCCAATGATTAGAGTTATGATCCCATTGTTTTCTAGGTGTCGCGCTAACAGACTCACGGTCTGATGGCAGACAGGTCACAACGGCACTAGGATGGCAATATCTACAGCATCCTGGCGACAGCGAGTAAGAATTTTTGGAGCATCATTATCTAGCGTATTGCGCTGGCTATACTCTGTGGGGATCGAATGAAAGCGGTCGCCCAACTCGCCGATAAGGCCTTCGTCCTCACAGCGTTTAAGCTGCTTCAGCGGTAGGAAGGAGGCAACATCATTTGTGTGAGTCATGGTTTTATGCCATGACAGTTCATCGGTATACAGGGAGCTTGGTATAGGCAGGCTTGGGCAGGAATGTACTTGCCGCTGCTCGCGTCCTGCCTTTGAATCAGGCATTGCGGTAGTGACTACGGCAACTTTGCACTGACTAAGCGGTTTTTGAAGGCGACTAAAGGGCACGTCCTCATAGTGCGCCCATTGGTAGTCGTTGGTGTAGCCCTGGGCGCGATAGAAATCGCGAGTTCGTTCCATATAGGACACATCGTTCTCTTTCACGGAGCACACCTCAATCTTATTTAGAAATCATTATCTCAATGAAACGCCCTTGGCGTGGTGAAGTCAACTGCGGCCATGTTAGTCTATCTATACTCACGGAAAATTTGATGGATGCGGAGCCGGTAGAATGATTCTGACAATGAAAAATGCAATAAAATATTTTGGCAGAGTAGCGGCTGTTTCACTGCTTCTGAACGGCGCACTATCAGGGCAGCTAGTGGCACAACAACAAGGAGATGCGGGCGTGATTACGGAGTCACCAGTGGCAGGTATTACATTTAGATTTATCGAATCCAATGGAATTACGATGCGCATCGCGGAGGCCGGAACAGGGCCTCTGGTCCTGTTGGCGCATGGCTGGCCTGAGTCATGGTACTCGTGGCGGCATCAGATAAGCATGCTGGCTGAGATGGGTTATCACGTGGTGGCGCCGGACATGCGTGGCTATGGTGAGACCGACAAACCCATGGATGTCGATGATTACGACATCAACCATGTAGCCGGAGACTTGGTAGGCATTCTGGATGCACTGGATGAGGAGACGGCGATCTTAGTGGGTCATGATTGGGGGGCAATCGTGGCCTGGAGTACGGTCCTATTGCATCCTACTCGTTTCAGCGCATTAATTGCCATGAGCGTGCCTTATGGAGGGCGTGTGGCGCAGTCACCCATGGAAAGTTGGCGTGAGGCTTTCGGTGAAAACTTCTTTTATATTCTCTACCACAACGAACCGGGCGGCGTTGCAGAGGCTGAGTACGACGCTGATCCGAATGGATTGATAAGTCGACTCTATCTGTCACCCAATTCTCCAAGAGAGCCAGCTACAATTACCGACCCGCACCGATCGGCAGGCGGATGGATAGGGCGGCTAGGCGCAGCAAAGGAATTGCCCGATTGGTTGGGTCAGCAAGATATGGATTATGTCGTTTCACAGTTCGAAAGTGCCGGTTTTCGCGGCGGCATGAACTACTACCGTAATTTTCATCGCAATTGGGAGATAACGGAACACCTACAGGGCGCAACAATTAAAATTCCTGTACTGTTTATTGCCGGCTCACGGGACATGGTGATTTCGGGCGCAGATAAGGAAAGCCTAACGGCGACGATATCGCGAGCGGCGGAAGACTTACGCGATGTGGTATTGATTCCTGACATTGGTCATTGGGTGCAGCAGGAAGCGCCGGAAGAAACCAATGCCGCCATAAAGGAATTTCTTAACGCGCTTTAATAACTTGCTTAACGCGCCTTAATAACAGGGACTAGAAGGCCTTGAGCTTATTCGATCCTGACTGGTAACAGCAGGTCACTACCGGCTGGCCGATGCACGTCGAAAGCTTTTAGGGTGATCGCGACGAAGCTGTAGTAGCCGATCAGACCGGTCAAGTCCATCACGCCTTCCTCGCCTAAGATGTCGATAGCGCGAGCAAAGGTTTCCGAACTTACTTTGTCTTCGCTGATTACCTCGCGCGCAAATTTTACGATTATCTGTTCAATTTCTCCGAAGCCTGCTATGGCTCGATTCTCTTCGACAGATCTTCTGAAGCGCACGATATCGATAATGTCCTGCTCTAACCCTGCTGCTATAGCTAAAGGCTCATGCGCCGTGTATTCATATTGATTGTTAATCTCACGTGCCGTGGAAATAATTGCCAACTCTGTTAGACGCTGGTCGCGGTTGGATTCATAGCGGACTCGCTGGCGCACATCGAACATTGCCTGCGCTAATTCCGGGCTATTCATCCAGACGCCTATAGGCCCACGCAGCCCGGACCCGTATCCCGTGCCGGGGCTGACATAGGTGTCGAAGGCGGCCCTGCCAGCAGTATCTAAATTTTCTCTTTGCACCTGTGGCAGCCTGGCCAAAGAATCTCTATGAATGTCGTTAGGGAAGTCAGTTGCGCTGAGCGAGCTTGGCATCAAAAAGCCGGCCTCGGCAGCAATCAGTGAGGTTAGGGGCATGATGGGAGCTGTGAATGTGATGAGTAGCAGGAGGCTGAATAATTTTCGACTCATGGGAGTAGGCCTTGGTTGTCAGGGTGATTGTCAGTGCGATTAACGAAGTAATAGAAGCAGCATAGCCTATCTGTGTGCTTGGCCGCGACAGCAATCGTGCCAATTTTCTGTGATAGAGCTGCATCCCATAGACTGCCAATTGAGGCCCTACAAAAGCTAGACGGCTGACAGGACAAGACCCTGCGTTAAAACCGCTTTCATTCAAGGAGCGGGTCTATTAATCTCTGTCGACGAATACAGGATCACGCAGTGCGCTAGCGCTGTAATGGAATCAAATTTAATGCCGTCGCCTAACACTTGCACCTCATCTTTCAAGTTATCGAACAAAGCCGCTCGATTTGCACTCTCCTTGACCGTAATGCTATCCGCGATTGCCGTGAGTCATTCTGCTCGCTCTGCAGATGAGGCTCTAAAGAGCGATATTGATGCTTACTACGAATCCCACCTTGCTGAATTGTTTCTCTGGTTTCATCAGAATCCCGAGCTTGGCTTTCAGGAGCAGGAGACGGCAGCCCGACTTGCCGCTGAACTGCGAGCCTTGGGTATCGAAGTAACAGAGGGAGTAGGGGGCACCGGTCTAGTTGGCATGATTCACAATGGTTCGGGCCCGTTGGTGTTGGTGCGAGCCGACATGGATGGTTTGCCTATCCTGGAAGATAGTGGACTTAGCTATGCATCGCGCAATCGGCAGATAAACCTGCGTGGCGAAGATGTGCCGGTCATGCACGCCTGCGGGCACGATATGCACATGACCAGCCTTGTGGGCACAGCCAAGATGTTGATGGATAACAGGGACAAGTGGAGCGGGACGGTGATGTTGGTCGGACAGCCGGCAGAGGAAATCATCAATGGTGCGAAGGCGATGCTTGAAGATGGTCTCTATCAGCGCTTCGGCGTGCCTGACTATGCGATCGGTTTACATGTGAGTTCGGGCGCGCCTTCCGGCTTGGTTACCGTGCGTGAAGGTGTCGTGCAATCCAGCTCAGACAGTGTAGATATAAAAGTCAGAGGCATCGGCGGCCACGGGGCCTATCCCCATCAAACTATCGATCCGATCTATGTGTCTGCTCAATTAGTGATCGCCTTGCAGGGCATAATTAGCCGCCAGATCAACCCGCTCGCTCCGGCAGTAATTACCGTCGGTTCGTTTCAGGGTGGCAGCAAACACAATATCATTTCCAATGAGGTGGACCTGCAATTGACCGTGCGTGCGGATTCAGAGGAAACCAGGAATGAAGTGCTCGTGAGAATTCGCGAAATGGCGGCGAATATAGGCAGGCTCAATGGTCTGCCGGATGATTTGCTGCCTATTGTTAGAATGGGATTCGAAAGCACACCGACGAATATCAATAATAGCGATGCGGTCAATAAGGTGCTGCCGGCATGGGAAGAGCAGCTGGGCTACAATCCTCTGTTAACTTCTCAGCGACCTGGAATGGGCGCTGAGGATTTTGCCTATTTTACGCAGACTGTACACAAGGTGCCTGGTGTATTCTTTTCTGTCGGCGGTACGCCGCCTGCCTTAATGCGAGAGATAATGGCAGGCAGAACTAATGCGCCACCGCATCACTCTGCCTTCTTTCGAATCGATCCTAATTCAGTCAAGGCTGGTGTTGAGGCGATGTACACGGCAGCGGTGGAGTTACTGAACAATCCCTAAGAACTATTGTTAGCTTACAATTAAAAGTAGCGGCCACTCAGGCTGAAAGGAATAAAAATGAAAACAATAATTTGTAATTCTAGAGCCAAGTTTGCCATTGGGCTGTTGTTTTCCGTTCTTTTCTCTGGAACTGGGTTCGCAGCCGATGCGCCGGCATCCAGCACTTTTACTGAGGCGCAATTCGATAGGGGAGAGATCCTGTATCAGCAGCGCTGTTCGCTCTGTCATGGGACGGAGTTAGACAGTGCGGCGGCTCCTGAATTGGTTGGCGCGACTTTTCGTAAGAGCTGGTCTCGTATGGGGGCTAGTGTTGGCGAGCTATTTAACCTCATTCTTACATCCATGCCTCCAAATGCGCCTGGCAGCCTAACCGAAGCCGAAGGGCTAGATGTCCTCTCCTTCATTCTCGGTAGTAATAATGTGTTGCAAGGCAGTGAAGAGTTAAAGGATAACTACGACTATCTAAATGCCATACCTCTATCGCGGGGTGACGAAGTACTCGATAGTGCGGCGACCTTTATCGAAGGTGTGTACGGCATCGAGCCGACTGGTACAGGCCCATCGTTCGATGAGTTGCTAGCGGCTGCGGATAACTCGCGGGACTGGCTTTATCACAATCAGAATTATCAGGGTACGCGTTATTCCGAGTTAGTTGAGATCGACACATCAAACGCAAATAAGTTGCAGCAGATCTGCGCCTATCAGCTGAACAGCAACGCAACTATGCAGAACGGTCCCATCGTCTATCAGGGAGTGATGTACGTGACCAATGCGACTCACACGGCGGCTATAAACGCCGCTACTTGTCAGAAGATATGGAGCTACGATTGGGAACCTAAGGATCGTATGGTATGGGGAAACAATCGCGGCGTTGCGATTAGAGATGGTTACGTAGTGCGGGGCACAGCGGATGGCTATTTACTGGCTCTCGATTCTGCCAACGGGAACCTTCTGTGGGCACGACAAGTCGCAGACCCTTGGCTAGGTGAGACGTTCACCATGCCGCCTATGATCTATGAAGACATGATACTGATAGGGCCGGCAGGCAGTGAGAACGCGATCTCGGGTTGGGTCGGTGCTTTCTCAATTCACGATGGCAGCGAGATTTGGAAATTCCTAACCGTACCGGAGGCAGCGGCGGGCGGCGGGCCGACTTGGGGCAACCCGGAGAATATTCCACTCGGTGGCGGAGCGGTATGGACACCTCTGAGCATGGACTTGGAACTGGGCGAGCTGTATGCAGCAGTCACTAATCCGGCGCCGGACCTGCCTGCCTATCTGCGTCCAGGAGAAAACCTCTACACCAACAACATCATCGCGCTCGATGTGCACACGGGCGAGCTCAAATGGCACAAGGCGCTGGTGCCCAACGATGATCATGACTGGGACTTGACGCAGGTAAGTCCAGTATTGAAAGCAGGTATCAATAATGTGTCTCGTGACATTGTGGCGACAGTAGGTAAGGACGGCATCCTACGCGGTTTGGATAAGCAGACTCGCGAAATTCTGTATGAGACGCCTGTTACCACCATATTGAATGCCGAAGTGCCGGTAACTCAGGAAGGGGTCTTCGCCTGTCCTGGCCTCTTTGGCGGGGTGCTTTGGAGCGGGCCTGCGTATTATCCAGCAGAGAGATTACTCATTACACCATCGATCGACTACTGCGCTGAGTTCACGGCAGCAACGGATGTCGAGTACATTCCGGGTCAATTGTATATGGGCGGAGCCGTGCTCCCAGACGACAAGGCGCAGACTGGATGGCTCACTGCCATAGACGCTGAATCGGGAGACGTTAAGTGGCGTTATCATTCGCCTACTCCTATGGTATCGGGGGTAACAACAACGGCTGGTGGCTTGGTAATAAGTGGCGAGCTTACTGGCAATCTTTTGCTAATGGATGCCAGCTCGGGAGATATTCTACACAGCGTCAATACCGGCGCACCAGTGGGTGGTGGTATCGTGACTTATGAGGTTGAGGGAAGGCAGTACATAGCGACAAATTCTGGGAATGCGCTGCTGACCTTTAGAACCGGCACGGAAGTTCCGAGAACCGGTAGTATTATTGTCTACGCCTTGCCGGAAGACTAGCTAAGCACAAAAAACCGTAAAACTAGCTAAAGTAGCGAATCGGCTGTACATAGGTGCCCTGTTTGTACTTAGTATCCCTTGCGCAGCTCGCCACTCGTCATGCCGTCTACTGTGCCTTGATCAAACCATTGCAGGGTCGAATTGAAGAGGATTTCATGGTTTATTTCCCACATTGCATTGTGGGAAGAGCAGGCTAGGTCTAGCAATATCTTTTCTTCTGCGCCGAGATCTTCGTACAAATTCCTAACACTTGATGGTGGTACTTGCGCGTCGTGAATTGGTGAGACGATTAGCATCGGTGTTTGTGTTTTCGCTACAACATCTTTGTTCCAGCCCCATACTGTCGTTCTAGGTGCTCTGCGAACTCCTGTTCCCCAAGTTGCGCCGACTGGATCTGAATCCAACATAGCCTGCCAGACGGCATCACTCACTGCGGGATCGTATTGATTCTCACAGCCTATTTGCCTGTCCCAGTTGCGGCTGAAATCCTGTCGTGACTGCTTCGTAAATGCGGCGCCGGGCGCCGGAAGGTTATCGGGTGGGTTGGCAGAGCGATTGCGGCCATAGGCAGGGGCAAGCAATACGATTCGATCCACTTTTTCTGGGTGTTGCGCCGCATAACCGGCAGCTCGTGGCCCGCCCAATGACCAAGCCACCATATGTACTTTGTCCACGCCGCGAATTTCTCTGAGGTAGTCGACAACGGCATCGATATCATCCCAATCGGATTCGATCGTTGTCGCCGCAAATGGGTAGCTTGGCTCGCAGGTCTCATCCAGTAGAGCGGGGATAAACGATGCCTGCTGTGATTCGGGCAGGTTGCAGATGTCATTCATCACAGCGGGGCGAGTAGAGCGGCCGTAGCCAGTCGTATCCATAGAGAATGTGTCGTAGCCGGCGTTTGCCAGATAAGCCATCCAGCTATATCCCTCAGCCGGCACATCGAAAGCGACCTCGGCAGGCGTGCCTGCGCCGTGTATAAACAGCACCACGCGGCCCTCCAAATTATCACTGCGTAGCGCCGTGCTAGCCTGAGTGCGTTCGCGCACATATATTTGTGTGACCTGCCCCTTCATGGAGGGCGCCATGGAGACATTCGCTACATAATGATCGAGGCTCAATACTTCCTTTTGTGCCAACCCTAGTGGCGTTACAAATACTAAGAGTAGCGCTGTGGCTGAAATTATTTTTCTCATACAGGTTCTTCTCGTTCGAATTTTGGAATGCTAGACGACTCGCTTCTCTCGCAGGTCTGCGATTTCGGCCTCGCTATAGCCTATCTCCTGCATGATTTCGTCAGTATGCTCGCCGAGAGTAGGCGGGCGCGTACGGATTTCACCGGGTGTCTCCGATAGCTCGACAGGTGTCTTCATTAGAGGCGCAGGTTTGTCTAGACCAGGGTACTCAACGTATTGAAACAGGCCCTTTGCTGCAACATGTGGGTCATCTAATACTTCTTGTGGTGAGAGTACTGGGCCTGCTGGCAATCGCGCCGCTTCCATTTCTGCGAGCACCTGTTTCGAGGTTCTTTGGGCGCACCAAGTGGCAGTTCGTTCGCTAATCAATTCGCCATTATCGCCTCGGGAAATATCGTCCTTAAAGCGTGGATCAGCTAGCCAATGGTCTTCGCCCATTAGGTCGGCCCAGCGTTTAAACAGGGGGCCGCCTACTGACTGCACTAGCACCCAGCCATCTTTCGTCTTAAAGGTGTCGGCGGGTCCGGAGGTCTGCGAGCGGTTGAGTGTGGCCACACGATTGCGCTGAATGGCATTCTGCTCGATGACAGTGCCGTTCATCATCGTGAGCGCGGTATTAAATAGAGAGCCTTCTACCATCTGTCCCTTGCCGGTCTTCTGCCTTTCGAACAAGGCGGCCATAGTGCCGAATGCCGATAAGCTGGCGGTGCCAAAATCGATATACGGAGGGTAGGCTTTGACTGGCTGGTCTGGGGTGCCTGACATATACATGGCGCCTGACATAGCCTGTCCTAGGCCGTCGAAGCCGACGCGGTTTGCATAGGGACCGCCGCGGCCGAACGCAGAAACTGTAGTGAGGATAATGTCCGGTTTGATAGCCTTGAGGCTCTCATAATCGAGGCCCATTGCTGCAAGCGTGTCCGGTGGAAGGTTCGCTATGACCACATCGGCGGTCTTGACCAGTTTTTTGACAATTTCGCGTCCCTCAGGCTTCATGGGATTGAGTGTCAGGCTCTTTTTATTGCGGGCCAGTTGCATGAATAGGCCGCCGTCGCCCTTATCGCTGATCGGAGACAGAAATCGATCCTCACTGCCATCGATCTTCTCAATTCGAATAACTTCGGCCCCCATGTCGCCTAAGAGCGTGCCACAGTAAGGTCCAGCGATGTAGCGGCCAAAATCGAGTACTCGAATCCCTTGTAAAACCTGAGTCATATGTTGCTTCCATTATGTGAGAATGTTCCCAAATCTAGGCTAAATATTAGCATAGTCAGGGGGGCTCTGATCGGTGGCCTCCTGACTATCGAGATATTTTATCTGTAGATAAACTTTACACCGATGCTTATTTTTGTGAGGTGGTTAACGTAATTCGTCGCATCATTTCTGCATACTCTCTCTCAAATGAGATGCCAATCACATTGACAGCAAAAAAATTTAAAGATTTTAGTAATACGGCTTTAACAGACTACGCCGCAGGAGAATTTACGTGATGACTTTGGCTGACAATAAGAACCTACCGCAACAAGCTCTAAATGAACTTACTTTAATTTTGAAGAAGCCCTATCAAGATGCCTGCAATGCCTGCAAAGGTGCCGGCAAGATTACACAGAGCAGCGTTTGTCCTAAGTGCAAAGGCAGTGGGCAGAGGTTGTTAAAGCTACTCTAACGCTTACATAGTTGATGCATTCATCAGCCCGGGAGCTTTTCACAAGTTCGCCGGGCTTCTTGTTTGCCTTTCAGCGCTGATTTACAATCCCATCACTCCCCGCTCTGCGGGCACCCTCCGATTTCTGAGTCTAGTTGGCTCATTACGGTACAACACAAAGGTCATCCCATGAATTCAGTCAGACAGTTACGACTCGGCATACTGCCTATTCTCGGCTCCATTCTTCTGTGCATAGCTCCCGTCCAGGCGGCCGAGTTTCCGGGCTATGAAGTAGCCCCGGAGCGTAAAACGACGGGTATCGGTAAGTTCTATATGGGACGTGAAATTTCCTTCGTGATGGGGCACCAGGCTGCAGCTTGGCTGAATCGCCCAGGTCGTATTCAGGAGGAGATGCCGGATGAGGTGGTCGCGAACATGGGTTTGGACCCGGACCATGTGGTTGCTGATATTGGAGCAGGATCAGGCTATTTCTCTTTTAGAATCGCGAAACTGGTGCCAGAAGGTAAGGTGCTGGCGGTCGATATTCAGCCGGAGATGTTGGCAATCATAGAGCAGCGCAAGATTGCCGAGGGTGTGACTAATATCGAAGGGGTTATGGGCACGGTGGATGATCCAAACCTGCCGCCTAATTCTATTGATGCGGCGATCATGGTCGATGCCTATCACGAATTCGATCACCCTTTTGAAATGATCGATGGGATTAACAACGCGCTTAAAGTTGGGGGCCGCATATTCTTGCTGGAATACCGTGGTGAAGACGATTCGGTACCTATTCGGCCGCTGCATAAGATGACCGAAGAACAGGTAGTGAAAGAAATGGGTGTTTTCGGCCTGGAATGGACTGATACCTTAGATTTTTTGCCTTGGCAGCATATGATGATATTTACTAAGGTTCGTGCGAACTAACTAGTGCACTCCTAGTGCCCCCTAGCGCCGCTCGCCTGCCGAGTGGCGCTATCTTTAACGTCTCCTTGCAGTCTTCCTGATTCCTGACTCTACCGAGTATGCATCCAAGCTGCGCCTGAGCGGCATCTTTGACTTAGATAGTTTTTTTCGAGTTTTGTAACACTTAGCTAATTCGCGCGTCTAATCATTAAAGCAAAACATAATTAGCTCCCAACGCTGATGCGATCATTGCGCAGTAGGCTGGCCGCTTAGATCAGAAAGACACAGTTACCGCCACCATTCTACTTATGGAGCACAGCAAACATGACAAATCATAGCTACACACAGGTTATCGTGCCGATGGATAAGTACGTGAAAAATCTTGCCCCTAGGGCAAAGCGGTGGGTGAGCGTGTTGGAAGGAAGCCTAGTGCTAGTGCTGCTTACATCGCTGATTTTTAATGCGCACTGATCCTAGTTAGCGCAGGGTCAGTAAAAGGATCAGTAAAAAGAGGCTGAAAAAAAAGGCCGCACTGCAGCCTTTTTTGGAATTGCACTAGTTAAAATGTTTGTCTAATCTTCAGGGCGTATTTAACGCCGCTGCCATTGCAGGAGTCTTCGACCTCTTCTAGAATCCCCGCGGCCGTTGCGCCAATAAAGCGAATTCTCTCTCTGCAACGGAGTTGATCATTGGCATTCTGAATGTCAAAGCGGAAAGTGATTCCGTTGAATGCCTGCTTCTCTGCGAAAAGGCTTATGCCGTAGTCACGAATTTCAGTTTCTTGGTCAATGATATCGGTCTGCGTCAGGCCGCTTCCTTCGCGTGCAGAAGTGAAGTACCTGAAGCCGTAACTGAAATTATACTTAGTGATGTCATGGCGTAAATTAATGCGCCCGAACCAGCGTCCGTTCCAACGCAGGCGCCGCGCAGTGCCTAGGAATGGGTCAGTAACTTTTGAATCTTGTACGCTAAACCTGAGGGTGAGTAGCGCATCAGGAACGCCGAGATAGCCAAGGCGGGTGCTGGCGTCAAAGTTGGCACCGTAGCGTTTGCCAGCTCCAATATTGCCTCGTGCAGACTGTAGGTCGGTTGCATTAGGGGATATATCAATGCGATCGATTACATCAGTTAAGTCTCTATAGTAGAGCTCAGTATTTAGTACGCCGATACTGTTAGGCAGGCGAAATTCCAAGTTCATCTCGTAGTTCCATGCCTGCTCCTGCGCGATGTTGGGATTCCCCGCCTGTGTGTTTTGATCATCGTCAGAGCTGTCGGACGTGGCGCTGAAATCGGAGAAGCTCAGCTGCGAAACGGTTTTTTCAATCTTCGCTCGCAGTTGCAGGGATTGAGTGATGTTGAAGCGGTAGTCAATTTTGGGGCGTAGAAAAGAAAAATCTCTTTCGTTGCGTACGTCACCGGATTGGGAGATCGTTGATGTCTCATAGATCAGCGAGCTTTCAAGGGACATGGCCTTGTTGATCTGCCAATTGTGGATCACAAAATTCTCGAATCGAATTTCCTCAACCGTTGAGCTCGCGTTGCTTATAGTCTGCGGTACGAGTCCGCCATGCGCTTCGGAAGTGATGCCGGTGCCTGACAATCCTAGGCGCAGGTCAGAATCGCGAATTGTCTGTGCGCCTTCGATGCCAAACTCCATTCCTTGATTGCTGCCAAGGTCAAAGGTGTAGGAAGTGCGCGCGATGCGTTCGCGGTCACGACCGGCAGAGAACAGGAAAAGGTCTTTAGTTTCAGATTCGGCAAACACGTCGAAGCGGTCTCGTGTATAGGTGAAGTCGAGATCGTTTGCTATGAATAAGAAGCGGTACTTACTGCCGTTGTTGAAGCTGTATTCGTAATCGCCACCAATTTCCCAATTGCTACGGTTGCGTTGTTCATCTTCGCGCTCGATGGTTGTGATCAAGCTGCCGGTGGAGTAGTCATTGATAACGCGGCTAATATCGGTAGGTGGATTACTTTCGGCATAGAGACCATTGAATTGCACCATGCTCTTCTGAAACCGGTAGCCTAAATTGAAGCTAGTCTCGTATTCCGTTTGATTACGTATGTTTTCCTGAAATCGTGTTTCCAGCAGTTCACCCTCTGGATTAACGCTGGACTCATTGGTAAACCGGTTGTTGTAACGTGGTTCGGCCTCGATATGGAATAGGTAGTTGAATGCGCCAGTTTGGCCGGCATAGGAAAGTTTGGCGCCAGGATCGAGAGTGCCGTCGTGCAAGCGGTCCATGTTGATTTCGGTGGAAATGCTGGAGCGCGATTCCGCATCGAGCAGTACAACATTAACGACCTGTCCGCCGCCACGGATGTCCATGTCATCAGAGGTGCCACGTATAATTTCAATGTAGTCCACTTGATCTGCCGCGATACGGCTTAGCTGGCTGCGGCCTTCATTGTTTTTGCCTGTCGTACGCTGGCCATTGATGAGGATTTCGCCTTCACCGGAGCCGAGGCCGCGACTATTTCTGCCGCCATTGCTGCCATTGCCCAGAGCAAGGCTGATTCCGGGAATGCGATCAATCATGTCGTTGACGGAAACGGGGGAATACTGCGTGAAGAACTCTGCCTCATAGACCACGGTTGACGAATCGGCGACATCGGGATCGGTCTGTTGTGCATGGCCATGACTTGCCCCCGCAATAGCGAGGCCAAGTAAGCTAAGTCTGATAAATTTTTCAGGCCGTGAGAGACGCCGTCTCATTGTAGTGCTCCATTGCTTTAATGAATGTCATGCCAAAAAACCGCTATCCAAAATAACTCTGCTGATTAGCAGGTCAAACACGGGGTCTTGATGCTTTGGATGGGTCGAAAAGTTATTGCTCTAACGGGGCGTGAGTATACTGATGGGGTTTCTGCAATACTGTGACAAATTGTGTAATAAAGAGGGCAAAAGTGCCATATTTCCCGATTTATAGAGGACTTCCACATAGCCCAAGAAGATAACTATCGTCACTAACTGAAGGAGCTTTAGCAGATTGCAGAAGCAATCTGCTTGCATGGATTTCTACTAGGGTTTTTAGAAAGTGCCGCGTATTTTTATCGCGTACTTCTCGCCCGTGTGGCTGCATGAATCTTCTAGCTCGCTTAGTGCGCCAGTGGCGATTGTGCCGCCGTTATAGCGAAGGCGAACACGGCAGCGTGTACTCTCATGGGGGTTGGTAGCTTCGAATCGCAGCGTCATTCCTTCCCAGCCCTGATATTCAACGAAGAGAATTAAGAACGCATCCGAATTGTAAGATTCGATTCTGTCGATGTCGTAGGCCTTGTTGCTATCTAGGATGCCTCTTTGATAGGTGAGCCCATAGTTAAAATTGCGTGTAGGCATGTCGTGCCTAAATCCTAGGCTGTAGTTACCTCTGCCCTGACGGTTGAGGCGTCTATCGATACCGAGGAAGGGGTCGGTAACGCTTGGGCTTTCCAAGTTTAGCCCTGCAGTAACTAATATTCCGGGTTGACCTATTTGGCTCAATCGAAG
>JAESUT010000122.1 GCA_016762995.1 Gammaproteobacteria bacterium | reverse complement strand
TGGTGCCATTCAAGTACACCTGGGCCTGGGACAAGTACCTCGCCTCGTGCGCCAACCACTGGATGCCTCAGGAAGTCCAGATGGGCAGAGACATCGCGTTGTGGAACGACCCAAGTGGCCTGAGCGACGACGAGCGTCTGCTTGTCAAGCGCAACCTCGGCTTCTTCGCTACAGCTGACTCTCTGGTTGCCAATAACTTAGTGTTAGCGGTCTATCGCCTTATCACCAATCCCGAATGCCGTCAGTACATCTTGCGCCAAGCTTTCGAAGAAGCTATTCACACTCACGCCTATCAATATTGCATTGAGTCCCTTTCCATGGACGAGGGCGAAATTTTCAATATGTACCATGAGGTACCTTCGGTAGCCAAGAAAGCATCGTGGGGCCTTAAATACACGCAAGAATTAAGCGATCCGAAATTCAATACAGGAACAATTGAAAATGATCAGGCTCTACTCAAAAATCTGATCGCGTTCTACTGCTGTCTGGAAGGTATATTCTTCTACTGCGGTTTCACCCAGATCCTATCCATGGGTAGACGCAATAAAATGACGGGGACCTCGGAGCAGTTCCAATACATTCTGCGCGACGAATCTATGCACCTCAATTTCGGCATCGACATGATCAATCAGATCAAGTTGGAAAACCCACAACTGTGGACCGACGAGATGAAGGAACAAGCTACACAGATGATATTGCAAGCTACAGCTCTAGAAATTGATTACGCGCGAGACACTATGCCGCGCGGCGTACTCGGTATGAATGCTGTGATGATGGAAGAATACCTACAATTCATCGCGAATCGAAGGCTCGTTCAAATTGGCCTGCCTGAGCAGTTCGCCGGAGCTGAGAATCCGTTCCCTTGGATGTCTGAAATAATGGATCTACGCAAGGAAAAGAACTTCTTCGAAACGCGAGTTATCGAATATCAAACTGGCGGTGCTTTGACCTGGGATTAAGGTCTGGCATTACGATTTAGTATCGACTCTTTGGAGCCTGTACCAAATGGAGCACACATGAGCGAAAAAAAATACGCTGACGACGACCCGGAACGCACTCTGGTTACGCTAGATCAGCTTAGTCAAACCATAGAGGTCATGACTAGTGTGGTGAATAGGCTACGTCGCCATTTAAGCGACCAGATCAAGACCCAGCTAGCATCCCAGAATCAGGCACAAGAAGAATTAGAAGCACTTGCCGCTGTACAGATTGAATCTCCTGTACAGGCAGCCATAAGTGAGCCTAACACCGAGATAGCGACTGCTGAGTCGCCGCTAATATGCGGTGAAAAAAACGAGCAAATACGAGAACAGGGGAAAGAGAGTTTTGTGGTAGAGATTAGCCAGCAAGAAACTGAACCCTTTCGCAAATCCACAAAGACCCTCCACTAAGCTTCCCGTCTTATGACAGGTTGAAGCGGCCACGCTATCTGCCATGACTAAGCCCATAATAGGTGCCATCGTATTAGCGGCTGGTTTCAGCAGCCGCTTTGGCAGTAGCAAGCTACTTGCCAGGCTATCGAGCGGGGAATCTATTTTTCAACAGACTGTGCAGCGAATTGCCGAGGTATTCCCCGAACGGCTCGTCGTTACTCGTCCTGAGATGGCTGCAGCACTACAAGAATTAGCTCCAGAAACATCGATCCTAAGTTTCGAGCGTGCAGAACAAGGGATGGGAGCAACGCTGGCATTCGCAGCTCAAAACATTGGCGACTGGGATGGCTGCGTGGTCTGCCTAGGCGATATGCCATTTATAGAGACCTCCACCTACAGCCTCATTGCCGAGCATGTCACCCGGAATTCCATCGTTACCCCAACGTTTGACTTTAGAGCGGGCAATCCCGTGGCCTTTGGCAAAAATTTTTTTACCGACCTTAAAGCGCTAACTGGTGATAAGGGAGGTAAAAGGCTCACCGGCATGTATCCGCAGGCTGTTCAATGCCTGCAAGTCTCTGACCCGGGCATACTGCTAGACATCGACACTCATGAAGAACTGGCCCTTTATCAACATCTCTAACGAACTCTCATGTTCGCACTCATTAGAGCCGTACATCCAGCGACTTACGAAGAGGCGTATTGCATGAGGAGCCGCTTTCGCCCTACAATCTTTGCGTCGATAGTTTATCGGTAGAACCCGCCAATTAGGGGTGGATGGAGTATAAAGCAGACATGAAAAAGATTAAAAATGAGAACGAGCTCCTAAAAGAAGCGATACGAGTTGGCACGCGCTATTTCGAGGCACGTGGCGCTGGGAAATTCGAGACCACCGATCATGTCGATACAAAGGTACGTGCGATCTACCTACTGCTTGTCAAAGACGGCGTCATACAATCCCTAGCGACACCTGATGAGAACTTGCTTAATATGCGTCATAAGATAGCGATTTGGATTTCCAAAAACCTTCCCCCCGATCATCACCTGCTGCAGTAGAGCGCCATGCATCAATTCACTAATCCCAGTCTTCTCCTGCTCGTTTTTAGCCTGCTTGCTTCGCTGAACACAGCGATCGCCGACACTTCTACGGCATTACTTGCCATGGAGGATCCACAGAATCCGTTGATGCGTATAAGCACGTCACAGGGTGAAATATACCTTGAACTTTTCCCTACTGAAGCTCCCCGTAATGTCGAGAAATTTATAGCACTGGCCGAGGGAGAGATAGAATTTACAAATCAGGACACTGGAGAGGCAATTCAGGCAAGATACTACAATGGCATGCGCTTTCATCGGGTAGTGCCAGGCTTCATCATTCAAGCAGGTAGCCCAGCGTATAATCCACTGGGACTTCAGGTTAATCTCCTCAACGACGAGATTAACGCAGATGCTCTCGGTCTAGATCAGATATCAGCACTGAACGCCGACGGTAGCTTCGCCGATGTGCTCAACATTGAATCGAAGTCTGGTTTTCACCAGGAGATCCTCACACCACTCTATGCACAAAAAAATATCACAGATGTCGAGGTGGCGCTGAACAGGCAGTATCAGGTTCTCGAAATGCTTCAAAATTTGAGTGTAAAATCAGTTTATGAAAATCAAGGCTACCGCTACAATGATTCTCTAAAGAGCCGACCTATCGAACGCGGCACCGTCGCTCTAGCGAACTCCGGCCCGGACAGCAATGGCCCAGAGTTTTTTATCAGCCTTGCAAGCGCCGAACGGCTGTCTGGAAAATACACGGTTATCGGAAAAGTCGTAGAGGGCCAAGAAGTCATAGATAGCATCGGCAACACTGCAATAGACCCAGATCAATACTCGAGCCTTAGCACCTTGATATATTCTGTGCGAAAGGCAAACTAGCACAAAAACCAGCTAACCTTTGGAGCTGCTATGTCGAAAAAGAAAGCCAGAAAGAACTCCGAACAAGGCACCTACGCGCTTTGTATCACTACGGGACTCATCGTAATCGGTCTGGGGCTTGGCCCGCTTCTCGGCATGCTGGCATCCAGCGCCGTCGGGGGAACGATAGGTGGTGTTGCGGCTTACTTAATCGTTAACCGCAAGTCTGGTAGAAAAAACTAATAGCCAATACTGCCAACCCGGTTTCATTACTCTGTATTAACTTGTTTTGTCTCTTACATGAATATTTCGCGCTTATAGGGCGGCATCGATTCGAGGATCGTCTTTCCATAACGCTTGCTAACTATGCGCTCGTCGAAGAGAGTTATCAATCCTGTGTCCGATTCACTGCGTAGCAATCGTCCACTGGCTTGAACAAGCCGAAAAGCCGCGTCAGGCACAGCCAACGTCATAAAAGAATTGAGCCCCTGCTGCTCGATCCATTCCGACAGCGTCATTTCAATCGGATCGTTCGGTACTGCAAAAGGAATCTTTGCTATCAACACATGGGTGCAATATTTCCCTCGCAGATCCACTCCTTCCGCAAAACTGGACAAGCCGAAGATCAGACTACCCTCCCCCTTATCTACTCGTTGCCGATGGTATTTTATTAACTGTGACTTCTGAAAATCATCTTGGCATAAGACTAGATCGCGCCACACTGGCGGCAGCAACTGCATAACATCCTGCATCTGTCTCCGACTAGAAAAAAGCATGAGCGAAGCGCCAGATTTATCTACTATTCTAGGAATTGCCTTCACGATAAAATCGGTATGCTTAACTGAGTCTGATGGCTCGCAGTCCATCTTGGGAATAACCAAGCTCGCAGCATTCGCAAAATCGAATGGGCTTAAAATACTCAGGTAGTGCGTATGCTCCGGCAAACCTGCTCGCATCTGCAACATGTCAAAATTTCCCAAGGAGGAGAGCGTGGCGGAGGTAAGCACCGCGCCGGCACAATTGTCCCAGAGTCGCTGCTGCAGATTATCTGCGGCCAAGACCGGGCTCGAGGACAAGCCAATATCCGCAAAGCTTTCATTTGTATTGTAAGTGAGCCATCTCGCGACAGGCGCCTTACCCTCAGAGTCTACGGATGCATAACTTAGCCAAAGCCCAAGATTTGCTTCTGCTCGTTTCAGCTGCGAGCCTATCAATGGAAACCACTGCTCAGCGAGTTGCCTGCGTTTTACATCGCCGCCATCCTCCATAGCCTCTTTCAAATCATCGCTTATGCTTTGAAATGCCGCCCCTAGGCGCGTAAAGAGATTGGCAAGATTCACGGCCAGACTTCTCACTTCCTCAGGGACTACTCCTAGCGCAAACGCATGCTGGATTCGGTTGTCATAGCTATCCGCTTGATCTATAGACTCAAGAATTTGCTCCGTTATCAACCACGCATGGTCAAGCTGCTCCCTAGAATTAACGAGCAATTTCTGCAGTGATTTCTGGGTTGTCCCATCGATAAAGTCATCCTTGAGCAAGCGCAGCAACAGAGTATCGGCTCGCTCTAACCAAGTGATGGTCGCTTTGATTCGTGTGTTTGCAGAGAAGTGGGTATTACTCTTCAATGGCAGATGGTGCGCCTCATCGAAAATATAGATGCATTTCTCCGGTTCAGGGAGAATAACTCCGCCACCCAAAGCCAGATCGGACAAGACCAAATCGTGATTACTAACGATACAGTCTGCTTTGTCCATAGAGTCCCGGGCTTGGTAGAAACAACAATTTCTAAAGTGGCTGCACTTCGGCCCCATGCATTGTGCATTGTCGACGGTTACCGGCTTCCAGTCAGTATCGCTAAGTGAGCTTTCCCAGTCGTCCCTATCCCCTTTCCAATTACCCGTACTCAACTGCTCCAACATCTTCTCGTAGAGCGCATGATCTCCTTCGGCCGGATCGTCTAATTCTTCTCCGTACAAGTCCATCATCGCTTGCATGCTGTCATTACCTCTAAGCAGCATATCGAGTTTGGCGAGGCACAAATACCGCCCCCTACCCTTCGCTAAGGAGTAACTAAAACTAAGATCAGAGCCTTCCAATATCTCAGGAAGGTCTTTAAGCACCACCTGTTCTTGAAGCGCCACCGTTGCTGTCGCGATCACTACCTTGAAGTTAAGCGCCTTGGCGAGTGGCAACACGGCAAGTACATAGGCCATCGTTTTGCCCGTGCCAGTACCTGCCTCAATCACGCAGATCGGAGGTTTGGCATCATCATCGGTAAGCGTAGACAAGGTCTTTGCGATCTCAGCAATCATCAAACGTTGACCGTAACGCGGAGTGAGGTCTCTCGATTCGAGCAACTGTCGATAGGTGGACTGAATATTCTTCTTTACGTCATCCGCCAACATCCAGCTAAGTCCTCGAGTTTCTTTCTATTACTGCCAATTGATCTGCGAATTATAGCATTTGCAGGCCAGTTTCCTGTGAATTTATCAAAATTCGCCTTCAGCAGAGTTCTTTTCTGTTTTGATTGAAACAACATCTGCTACACTTGTGGCATAGTTAGCTTACGCGCTCGCTAGACTGAGAAATCAGCATAGAAATTACAATAATCCAGCTAAATCCTTCGGTTCGTAGTACATGACAACTGTCTCAAATCCTGCATCTTCCCTAATAGACAATACTTGGTTGCATCAAGACTCCGCACAGCGTCTTGTTACTATTGAGAAACTAGACCTCAAAGAGCCAGGTGCTGCAGAGTTCTTCCTCAAAATAGCACAAGAGGATGAATACGAAGCCGTGCGTTGCTGCGCCATTACACGCATCACTCAATTTGATGCGCTCGAACAGCTACAGAACGTAGGCGGCAAAGTACAGGAGACTGCCCAACAGCAAATCTACCGAATTGTCGCGGGCACATTGGAAAGCAATCACAGCGAAATCGAGCGTATCGAGAAGTTAGAGCAACTAGCCAGTAACGGCATTAAGCAAATAGCTCTGATTACAAAGCTGAAGAGTATTGGGAATCTAGCCGTCGCTGCCGTAGCACTGAACGAAGATCTCGCTGATATTTGCCTATTCGCAGGCAGTGTTCATGCACGCAAATCGGCCGCACTTAAAATCACTGACACTCAACTCCTTAAAGAGATTCTAGCCAAAGTTACCGGAAAAGATAAAACTGTCAGCAAAACCATCGCCAGCCGCCTAGAGAGCACTTCTAGCACCGACAGTGAATCCAGTAAGCCCGACACTAAAGCTGAAGCTGGAGCCAACCTTAAGAAAGCCGAAGTCGCTTCGAAAACAGCAGAAGATTCCGCAGACAGCAAGACAGCAAAAACTGAAAAGTCGGAGAAAATTGACGTCCCTCTCTTAGAGCCCAGCATTGAATTCGACGCCGCTGAAAAAGAGGCCGAAAAACTTAGCTACAAGAACACTGCTCGACTCTTTGAAATTCGCTCACAACTCAGAAAACTGCAAGCCAGGCTAAACGACACAGAAAAGGAGCTGGTAGCTAAGATTCAGGGTCTACAGACCAACATCGCGGCTAAAATCACCAAGAACAATGAATACCAGGAACAATTGAAGAGCAAAACAGAGGAGCTACTCACCTCCCTCTCCGAGGCTCTTGAGACTGGAAATTCAGAACGCGCGACACAGTGCTGGGACAAGATTCAAGGAAATATAAGCAATACCGCTAATCAGGTACGGGCCGAGCTTCTAAAGAAGTCCAACGTACACAAAGAGAAGCTCATAGAGCTTCGCGATTGGAAGATATTTGCCGCAACTGAGAAGAAGAAGGAACTGATAATTCAGATGCAGCATCTTATCGAATCAGAGATGCACGCGTCTGACCGCTCAAAAAATATTAGCAAGATGCACAAAGAATGGAAGGCCCTCGGTCGCTCCAGCCAAAATGAGCAATTCTGGAAGGAATTTAAAAAGCTATCAGATCAAGCCTATGAACCTTGCAAGGCTCATTTCAAAGAACGCAAGAAGAAGATGGCTGAAAATCTATCAAAGCGCAGAGAGATATGTGAGTCACTTGAAGTTGAACATAAGCTGCTGATTGAGGCTGACGATGAGCCCGACCTTCCTAAATTGAACAAACTTCTTAGCGATTCCGAAAATAATTGGAAATTGTATGCCCCTATAGAGCAGAGTAAAATTAGGAGTTTGCAGAAACGCTTCTATGAGACAGTCAATCAGTTACGGAAATTGCGCAAGAACAAACTATCAGTCAGCGCCAAACTAAAACAAGAACTAATAACCCATGCGCAAGATCTGAGCAAGATCGAAGATAACAAACACGCCATGAACGAGGCGAAGCGCTTGCAGCAGGAATGGAAAAAAATAGGCCCTACTTCTTACCGAGAAGATCAGAAATATTGGCAAGACTTTCGCGCTGCCTGCGATACCATTTTCAACAAACGCGATCAGGCTTCGAGCGCATTACGCGAAGACCTCCAAAAGATCGAGACTCGACTCAACGAGATACTTAACTCTTTAGATGCCATAACGAAGAAGGATGATTCTGCTTTCCGTGAATCTCGAACGTCTTATCAGGATTTGGCTCAAGAATTCTCAAATTCACTAGATCCGCGGATCAAATCACAACGCAAACGGTTGCTTGACCGCTTTAACGCGGCGAAGCGCCAGATCGACTCTAGGTTTCGAGCATTGCCCGATAAACGACAACAGCAGTTGATGCAAACCATTCTCGAGAAAGCCTCCACGTTACAAGATATCGAGAAGGCCCTGCTAGGCGAGAGCGATACTGAAAAATTTAGCTCCGTGCAGCAGGCTTTTGACCTCGACGCCTGGAACAAGGCGGACAAGAGTGGCAATACCGAAGTAGATGACCTGTTGAAGGCGAGACATAGTGCAATATTTTCCGCAAAGTCCAATTCTGAACTAGCTAAGCAATGCACGCAGTACGAAGACACATTTAGGCAACTCTGCATACAGGCAGAGATTCGAGCGAACGTCGACTCACCAGCAGAAGACAAAGCACTCCGAATGAAGTTTCAGCTAGAGCAACTTAAAAGCGGTTTCGGCCAAGCAAAGCCAGATCCAAAACAAAACTTAAAGTACGCCATGAACACGGAGATGCAATCTATTGCATTGGGTCCACTCAACGAATCTGCGCGACAAGTTTTCGCTGCTCGCTTAGGCGAGGTGTTGCAGAAATTACGCTGAGATATGAATGCGACTTCGGCTAATCACCGGGTTAGCATAACTCAACAAATAGTGCCGATGTAGTTTTGGATCAACCTGCTTTATCCTATTCGAGAATACCTCTCTCGACTCTTTCTTTATTTCTGGGACGCTAATTTCCAGCCCAGCCGCACTCTCCGGCAGCAGACCTTTTTCCTCTAGTAATTCGAAAGCGATGTAATTACTGTCCCGTAGCTTGTAGTTCCCCAGTATCTGCGAATCGATACGAGCTGCGATCACATCTGGGTCATCGCCTTCGTATTGCATCTCACTACCAAAGGCAACGTGAACCGCCCCTTTAAAACCAATCATTCCTGCCACTATGCTCTGAATGTCACTCTTTTCATTCTTGGTAAACGAACCTGTGGAATCGAGCGCATACAGCTCTTCGGCCTTAAGAACATCACAGGCATCATACTCATAGGAAATTGACACCGGTACAATATGCAATTTCTGCAAACTTTCACCGAGTGGTTGCTTGCGCTGAAACATAGCTAACATTTTAAGCAGCGCGGCCTCTGTCTTATCGACTCCATCTTTCGCTCGCCCTTCTCTCTGCGCGATCCATACATGACTGCCTTGCTCTATGCAGTGGTGCATGTACTCAGAAAGCAAGGTTAAACCTTGTAACAGTTCTCTACCACTCAGTGATCGCGGCACGATGAAACTCTTATTGAGACGCATCAAATCTGACACAAACGGCTTCTTTAACAGGTTATCACCCGTGGCTATTTGCACCGTCCTGTTTCCTGCGCTATACAGCATGTAATTTACAAAGGCAGGGTCCATCGTAATATCACGATGGTTGCTCACAAATAAATAGCTCCTCTCACTGTCGAGGAGCTCTAAGCCTGAGTGTGTCAGGCTCGTCGTCGTATCCTCGATCATCTTGTACATGTATTCCGCAATAACATCCTGCATGCTCGCCACATCGTGAACCGAAGCAACTTGACCTTTCAGCTTGTTACGCGCGATCAATCGCATCATGCCTGGGAAAAGACGCGACATTTTCGGCGCATAGAAACTGGCGATACTTGAGAGAAATTCTGGGTTGGTGACTAGACGATCTAAGACAGGTCGAATCTCATGATCGTGATAGGGCCGTATCTCTTTAAATTTGTCCATTTATTTTTTAAATATCAATTAGTCAAGAATTGTCAGGTATTGTGATTTACTGCCCTTCTTGTGAAGGTCGGATTCTAGCTACTTTACTCACACTTGTGTAGCCCAAGCTATTCAGGCGTGGCATCAATTGCTGTAATCGCAGCCACATAGTCATCCAAGTTCTTAAATAGATCTTGGCTCGAATCCCCTGCTTTCGCTTTCGCCTCGGCATAGCCTTGCTCATATGACGCGCGCGCCTCACTTGAAACTAGTCGCTCGCGCCTAAACTGATTCCATTCGGCGAGCTCTTGACCGCTCAATGTGTCCTTAAAATTACGCGCCCTATAGCGCTGCAACATTGTGTCTAATCTAGCGTCGCGAAATGGCAAATCTAGTCGAGCCAAATCTTGAGCTGAGGTCGAACGAATCATAGACATTAGCTTCTTATCAGAATCTGAAAAGAACCCACCGCTGTAGATCATATAGTCAGGATCTGCTTCCTTCTGCCCCAACTCCTCGGAAAACACCTCAGCGACTTTACTCACTAGTTCGCTGTTGTCTTGCAGGTAGCTCCAATGACTCTTACAGCTGTCCAAATCAATACCAAACTGCTCGGCACGCTGACTAGACAGGACCGCCGGCGAGGCAACAACCGGGCATTTATTGATGTGAATAGTCTTCAGCCCGATACGTTCTACGCCTTCTTCCAACTCGTCCCGTGACGTAAAAATTCTCTTCCTAATTTCTTCTACACTAAGGCTCGCCCAACGTTCTGGGTCCTCACGCAAATCGTAGACGATGATTCCATTGTTGTTTGTGGGATGCGGACAGAGCGGCATTACCAGAGCCAGGCAGCCTTGTGTGGCGGGGTACATCATAGATACATGCAGCACGGGCTTTCGAGTCACCATGTCTATCTCGGACTGTACTGCGCGCTTGTTACGCAGCTTGTATACATAGTCGTATAACTTCGGCTGCTTCTGTCTGATCAGTTTTGCAAATTCTATAGTCGCGATCACATCAGAAAGTGCATCATGAGCATTGGCGTGTTCAATACCGTTTTCTGCGGTTAACTGCTCTAGCCTGAAGCTAGTACTGCCGTCCTCACGCTGTGGCCACACGATACCTTCCGGCCTAGTCGACGCACAGAGCCTCGCCATGTCGATTATGTCCCAGCGGGAGTTACCGTTCTTCCACTCCCGCTCATAGGGGTCGTAGAAGTTTCTGTAAAGTAGCTGCCTAGTCAGCTCATCATCGAAACGAATGCTGTTATAGCCAGCAACACAAGTACCAGGCCGCGAAAATTCTTCATGGATACGCTTGATGAACTCCATTTCGCAGACACCGTCAGCTAACGCCTTCTGCGGAGAAATCCCAGTTATCAGACAAGCCATCGGATCAGGCAGGAAATCGTCAGCTGGCGCACAGTAAAACACCAGAGGGTCGGAAATAATGTTCAGATTTTCGTCGGTGCGGATACCGGCAAACTGGGATGCTCTGTTTCTACGAGGGTCCTTGCCGAAGGTTTCGAAGTCGTACCAGTAAATTGAATTATCTGACATCTACATACCCTGTGCTGGCGCTACCTCACGCCAATGAGGGCCCATAAGCCCCTAGAAGATCTAATTATAGCGACTTCTGTCGCCTGCGTACGGCTAGTGTTCCTTCGCCTAGCGCACCATCAATACCACTTAGCAATTCCTTCCAATCGCCCATTTGTAGTAGTATCGCTCTGGTTTAATCGCTTGATTTAGTGCCATCTAACAGACGCAACTTATGAGGATGAAATTGCTGACTCTTGCTAGAATACTGCATCTCGATTAAATAATTAGACTCATAACCTACACAGAGCTTAGCAAACCATGGAATTTCGCGGCGCCCACATACTTAGCGTAAAACAATTTGAAAGATCAGATGTTGATCGGGTCTTCAAAGTCGCCGATACCATGATTCCCTATGCTCGCAGAGAGCGTATCACCAAAGTCCTCGAAGGCGCGATTCTGGGCAATATGTTCTTCGAGCCTAGCACTAGGACACGGGTTAGCTTCGGTTGTGCATTCAACCTTTTGGGCGGCCAGGTCCGTGAAACCTCCGATGTAAAGACCTCCTCCATTTCAAAAGGCGAGTCACTTTATGACACCGCCAGAGTTATAAGCGGGTATAGCGATGTAATAGTCATGCGCCACCCCCAATCGGGCTCGGTTAGCGAATTTGCCAAGGCCAGTCGCGTACCAGTTATCAACGGCGGCGACGGACCCAACGAACACCCCTCACAAGCACTTCTCGATCTCTATACTATCAAGAAGGAATTACTGTCAAACGATCGACAGGTAGACGGCATGAATATTGCGATGATCGGCGATCTTAAGCATGGCCGAACTGTGCACTCGCTCTCACAATTATTGCTGCTGTATGACAACATCACATTCACGCTTATATCACCCACAGAACTTAAAATGCCTGCCGAAATTGTCTCCGAGCTCACGGCCGCGGGGCACAAGGTAGTAGAAACTGAGGACATGGAAGCCGGCCTGAATGACAATGATACGGTATACCTAACACGCATACAGGAAGAACGTTTTACAACGAAGCTGGAAGCAGACATCTATCGAGGCCGCTTCCGGCTGAATCGGTCCATCTATACGCGCTACTGTCAGCCGAATACCATTATTATGCACCCATTGCCACGGGACTCGCGCGAAGAAGCTAACGAGCTCGACAATGACCTCAACCAACATCCAAGCCTCGCTATCTTTCGGCAAACAGACAATGGCGTAGTAGTCCGCATGGCCTTGTTTGCATTGGTGCTCGATGTGGCCGATAAGATCGATGAAACTGCCACCGATGTCGGCTGGTATACTGAACGCAGGTTCTAGCGTTTGAGCCTATTCAATTCAGCGCCGTTCTCTACAAGAATAATTAGCATCCACAATATGCAGGAATACGACTATGGGCTTTAATGACTTACTAAAAATGTTGATCGAAAAAGAAGGCTCGGATTTGTTTCTAACTACCGGTGCACCGCCTAGCATGAAGGCATTCGGAAAACTCACTCCCCTAGTCGACAAAAAGCTACCCGAGGGCATGGTCAAGAAAATCGCCTATCAGATCATGAATGCAGATCAGATAAAGGACTTTGAGAAGAGCCCTGAAATGAATCTTGCCATCGCGGACCCTGACATCGGTCGTTTCCGTGTAAACATTTTTAAGCAGCGCGGCGAAGTGGCAATTGTAGCGCGAAACATCAAGACGGAAATCCCTAGCGCCGCATCTCTAGGCCTACCTCCTATCTTGAATGATTTGATCATGCAGAAGAATGGGATCATTTTATTTGTCGGTGGCACCGGCTCAGGAAAATCCACCTCGCTGGCAGCCATGATTGATCATCGCAATAAAAACAGCGACGGCCACATTATTACTATCGAAGACCCAATAGAATTCATCCACCCTCACCAAAAGTCGATCGTCAATCAGCGCGAAATCGGCGTTGACACGAATAGCTACGAGGAAGCGCTTCAGAATACCTTGCGACAGGCACCAGACGTAATTCTTATCGGAGAGATTCGCAGCCGAGAGACAATGGAACACGCGCTGGCGTTCGCAGAAACAGGTCATCTATGCTTGTCGACACTGCACGCTAACAATGCAAACCAAGCTTTGGATCGCATTATCAACTTCTTCCCAGAGGAGCGGCACAAACAATTATTCCTAGATTTGTCCCTAAATTTACAGGGTTTTGTATCACAGCGGCTGATTCCAACCGTCGACGGTAAGCGAGTCGCTGCCATCGAAGTTTTGCTAGGCACTCCCCGCGTTTGCGATCTAATCAAGCAGGGTAAGGTCTTGGAAATCAAGGAGGTCATGGAAAAGGGCGAGCAGCAGGGGATGAAAACTTTCGACTCTGCACTCTTCGACCTCTTCAGAAGCGGTAAGATTAGCCACGAAGAAGCGCTTAAGAATGCCGACTCGAAAAACAATCTACGCCTGAGAATTCAGCTTTCCGAAGGAAAAGGCGCTGATGAAACGGATATCGATGACGATCAAGATGCTGGCGGACTATCACTAGTTCAGGCTGACGACGACGCGGATAATATTTTTTAGACTGAGGCTCATTGATTACTATGCTGAAATATTCAGATTATGCAAAATTAGATGGAATCGCCGCCGCTGAAGGAATTCGCAATAAGGAATTCACCAGTTCAGAACTAACCGCCTGCGCCATTGATCGCGCGAGGCTGGTTAACCCCAGCATAAATGCCATCGTGCATGAGAGTTTCGATTTTGCCCTTGATCAGGCTCAGCAAGTCGACAACACGCTTGAGCTTCAAAAGCGAAGCCCAGTGGCTGGCATCCCCTTTCTAATTAAAGACCTCGCCGAAGTAAAAGGATTCGCGACGACGTTCGGTAGCGCCCTTTATGAAGGCTATGTTTCGCCTGAGCACTCCAACATCGTAGCGAAATATATTGAGGCCGGCCTACCGATACTCGGCAAAACTAACACACCAGAATTTGGGCTCACCTTAACCACCGAAGCGAGCGCCAACGGCCCCTGCCGCAATCCATGGAATCTAGATTACTCTACAGGAGGCTCCAGTGGCGGTGCGGCAGCCGCGGTTGCCGCCGGCATAGTGCCAGTCGCTCATGCGAGCGATGGCGGCGGATCCATTCGCATACCTGCCTCCTGTTGCGGCCTATTTGGACTGAAACCCAGTCGCGGGCTAACGGCCATTGGGGATACATTGAATGAATCTTGGGGAGGCATGAGCGTCGGGCACGTGCTGAGCCGCAGCGTCCGCGATAGTGCCGCGTTCTTAGATGTGATTAAACTCGACCGATCCCATCTGTACCCATTGCCTCCTAGCCCTGATTCTTTTTACGATTCGATTCATGAAACGAGTCTGACAAGCCCAAAACTAAGAATAGCTGTTCAATTTGACCACCCCACTGGCGAAACCCTCGATCAGGACTGCGTCTTAGCGCTACAAAAGGCGGTACAGCTCTGCGAATCCTTGGGCCACCACGTAGAGGAAGCGATTCACCCAATCGACCACAGCCTTGCTAGTCGAGCCATGTCACGCATGATTAATACTTACGTCTATCAGTCGATAGCCAAGAGGGCCGAGGCACTACAGCTTCCGCTAGAAGACTGCCCTCTCGAGGCATCGACCCTGTCCATGGCCAAACGCGGACAAACTGTGAGCGCCACGGCCTATGTGGATGCTAGAAACTGGCTACTAGTAGCCGAGCAGCAGCTGCAGAATTTCTATCAGCAATATGACGTTATTATTCAACCAGTACTGAGCAAAACCCCAGCTAAGCTTGGTTGGCTAGACATGGACAGCGAAGACCTAAAAGCTTATGGCGGCAGATTCACAGCCTATAGCGGTTTTACTGCCCTTGCTAACGGGACGGGTCAGCCCTCGATGTCAGTACCTATGCACGTAACTGAATCGAACTTACCAGTAGGCACACTGTTCACTGCCGCCTGGGGAGGGGATGCGACTCTGTTGCGGCTCGCCGCGCAGCTCGAAAATGCTGCACCGTGGCAGCAATTGGCAGATGGCATCTAGCTGCTTTATAATTGCTCATAATAA